>CAJBCV010000469.1 GCA_903951635.1 uncultured Planctomycetaceae bacterium
CACGAGCCCTGGCCCGTCATTCCCAGAAGAGTGGAGCACCAACGGGGTCAACCGCGGCGGGGGATCGTCCGCCGCGAGCGTCAGCGTGTTTGATCCGGTCGATCCCGGTGAGTTCCCCGAGCCATTTCTGCTCGGCTGTGCAGAGTCAATCAGCACCACCGAAAGCCCGCCGGGACCCGAGACAACCCCCGCCGCCGATCTGCGACGAGAGCGCCGGGCCGTTGGTGTTCACGGCGCCAGTGGAGCTGAACGTCGACGTGCCCGCACCAGATCCCGCGCCGTAGGAGAGCCAGAGATCGTTCCCGCCTTGAGCAGAGCTTCCGGTGCCTGCGCTGGTTGCCGGTGCTCCAGCCCCAGAGCCGCCGCCGACCTGTGACGAGAGCGCCGGGCCGTTGGTGTTCACGGCGCCAGAGGAACTGGACGTCGAGTTGCCCCCACCGGACCCCGCGGTGCTCGGAAGCCACACAACGCCGCCAGTTGCCGTGACACTGGCGCCTGCCGCTGAAGCGGGGGAGATGTCAGACGAGCCAGGCGTGGGGCTCGAGCAGGTGAGGATGGCTCCACCCATCGAAACCGCTGCGGCACCGCCCAACGGGCTGCCTATTCCACCCGCGATCCAAGACTCCGGCCCCAATCCAGCGAGCATCGCCCGCTGCTCGAGCGCTTCAATCACCAATACCGGTCGCAGCCGGGGGGGGGGGGAAGTTCGACGCTTCGAAAAACGCATGGACACCTCCTTGGCATGGCCCGCGGGAACGGGTTCATCCCCTCCCCAGGGGTCTACCATAGGAAAGGCTTTCAACCGCGTCAACAAATCGGTTCGACGTCTGACGCGTCCAGCGGCCGTCGCGCCTTCGCCGGCGGACGGAATCGGCCTTCGCGACAGACAGCGATCGATTCTCATGCCGGCCGAGGGGCACCGCCCCGGCGTTCAAGCTATCGTCACGCTCTCGTCGTCCGAAGGCACGCTTTGAATCGGCTTGAAGTCGACGCGCCAGAGGTCGAGTTCGAAGAGCCTGCCGCGATCATCGAGATTGACCGAGAAGCTCACTGGCACACCATCGCGATCAGTGAACGCTCCCTCGGCAAACACTTCGCCGAGCCTCCGTTCCCTGCCATCACGCGCAGGATCGGTAAAACGGAGGCTCCCCATCCCGCCGTCTGCCATCGGTTCGACCAGCGCCTCGGCGGAGAGCCCCACGTCATCAGGGGGCTTCCCCACAGCTCTGGCCACACGGCAGAGAAAACCGTATTCGGCAGGTGTGATCAGACGCACGGGTGTCTCCTGACTGAGGCTCAACCCCGCCTCCGCGATTCGAATCAGAACTGCCCTCGAAGAACAGCGACGTCACCCCAAGACTCTCTTGCGTTGTACGACGGGATACGCTCGGCGGGGCAACTAATCCTTGAGGTGATACTCACCCTTGGCGTCCAACAGTTCCACGTCGATGTTCACCCTGACGACCTCGCCCGTCGCGCCGATGAGGATCATCGAATAGGGATCGGGGGAGTCGTCCGAAAGAAGGCACGCCGTCCCCGCAGCCTGGGCGAATCTTTTGACGACCGTCACTGGATCATCGCCGAGGTGTGAATCGAGGAACGTGTACAGCGACATGACGCTCCTGAATCCCTCTGCACGCTCTGAGACCACACAAACGATCTTTGCGTCGCCCCGCTCCGGAAAGTCGGCCGCACCTCGGTGAACCAAGACCGCCTCCGGGGTGACACCAAATCCGGCCGCAAGCCCGCTCGCGAGCACCTCGTCCCCGAGCGGAAGCCGAACGACGACATCCTGCCAGATCATGAACGCCCCGCCTTCCTCAGCCCCACCGTTCCGGACGCCATCGCGGCGGTGAGGCACCCTTTCACAAAGCTGCGTTGGCGGTACCTGGAGTTCCAGAGGGCACCATGTCGCGATCCAACGTGGCTCATCGATCGAGGTCTCTGTCGCCCAGCGGCCCCATCGGTGTCGATCTCCTGTTCCCGATGCGCGATGCCTCGAGCAATGCCCCGCCCCAAGCATACCGCCGTCGCGGGGTCGGCAGGCCTTCCCGCCGGACTGCCCGCGGGCAGGGCAGAGCCCGCGGCGGGGCCAGAGAGCTTTCGGTCGTTCGCAGGGGATTCCTCGGCTGCCCGTCGCTCTGCGGGCTAAACTGCTGACACTCAAAAACCCCCGCGAGGCGTTGCCGTGCGCTGCTTGAAGTCATGCGTTTGTTTCATTTCGGCGGCCGTGGTCGCCCTCGTGGGAATCGGCCTGCCGGCGGCCCCGGCCGCCGCTCAGGGCCTCGCTGAGACGCTCCTCGCCGAGCCACGGGATCGGCTCCTCTCTGACGTTGCCGCCAGCGGCGACGCCCGCCGCGGCTCTCTCGTCTTCCACGCCGCCCATCTGGCCTGCCTCAAGTGCCATGTCGCCGGCACGGGGCAAGCCCCTCTGGGGCCCGATCTGGCAAAGATGCCTGAAGGGGTGGAGGGAGCAGCGCTCCGCAGCCATCTCGTCGAATCGCTCCTCGAGCCCTCGAAGGTCGTGCGCCCGGAGTATCGGGGCGTGACAGTCGTCGATCAGGACGGCCGGAGTGTGACTGGGGTGGTCGTTCGCGAGACCGCGACGGAGCTTATCCTTCGCGACGCCACGTCACCTGGCACCGAGCTGGTCATCGACAAAGCCACGATCGACGATCGCAGCGACCTCGCCGTGTCGCTCATGCCGGCCGGGCTTGCCAACCTTCTCACCAGCCGCGGGCAGTTTCTCGATCTCGTGGCGTATCTCGAAGCGGTGGCC
>CAJBCV010000470.1 GCA_903951635.1 uncultured Planctomycetaceae bacterium
GAGCGTCCGGCGACGGGACACGGGCGACCCCGAAGCTGCCACAAGCGCTGTCAGAACCGAATCGTGGGCAAGGCTGGCCGCATCACAGCCCCGAAGCCCCGGTCGTCTCCTGCTGCCGCTGTTCCTTCTTGAGGGGGAACTCGACGACGACGAGTTTTTTCGTGTCGGGGTCGTAAGCCCATTCCTGGTAGTAGGGGAGCATCGGCAGTTGCATCCCGTCGGGCTTCCCCTTGCCGATGACGCGCGTCATGAACTCGTCATATCCCATGGGCATCGGCCCATGCTCCGCCTCCACCAGCTGCATCTGGTGCTCGACGGCCATGATCCCGATCTTGCCGACGCTCGTCCGGTAGGCATCGGAACTGATCGCTCCAAGGCCCCCTTCGGTGATCGACATCTCGGCGGGCTGGCCCCCCTGCGCGAGCGCGTCGGCCAGCGGCATGATGTTTTGGGTCGTCTTCCCGATCGTCTTGCGGGTCTCGATCGGGGGGGTGGTCGACGAGATCGCCTTCGGCTTCGAGGGCTCACAGCCGGGGACGAACACCGCCGCGACGAGGGCCGTGGCGACCGCGGACAGAATCGTTCTGGGGTTCGTTCCCATCGAAGGCTTCTCCCTGGCGGCTGGCTGGTTTCGGGGCATGAGCTGATTCTGGCAGGATACCGGCCCCCGGCCGGAACGGGCAACCATCGACGCCGCTTGGCCGGCAAGTGATGATTGGCCGCTATTCGCCGCCTCCTCGCACAAGCACCCTCACCAGCATCCCGAAGAGCCCCTCATGCCGCGCCCCCTAATCCTGCTTGTCGGAATCGTCTTCTGGGGATGCCTCGGGCATGGAGTCCTCGACGGCGCCGAGCCGGCACCGCCGCCAGTCGAGATCCCGGCCTGGGTGCGGGAGACGACGGGCGTCGGCTACACGCTCTCGGGGATGAGCCGGGAGCAGCGTGAAGAGGCGGTGCGGCACGGGGTGACGATCAGCGAGATGAACTTCGTCGATCCGTTCTATCCCTATTACGACAGCCAACTCCTCCACAAGCGCAGCCCCCACGTGGCGCTGGGGAAGATCGAGGAGGAGATCGCCGAGTACAAGCGACTCGGGGTCCGGATCCTCGCGGTCTATCCGCCCACGCTCCAGGGGGAGGTGTACCAGGCCCATCCCGACTGGCGACGGATCGCCACCGACACCCGGGAGATCCCGAGTGTCGACATGGAGAAGTTCGGCCATGGCGGCATGCTCTGCCCGCTGGGACCGTACGGGGAGTTTTTCATCGCCGTCCTCGAGGAGATTCTCACGAAGCATCGGGACGTCGACGCCTTCAGCTTCGACGGCCTCCACCATGGCGGCGGCTGCTGGTGTGCCCACTGCCGGGAGAACTACCGGGCCGAGACAGGGGCCGAGATCCCGGCGGCCAATCTCGACGATCCGGCGTTCCGCCGCTATCAGGCCTGGGCTGATGCGCGGATGGAGGATCTCGTCGTCCGGGCGCAGAAGCGACTCAAGCGCATCAAGCCGGAGGTGGCGCTGGTCACCTGGACCACCAACGGCGGCCGATTCGGCCATTTTCTCTCGTTGCCGCGAAACATGCCGGCGCGGATGAATCTCCAGTTCGATGCCCCCGATCAGGAGCTGTGGCTCGACGAGACGAATCGGGGCAACACGATCCTCCCCGCCTTCGGCGTCGCCTATGCGTGGGCGACGACGAATCATCGCGTCGCCTTCAGCGAGCCCTACCTCATGAGCCACGGCAACCCGTACGGCAAGGACAGCTTCCCCGGCCACGAGATTTTCCGCCGGATGATGCTCTGCCTGACGCACGGCTGCGGGGCGAGCGTGGCCGTTGCCCAGCCACCGCGAATGCAGCAAGAGCTCTTCGCCGCGCTCGATGCCGTTCGCGACCGGCGGGAGTGGCTCATCCGCGCCGAGCCGGAGCCGTGGGGAGCACTCGTGATGAGCGACGCGACGAAGGCGTTCTACGGCCGCTCGGCTGGGCTCGTCGAGGAGCGTTACCTCGCCAATGTCGTCGGCACGTTCCGGGCGGTGACCGAATCCCATCTCCCCGTCACCGTCGTCGAGGACTGGCAATTGACGCCGGAAGCACTCGCCGGCGAGGCGGTGCTCATTCTCCCCAACACCGCCTGCCTCGACGACGCCCAGGTGGCGGCGATCGACGCCTGGGTGCGCGACGGGGGCGGGCTCGTCGCCAGCCTCGATGCCTCGCTGTGCGATGCCACCGGCGATTCCCGCGGCAACTTCGCGTTGCCTGAGCTCCTCGGCGTCGATCACCGCGGGCCGGCCACGTCGACCGCGGGAGACGCCGCCGCCGCGCTCGACGTCAATTTCGCCAAGTCACTCCCGGCCGACTGGCACGAGAAGCGCCGCGGCGTCTTCCAGTGGCGGTTCGCGCCGGGATCGTTCTTCCTCGACGACGCGAAGCTCGCCGCCTGGGTCGGCACCGATCCGGTGACGTTCAAGGGGCCGGCGGTACGGGTGACGCCACGGGAAGGGACCGAGATCCTCGCCACGATCCTCCCCGAGGGGGCGGCCACCCCGCTGCCGGCCGTCACGGCGCGGCGGCACGGGAAGGGACGCGTCGTCTATCTCGCGGCCGGCGTCGATGCCGCCTGTTGGCAGTATCCCTACCCCTACGAGCGGCTCGTGATCGCAAACGCCATTCGATGGGCGGCGGGGGAAACGGCGCCTGTCGAGGTCGAGGCGCCGATGTGCGTCCACGCCACCGTCCGCCGGCAGCGCCACGCCAACCGGCTCGTCGTCCATCTCTTCAACGACATCAACACTACCGGTGGCCATGCCCTGCCGGTCGATGACGTGCCTCTCCGCGAGGAGACGCTGCCGATTCACGGGATCCGGGTGACATTCCGCCCCGGCATTTCCATCAAGCGGGCTCACCTCGAGCCGGGGGGCCTCCCGCTCGACATCGACTCAAGCGGAAACGCACCTGTGGTCACCGTGCCGAGACTCGACGTCCACGCCATGGTCGTTGCCGAGTTGGCGGAATGACATTCAGCTCACACGACCGCCCGGCTGCGTGAATCACTCCGGAGCCGCGGGCATCATCGCCATCACTTCGGCCCGCATCGCGTCCATCGGGGCAACGATCGCGTCGACGCGGTCGTTGAAGAGATCGCCGATGAGCATGTCGGTGATATGCCCCTTGAGATCGGGGTGCTTGCGGACGAACTTCCCGAAATTGAAGCCGTCGTAAAACTCACAGACGAGTCGGCGCATCCGATCCATTCCCTCGTTGAACGCCGGCCCCCAGGTGCCGAGCCGCGCCGCGGAGGTGTCGCCGGCGACGAGCCCTTCGTGGATCGCATCGGCGGCGAGCGCTCCGGAATGGAGGGCAAGGAGGATCCCCGAGGAATAGAGCGGGTCGAGGAAGCCGTAGGCATCGCCAACGAGCACCCAGCCATCCCCGGCGACCTGCCGCGAGCGGTAGGAATACTCCTTCGCCGCGCGATACGGGGCGACGCGTTCGGCGCCGTCCAAGCGCGGGATCACGCCGGGGCAGCGGGCGACCTCTTCGGCGTAGAGTGCCTCATGATCCTTCGTGGCCCGGTTCTTGAAGAGATAGTCGAAGGGAGCAACGACACCGACGCTCACGACGTCGTCCTGGAGAGGGATGTACCAAAACCATCCGAGCTTGTTGTCGAGTTGCATGACGAGCGTCGCCCCCCCATCCCGGCCGGCATCGCGCTTCGCCCCCTTCCAGTAGGTCCACAGCGCCGCTTTCTTGAGGTCGGGATCCCACTGCCGCAATCCGAGCCGATCCTGGATCAGCCCCCCCATGCCGGCGGCGTCGACGACGACGTCGGCCGCCACGAACCGTTTTCCCTCCCCCGCAGCGAGGTTCACACCGACAGCCCGGCCCCCCTCGAAGACGACGTCGAGAACGCGGGCCCCCTCATGGACCTCGACGCCGGAAGCGCGGGCGTTGTCGAGCATCATCGAATCGAACTCGCTCCGCAGCACCTGCCAGGTGCGCGACGATTCATGGGCCTTGTGATCGGGGAAATAGAACGGCTCGGAGAGTTTGCCCGTGCCGGTGACGAACTGCACGCTCTCCTTGCGGACAAACCGACTCTCGCGGAGTTGCGGGAGGACGCCGAGCCGCTCGAGGACCCAGAACGTCTCCGGGATGAGCGATTCGCCGATGTGGTAGCGCGGGAAGGTCTCGCGCTCGAAGAGCGTCACCCGGTGCCCCTGCTTGGCCAGGAGCGTCGACGTCGTGGCGCCGGCCGGCCCACCGCCGATGACGACGACGTGGGGGCTAGTCGTGGCCTGATTGCCGTTGAGGGAGACCATCGGTCGACTCCTGAAATTGCGTGGAAGGAGAACCGGAGACCGGAGAAAGGGGCGGCTGTTACTGGCTGGGGGATTCGGCGGTCGCAACCGCCGCGTCAGCCGCTTCGTGCGGCCGCCGCGCGGCTTTGAGGAGATCGATGAGCGTTGCCAACTCGGCGGCGGGGAGGTGACCGAGTTGCTGCGTGCCACAGTCGACGACCCGCTCGGCCATCTGCTCGAGGAGCGCGTCTCCCTCGGCGGTGATCGCGATCCGCACGACGCGTCGGTTGTGGGCGAGGCGCTCACGGCGGACAAGCGACCGGGCTTCGAGCCGGTCGACCAGTCGCGTGATGTCAGGGGCCCGCGAGACGAGCCGGGCCGCGAGGACGAGCGTGGGGAGCGCTTCCGGAGCCGCATCGCGGAGGAGGCGGAGAGCGTTGTACTGCTGGGCCGAAAGGTCGAACTCGGCAAACACCCCTTCTTCGAGCGCCTTGAGGCGATCGTAGGTGCGCCACAGGTTGAGGTAGGCCTCCTGCTCGAGGGAATCGAACCGACGCGGCTGCGCGGCTTCCCGATCCTCGGCTCGGCGGCGTGTGGAGGGCTTCACCTTGGTCATGTCGTCATGATAGTCGTCTCGACATGAATCGTCCACACAACTTTCAATCGAGAACCCCCTCTTTCGAGCTATCAGGGCGACCACGGGTACCCAAAAACCCGATTTCTCGCCCCCTCTCTCCCCAACAGCTCGCCAGCGAGGGGTCGCCCGTGCTCCGAGAGCCGGCCTCGCCGGTCAGCGAAGCCCGGAGGGCGAACGGTGCGTTGGGCATGGATGACTGACCGAAGGTGAGAGTCCTTCATGGGGCCCATTGGAGGCAACCAGAAGCCGGAGGCAGCTGCACGAGACCGAGGCTGGCATTGCACAGCCGAGGCCTTTCCCGTGAGGGCGTGTGGGA
>CAJBCV010000471.1 GCA_903951635.1 uncultured Planctomycetaceae bacterium
CACGACCGACGAGCTTCGCGCCTGGGCACGGGCCCACATCCTCAAAGCCGAGTGGTCGCGGGCCGCCCCCCTCCTCGAGCAGGCACTCCGGCTGAACCAGGCCGACGCCGATACCCTCTACGAGCTGACCACCTGCCGCACGCGTCTGGGGCTCCTCGCAGAGGCCGTCGAAAGCGCCGAACGCTTCACCGCTCTGCCCGGACAGGGCGCTCGCGGCAACATCCTCATCGGGGCGATCGAAGCCGACCGCGGCAATGCGGACGAGGCGATCCTCGCCTACCAGCGTGCCGAAGCATTGGCCCCCGATGGCCTCGGCCTCCAACTGCCGCCGGAGGAGTTCTTCGAGCAGTACGCGTCGCTCCTCCTCAATCAGGGGCGCGACGCCGAGGCGATCCCGCTTTTCGAGAAAAGCCTCGCTGCCGGGCCGACCGCCGCCACTCACCACCTCCTCGGCAAGGCCCTCGCCCGCACCGGCGACGTCGAGGCGGCGCGGCGGAACTGGAACGCCGCCATCGAGCTCGATCCGGCCGGCGTCACGCCGCGTGAGGAGCTTGCCAATCTGGCGCTCGCGGCCGGCGATGCCGCCGCGGCCCGGGACTGGATCGCCCCGCTCGAGACACTCGCCGAGCAGCGCTTCGAATCGGCCTATCTCTTCCAGCGACTTGCGGCCCTCGAGAAAGACGACGCCGCCTTCGCCCTTTGGAAGGCAAAGGCGGACGTCCTCCGAGACCGTCAGCAACTGATCGCCTCGCTCGAGCAGGTCATGGCCAGCTCCCCGAACTCCTACTGGGCGCAGGTCGTCAGGGCCCACAAGTTCGCGACCCTCGGCAACATGGCCCAGGCCGCCGACCTGATCAACGGCATCAAACGCACCGACGACGAAGACCCGTTCGTGACCGAACTGCGGGAAGCGGTCCTCGGAAACGGACCGCTCCCCGCGCTCGAACGAGTACCCGTGAAGCAGTTCTGACGGGGCTGGCGACTACTTCTTCGCTTCCATCTTCTTCCGCATCTCTTCGGGCATCCCCTGCATCGCCCTGGCCTTCGGGTCGCCCTGCGCCTTGGCCTCTTCCTTCACCGGGGCGATCTCCTTGACCGCACCACCGCAGCCAGCGACCGCGAACGTCAGCATCATCAGTCCGACCAATCCAGCACAGCGCACCATCAAAGCACCTCTTCGTTGAAGGAGGAAACGAGCCAATCCAAGACACACGTTCGGTTATCCGCCGATGGCGGGCGGAGCGTCAGCCGCGTTCTCGTCTTCGCTCGGCTGCCGTCCCAGAAGTCCAATGTAGCGGCTCCAGGCCTCGGCTTCCTCCGGCCGGCCGATGTTCCGATAGAAGTCGACGACCTCCCGGAGCACTTCGGGATTATCGAGTTGCCCGAGCACGATCCGCAAGCGATCGTGGACCTTGTCGTCCATGAGCGCCTCGAGCGCCGCGGCGCGCGTCCGCATCGCCGTCGCCCCCTCCTGATCTCCCGCCCGAGCCAGGCAATTGGCGGCCCGGTTCATCGTCCGCCAGTCGATCGGCCCAGGCCAGGCGGCAAGCGACTCCGCATACGCCGCCGCGGCCCCGGCCGGATCGTCGCGGGCATCCTGGAGGACACGGCCGCAGGAGAGGAGATAATCGCGCCCCCGGTCGCCGGGCGGCCAACGGTCAAACTCCTCCCCGGCCCGGTCGATGTCCCCCATGTCGAGGAGCACATCGAGCAACGTGCCGCGAAAGAAAGGCTCCCAAAGCCCGTCGGAACTCTCCGCCGGCGGGGTCTTGTCGAGGAGTTCGAGCGCGAACGGCAAATCCCCCTGGGTGCGAAACCACCGGGCCATGGCCGCATTGCAGAGGGGTGAATCGGGATCCGAGCCGCGGAAGCGGAGGAGCCGGTTCGATTCCACGACCGTTGCATCATCGACCGGCGAAATCCGAAACGCCATCATCCGGTCGAGCTCGGAGGTCGAGGTGAGCGGATAAAACTGGCTCAGATACCAGTCGCGAAGCACGAGCGCCCGCTGCGCCTCCGGCCGGGCTGCGAGCACCTTCCAGAAGTAGGGCTCCACCTCTTCGTTTCGCCGGGTGAGGTCGAGGAGCTTCCACATCAGATAGTTGGCGTCGCCGTCTTCGGGGTCGAGTTTCAGCGCCCGACGCATCGCCAACTCCGCCACGGCGGGGCTGTAGTTGAGAAACAGATGCACCCTGGCCTCGGCCAAGCGGGCCTCGACTGCCTGCGGAGCCTCGTCGGGGATCGCGCGCAAATGGGCCACCGCCCCGCCGATCCGATCGTTGAGCGGCAGGGCGTCGTCTTTGACAAAGGCCTCGGCGCAGAGGAGGTTTGCCTCGGCGCTGCCAGGGTGGATCCGCAGATAGCGTTCGATCGGCGCGTGGACTTCACTCCACAGCCCGTGCTTGGCACGCAGCCGGGCCTCGCCCAGCCCGCGCTGGCTCCACAGAATCCCTGCGCCGGCCAGAGCCAGCACGAGCCCACCGGCCCACAGGGTCGCACGCACCAAGGAGAAACGCCGAGCGGACGACCGAGGTCCCCTGCTCCCGTGCTCCTCAGGAAGGTTCGCTTCCGCTGACGTCATCGCCACCGCAAGCCTCCCGCTGGAAAGTCCGTCGGAAGCGTCAGAGATCACCGCTTCCGCACTCGAGCCACCCCGGAAAAAGCCGCGGCCGCCGGAGGAGTCGCCCTCCGGCGGCCGCTTGTTTGCTACGGGACAATCATAGACCCCTGGATGGGATCAGTTGTCGTCGGAGACCGACTCACCGCCGGAGCGGGTGCCGAGGGCCCACCAAACCTGGTTGGCAACGCCGTCGGTGTAGAAGGCGACCGAGCCATCGGCCCGGACGACGTTCACGCCGCCGGTGTGTGCGCTGGTGGCAGCCAGCACGTTCGTCCCCCACCAGTCGCTGTCGGTCGTCTGGCAGCTCTTCTCGTTCGGCATCATCGTGTGGGAGTAGGCCGAACCGGTAGCCGCCATCGACCACGACCAGCCACCGCCACGCATGATGCGTCCGCCGTTGCCGTCGTTGAGGCCGGTCTGGTTCAAGCAGTTTTGGCGCGTGGCGGACGTCGAGTTTCCGGCATCGGCCCAGCTATAAACCTGCGACTTCCAGAGCTTCGGATCGTTGGTGACGTTCCCACTCCACTGCTCGATCACGAACTCCGAGTAGGCAGCCGTCTTGCTCGTGCCGTCGGTGATCTGTGCCATCGTCACAGGGGGCGTGCCGTAGGTCTTCTCGTAGTTGCGATAAGAACCGACGCCGTTGCTGCGAACACGGCCGTCACGCTCCCCCTGGTACACGCCACCGGCGGTCGTGTGCTGGCTCCACGACGTGCCGTTGTTGATGGAGTAGGTGTGGTTGGCCTGTCCACCGTTGATCGCGTTCGGATTCGAAGGGCAGTTGAAGGCCGGGATACGGCCGCTCAAACCGGCGGAGTTGTAACCAGCCCAACCGGGGAAGTACGCACCGGCATCCTTCGGGTTGAGGCTCTTCACGATCCCCATCTGCTCGATGAAGGGAAGGAGATAGACCTTGTCCGAGAAGTAGTACGAATCGTACGGGGACGGACCCCAGCCGACGCTCTGCGGGAACATCTGGTTGGTGTCGTGGTGATTCTGCAGCGCGAGTCCGATCTGCTTGAGGTTGTTGGTGCACTGCGAGCGGCGAGCCGACTCGCGGGCAGACTGGACAGCAGGCAGAAGCAAACCGACGAGCGTGCCGATGATGGCGATCACCACCAGCAGTTCGACGAGCGTGAAGCCTTTACGGCGCACGCCAAGGGAAAGATGAGACATGGAAACGCTCCTAATGGCTCTAGAACAGTGGCTCCAGATTTGGGACCAGATTTTGGGTCCAGAGCGGACGATTGGGAAAAATGGGTATAGACGTACGGTCAGGAAACGAAACCCCCTCCAAACATCGTCAAAGCATAATTGAATCCTTCTCTCATTTGCAAGGCTCGGGCCCCGGGAAACCGTCGACAAAAACCTGCCGCGAGGGTGACCAGCCACCCCAATTTTGGCGGCAGCCCGCGGAGGCTCTGGCAGGGGCCTTTCCGGCCCGCCGTCAAAACCCCTCGCCCCCCCCGCCGCCGAAGCCCCCTCCGGAAAAGCCCCCACCCCCTGAAAAGCCCCCTCCATCCCCGCCGCCGAACCCCGATCCTTCGCTCGATCGGGGTCCCGACGTCATCGCCTGGGAGGTCACCTGCCCCATCTGACCGAGGCTCTGCGTCAGGCCGTAGGGCTGAAAATGCCCCACCGGGCCGCTGCCGGTGTACCACTGTGGCGGCTCCTGGCAGATCCCCTCGAAAGCCTTCGCCCACCGCCCCTCCACCCCCAGGGCCATCGCGTAGGGGAGAAACCGCTCGAACAGCTCGGGGGTCATCGGGAGGGTGGAGAGCCGGTGGGCGTCGACCTTGGAGAGAAACTCCTGAAACCCGAGAATCGCTGTCCTCGCCGCCCCCCCCTTGGCCGTCCGGGCCGGCATGATCGTCGCGAAAACGGCGAGGATCACGGCCGTGAGCACGCCGGAGAGGATCGCCTGCGGGATCACCAGTTCGCTCGGCAGTTGCCAGGCGAGCTTGTTGAGCCCGACGAGGCTCCCGGCCACCGCCACCCCCGCCACCGGGGCCGCGACGAGATACTGCACCAGGACATGATCGGGCCGCTCGGAGTAGTGCCCCTCTTTGACGAGGCTTCCAAAGATCGCCCCCTTGATCCCGGGGAGGTGGGTATAGAAGCGGTTGGCAAGCTCGTTGGAGGTCACCGAACAGACAACCCCCGACAGGTCGGCCCACTTCCCCGACGTCATCGTGAACATCCCACCGAGCAGAGCCGCGGCCGCTGGGGTGATGTCCTTCCAGTCCTGCGAAGGGACGAGGAGGTCAAAGGCGTATTTGGGCGACTGAAACCACCCCGCCGGCGCGGTCTCGCGGATCCGGATCACCCCCTTGACCGCGCAGTCGACGAGGAGGGCCATGAGGTCGCGTTGATCGGGGGAGTTGTCGACGAGCGTCCCCACCTCGGCCGGCCCCAGCCCCGCCGGCGGCTCGTACTGCACCACCACCGGCCCCGGCCGTGGATCGCGCCCCACCCGCCACCAATGGCGGAGCATGGCACCGAACGTCGCCAGCGGAATCAGGGCTACGAGCCCCGAGAGCATCAGCGCCCCGGCGTTGTCGCGAAACCACGCCAGCCGGGCCTCGAGCGCCGTCGGGCGACGCACCACCCCGGGATTCCAGGCCACCGCGACGGTGAGCCCCTCACGGATGCCAAGCGCGCGGGTCGACGACACCTCGACGTCATGCCCCGCGCCAGCTGGCGGCGGCAGCGATTCACCGGCCGCCGCAAACGCATCCTCGGGGGCATGCGTCTGGCCGTCGACGGTGATGGCCACCGACCGTTCCGTCGACCGGTAGCCGCCGGTGAAGGCGTTGACGCGGATGTTCTCGACGGCCCCCGGCAGACTGATCCGGGCCCGCGCGACCCCGATGGGATAGGGCCATTCGTCCCCGGTGACGTTCCAATAAAACTCGTCGTGGTCGTCGAAGAACTTCAGCGCCCTGCCGACTGAATAGCGGATGACCACGGTGCGGACGGCATCGGCTGCCCCCGGCACCCAGATCTTGAGGTCGTCCTCATGGCGCTGCCGCGACCGCGACACCTCGAGCCGCTTCCCCGCCTCGTCGGTGACGCCGACGAGCGTCAACCGCAGGCCGTAGTTCTCGCCGCGATCATTGACGTATCGTACCGGGATCCGCCGGTGGATCCCGTTCCACGATCCGCTGAAGCGGAGCCGGATCGTCTCGGCGACCTCGACGCCCCCCGACTCCATGACCGTGATCGCGGCATCGAAATCCTCGATGGCGATCGACCGCTCCTGCGCCTCCGCCGCCGGAGCAAGCAGCATCGCAAGGAGAAGGAGAACAAGCCACGCCCCACCCACAGCCCCGCGCGATAGCCGGCCGAGCAGCCCCATCATGAATGACTCGCCTCCGCGCCCGATCACGACATCTTCACGCTCGGCACCGCCCGTTCGGCCGCGTCGCTGATCTCGAAAAACTCCCGGGGACGAGCCCCGGCAACGCCGGCGAGGAGATTCCAGGGGAACATCCGCACCGAGGTGTTCAACTCGCGGACCGAGGCGTTGTAATAGCGACGGGCCCCTTGGAGGGCCTCCTCGATCGACGAGAGCGATTGCTGGAGGCCGGTGAATTGCTCGCTGCCGCGGAGTTGCGGATACGACTCGGCGAGCGCAAACAGGCTCTTGAGCGTGCCCGTCAGGGCGTTTTCCGCGGCCGCGGTCTCCGCAGCCGATCCCCCGGACATCGCCTTGGCGCGGGCGCTGACCACCGCTTCGAGCGTCCCCTTCTCATAGCCGACATACCCCTTCACCGCCTCGACGATGTTGGGGATCAGGTCGTGGCGGCGCTTCAGCTGGACGTCGATGTCGCTCCAGGCGTTGTCGCAGCGAACTTCCATCGCCACGAGTTGGTTGTAGAGGAGGATGCCCCCGATGACCGCCGCCGCGATCACGCCGAGGACGATCCACGCAATCGCCCCGTTCCCTCCGGCCACCTGCCCGAACAAGCCCACCAGATCTGCCATGCCGCACCTCCCCGGACGTGTCCACTCAAGTGCCGGATCACTCCCGCCGGCCTCGATTTCCATCATCCCACACCGAGCCCCCCAGTGACAGGGTCTCCTCGAGAGGCTGCCACAGCGTTGGCCGGGGCGGTACGATGAACGGCGTCGTGGGGGACGAGGAAGCGGGGATCGCACGACTCACGCCGTTGGCGTTGTTGGCGAAGAGCACCAGGGAGACAACGACGATGTTCGAGTTCCGCGTTCCACACCGGGCAAGCCTCTGTCACGGCCCCTCCCGGCGCGATTTTCTCCATGTCGGCGCCCTCTCTTGCGTCGGCCTCTCCCTCCCGCAACTGGTGCGAGCCGCGGCCGAAGGGGGCGTCCGCCCCGGCCATGAGAAGCGTTCCTGCATCATGATCTTCAACCTCGGGGCCCCGAGCCACCTCGACCTCTGGGACATGAAGCCGGAGGCGACTTCCGAGGTCCGCGGACCGTTCCAGCCGATCCGCACGAAGACCGAGGCCTTCGAGGTCTCCGAACTCCTCCCCCGCCATGCCGCGGTCGCCGACAAGTTCTCCCTCGTGCGTTCCTGCCACCACGACGGGGCCGCCGTCCACGACGCCGGCTGGCAGATGATGCAGACCGGCCGCCGCTTTACCGGTGGCATCAATTCCCCCCACGCCGGCGCCGTCGTCTCCCACCTCCTCGGCCGCCGCACCGACCTCCCCCCGTTCGTCGTCCTCCCCCAGCTGATGGGCCGCGGCGGCGGCAATCTCCCCAACGGCCAGGCTGGCGGCTTCCTCGGCAAGGCCCACGATCCCTTCGCCCTCATGGCCGATCCCTCCCAGCCCAATTTCAAGGTCCCCGATCTCCTCCCCCCCGATCAGATCAGCGTCGCCCGCCTCGACCGCCGCCGGAAGATGCGCGACACGGTCGAGGCCGCCGTGCGGGAGTTCGAGGCCAGCGAAGATGCCCGCCTCCTCGACGACTCCTTCCAAGCCGCCTATCGGATGATGACCAGCCCCGAGGCCCGGGCCGCCTTCGATCTCTCCCAAGAGCCAGCCGCCGTCCGCGAACGCTACGGAATGAACCGCTTCGGACAGTGCTGCCTCCTCGCCCGCCGCTTGGTCGAAGCCGGGGTTCGGTTCGTCACCATCAACACCTTCCTCACCGTCTTCGACGAGATCACCTGGGACATCCACGGCTCGAAGCCCTTCACCTCGATCGAAGGGATGAAGAACATCGTCTGCCCGATGTACGACCAGGCCTACGCCACCCTCCTCGAAGATCTCCACGACCGCGGACACCTCGACGACACGCTCGTCACCACGCTCGCCGAGTTCGGCCGCACCCCCAAGGTCAACCCCGCCGGCGGCCGCGACCACTGGCCCGGCTGCTTCACCTGCTCCTTCGCCGGCGGCGGCGTTCAGGGAGGACGGGTCGTAGGAAAGAGCGACACCATCGGCGGCTTCCCCGCCGAACGCCCCGTCGCCCCCGGCGACATCGTCGCCACCATCTTCCACGCCCTCGGCCTCGACCACACCACCCTCCTCCCCGGCCCCGCCGGCCGCCCCTTCCCCCTCTCCGACTTCGGCACCGCCCCCATCTCCGAACTTTTTTAGTGTTCCTCTCTGTATCCACGCGCGGCCCCGGTGGGGCCGCGACAGTGAGGCAGACCGACACAGCTTCCTCTCCGTATCAACGCGCGGCACCGACTTCATGAACAACATTCTTCTCCCCCTTCTCGCCGCCGTCGCCCTCCTTGCGGCCACCGCCCGCGCCGACACACCGAGCTTCGCCCTCGACGTCATCCCGATCCTCTCCAAGGCCGGCTGCAACACCGGCGGCTGCCACGGGGCCCTCGCCGGCAAGGGGGGCTTTCGCCTCTCGCTGTTCGGCTACGACCCTCAATCCGACCACCTCGCCATCACCCGCGAGGCCCTCGGCCGCCGCGTCGACGAAAGCGCCCCCGGCGCGAGCCTCCTCCTCACCAAGCCAACGATGGCCGTCGCCCACAAAGGAGGCCTCCGCCTCGACCCCACGAGCCCCGACTACGCGCTCCTCGCTACCTGGATCTCCGCCGGCTGCCCCGGCCCCTCCGCCGACGAAAAGACCCTCGCTGGGATCGACGTCTCCCCGTCGGAATTGATCCTTGAAAAAAATGCCTCTGCCCGGGTCACCGTCACCGCCCGCTACTCCGACGGCTCGTCGCGCGACGTCACCCGCTGGGCCCGATTTGCCTCCACCGATGAAGCGGTGGCCACCGTCGATCCGGCCGCGCCGGCCGAGCTCACGGGCACGGTGACCGCCATCGGCCACGGTGCCGGGGCCGTCACCGCTTGGTTCTCCTCGCGGATCGGCGTCGCCCGCGTCGTCGCCCCCTTCCCCAACGACATCCCTGCCGCGACGTTCGCCGCCGCCCCGCGGGCCAACGTCATCGACACCCTCGTCCTCGCCCAGCTCGAGCAGCTCCACCTCGAGCCCTCCCCCCCCTGCGACGACGCCACCTTCATCCGCCGCGCCTTCCTCGACACGATCGGCCGGCTCCCGACCCCCGAGGAGGTCCGCGCGTTCCTCGCCGACGCCTCCCCGGGGAAGCACGAGCGGCTCGTCGAGCTGCTCCTGGCCCGCCCCGAGTTCGTCGACTACTGGTCCTATAAATGGAGCGACATCCTCCTCGTCACCGGATCGAAGCTCCGCCCGCAGGCAGTCGATGCCTACTACCGCTGGATCCGCGACCGGGTGGCCGCCAACGTCCCCTGGGACCAGTTCGTCCGCGACGTCGTCACCGCCAGCGGCTCGAGCCTCGACAACGGCGCCACGAACTTCTTCGCCGTCCACCAAGATCCGGAGACGATGGCCGAGAACACGAGCCAGGCTTTCTTGGGCCTCTCGATCGGCTGCGCGAAGTGCCACAATCATCCCCTCGAGAAATGGACCAACGACCAGTACTACGCTTTCGCCAACCTCTTCTCGCGCGTCCGCGCCAAGGGCTGGGGCGGCGACTCGCGCGGCGGTGACGGCCAGCGGACGCTGTTTGTCGAGGATGCCGGCGAGCTCCTCCAACCGCGGACCGGCAAGCCCCAGCCGCCGGCGCCGCTCGACGGCCAGCCGTTGCCGCTGGCCGCCGTCGGCGACCGCCGCGAGGCCCTCGCTGCCTGGCTCACCGCGCCCGACAACCCCTACTTCACCCGCGCGATCGTCAATCGAGTGTGGGCCAACTTCTTCGCCGTCGGCCTCGTCGAGCCGGTCGACGATCTCCGCATCAGCAATCCGGCGGGCAACGAGCCGCTCCTAGCGGCGCTGGCTGCCGACTTGGTCGACCATCGCTACGACCTCAAGAGCCTGATGCGGCTGATCCTCACGTCGCACACCTACCGCCGCTCGAGCACACCCCTCCCCGGCAACGCCGACGACCGGCGCTGGTTTGCCCGCGCCTATCCCCGCCGGCTCATGGCCGAGGTCCTTTCCGATGCGATCGCTGACGTCACCGGCGTCCGCGAGACCTTCTCGGAGCTGGCCCTCAACGACGGCTCGACCGAGAAGGTCACCGGCTACGCCGAAGGGACCCGCGCCCTCCAGCTCCACGACTCCGCCGTCAAGAATCCGTTTCTCAAAGTCTTCGGCCGCAACGCCCGCGACATCACCTGCGAGTGCGAGCGCTCGAATCAGCCGAGCCTCGTCCAAGTGCTCAATCTCGCCAACGGCTCGACGATCAACGACAAGCTCGCCGCGAAGGAGAGCCGGGTAACGCAGCTCCTCGCCACCGATCCCTCCCCGGAGAAGATCGTCGACGAGGCTTGGATCAGCTGCCTCTCACGCCGGCCGACCGACGCCGAGCGAAAAGCGCTCGTCGACCTGCTCGCGACGGTGCCCCCCGAAGAGAAGCGGGCTGCGATCGAAGATCTGTGGTGGTCGCTCATGACCAGCCGCGAGTTCCTGTTTCGACACTGACTCCACGTGGGCAAAACCATCCCTGGCTTTTGCCCACTGCCTTGCCCGCCGCATCCTGCGGCGGGTGGTTGATCCGATGTCTCCTGCCGTCTCCTGTGTCAGGATCCTGCCATGAGCCCCCGATTCCTCCCCGCTGCTGCAGCTGCCGCAATCCTCGCGAGCATCGCGACCACTGCCGCCACCGCCGCGCCGTCGTTCGAGCGCGAGGTCGCCGCGATCCTCCGCACGCGCTGCGCCGGCTGCCACCACGACGGCGATGCCGCCGGTGATCTCTCCATGGAGACTTTCGCGTCGCTCGCCAAGGGGGGCTCCTCGGGGCCGGCCTTCACCGCCGGCGACGCCCAAGCGTCGCTGTTGGTCAAGCGCCTCGAGGCCAGCGGCGACGATCACATGCCGCCGCTCGATCAACCGCAGCCGACCGCCGCCGAGAAGGCGACGCTCGCCGCCTGGGTGCATGCCGGCGCCCCGGCTCCCCTCACCGACACCTCGATCCTTCGATCGCTCGACGTCCCGACGTTTCCCGCCGCCGCGGGCCCCAAGCCGGTGACGGCGCTGGCCGTATCCCCCGATGGCGGCCGCGTCGTCGTCGCGTCGGGAACGGGGATCGTCGTCCTCGCCGGCCTCGCCCCACCGGTCCCTTTCGAGAATCTCCCGCGGCGCGTCAACGCCGTGCACTTCTCCCCTGATGGCACGCAGCTGGTGATTGCCGGCGGCACCGCCGGGCTCGCCGGCGAGGCCCAGCTCCGCGACGCTGCCACAGGCGCGCTCGTCCGGTCCTTCGGCAGCCATCGCGATCTCCTCCACGACGCCGAGCTCTCCCCCGACGGCACGCTCCTGGCCACCGCTGGCTACGACCGGTCGATCCGGCTGTGGAACGTCGCCACAGGCGCGCTTGTCCGCACGATCGACGTCCACACCGGCGCCATCTTTGATCTCGCCTGGCATCCCACCGGCAAGCTCCTCGCCTCGGCAAGCGCCGACGAGACGGTGAAGCTGTGGCGGACGAGCGACGGCGTCCGCCTCGATACGCTGAAAGAACCGCAGGGGGAGGTCCGCGCCGTCCGCTTCACCCCCGACGGGGGTCATCTCGTCGCCGCCGGTCGCGACAAGAGGATCCATCTCTGGAAGCTCGTCACCCTCGACGAGCCGGGGCTCAACCCGCAGCTCCACGCCCGCTTCGCGCACGAGAGCCCGATCGTGGCCCTCGCCCTCTCGGCCGACGGCAAACAGCTGCTTGCCGCCGCCGAGGATCGGACGCTCTCGGCGTGGACGCTTCCCGACCTCGCCGCCACGGCGCCGCTGCCGCGGCAGAGCGACGTCGCCGCGGCGCTGCTCGCGCGGCCGCAAGGGGGCTTCCTCGTCGGCCGGATGGATGGCTCCCTCGAGCTTGTCGAAGCCTCCTTCGAGCCGCTCGCCGCGGCGATGGCCCAAGCGCCGCCGGCCGCGGCCGGGCCCGTGCCGGCCACCGCCGAGATGACCGTCAGCGGCCGGATCGACAGCCCCGGCGAAGCCGATCTCGTCCGCTTCACCGCTCGGCGTGGCGAGCCGCTCCTTCTCGAGGTGAATGCCGCCCGCTCCGGCTCGAAGCTCGATGCCCATCTGGCCATCCTCGATGCCGAGGGAAAGCCGGTGGAGCGGGTCGTTCTCCAGGCGACGCGCGACAGTTGGTTCACGTTCCGCGGCAAGGATTCGAATCAGTCCGACGACTTC
>CAJBCV010000472.1 GCA_903951635.1 uncultured Planctomycetaceae bacterium
GAAGTCGTCGCCATGATGGCGGCGTTCGTCGCGTATTTCTGTGTGTATGGCTTCAGGAAGCCATTCACGGCGGGCACGTACGACACGGACGGTGTCTGGGGGATCGGCTTCAAGGAACTCATCGTCCTCACGCAGGTCGCCGGCTACACGCTCTCGAAGTTCGCCGGGATCCGTGTCGTCGCCGAAGTGCCGCCGCGCCGCCGGATCGCGCTGCTCGTGGGATTGGTCGTCTTCGCCGAAGCGGGATTGGTTGCCTTTGGAGGGCTTCCTCGACCGTGGGCAGCGGTCGGATTGTTCGTCAACGGATTGGCGCTTGGAATGACCTTCGGGCTCGTCTTCGGATTCCTGGAGGGGCGCCGGTCGACCGAGGCACTGGCAGCCGGTCTGTGCACGAGCTTCATCATCGCCGATGGCGTGATGAAGACCGTCGGGGCGTGGTTGCTCGAGCAGGGGGTGTCGGAGATGTGGATGCCCGCTGCGGCAGGGGCGCTGTGCGCCGGGCCCCTGGCGGTGGCCGTGACGGTGCTCGCCTGGACACCGCCACCGTGTCCGGAAGACCGGGCCGCTCGGAGCGTCCGCGGGGCGATCGACCGGGGCGAGCGGCGGGCGCTCTTTCGCCGTCATGCCACCGGACTGTCGCTGATCGTCGTCGTCTACCTTGTCGTCACGATCCTCCGGAGCGTGCGGGCCGACTTCGCCCCGCAACTCTGGGCCGGGCTCGGGGTCGACGTGCCGCCTCGTCTCTACACGGTCACCGAGTTCTGGGTCGCTCTGGGGGTGATCGTCGTCAACGGCCTGTCGGTGCTCGTCAGGGGCAACCGGCTGGCCTTCCTTGCCTCGCTCGGGGTCTGCATGGCGGGTGTGATGCTGCTGGCGGCGACCCTTGTAGCCCGGGGGCTCGCCCTCATCTCCCCGGTGTCGTTCATGGTCCTCATCGGACTGTCTCTGTACCTTCCCTACGTCGCCATCCACACCACGGTCTTCGAGCGTTTTTTCGCCGTCACCCGCGAGCGTGGCAATGTCGGCTATCTTCTCTACGTCGCCGATGCCTTGGGCTATCTCGGCTACGTCGCTGTCTTGGGCCTGCGGCTCTTTGGCAGGGAGGGGGCTGGCAGCCTCGCTTTTTTCATTCCCCTCTGCTGGTGCGCGGTGGGTGTGCTAACGGTGTCGCTGGTATGGGCGATGATCTACTTCGTGTTTTGGACGCGAGCCGATGCCCCGAGTGACCGGGGCATGACGGCGATCGACGGCGGATCCGTGGAGACCGCATCCCCATGAGCCTGCCGGCGATGTGTCGGGCCGTCCTGTTCGACGGCGTGCCGCAGACCTTCGAGCCATGCGACATTCCCCTCCCGCTGCCGGCCGAAGGGGAATGGCTGGTGAGGGTGATCGCGATGACGATCTGCGGAAGTGATCGGCACACCTGGGAGGGGCGGCGCCAGGGTCCGACCCCGACCGTGCTCGGGCATGAGTTGATCGGGGAGATCGTCGCCGGCGGTCGGGGGTGTCCGCGGCTCGATCGTCGTGGCCGACGGATCGAGGTCGGGAGTCGAGTCACCTGGGCGATCGTCGCGGCGTGCGGCGTCTGCCCATCGTGTGTGCGCGGCTATCCCCAGAAATGCGTGGTCGGCTTGAAGTACGGCCATGAGCAGGCGGTCGGGCGCCGGGCTCTGACCGGAGGGCTCGCGGAATACTGCCTCTTGGCCCCGGGCACCTGCGTGGTCGTGCTCGACGAAGCCTTGCCGATCACCGTGGCCTGTCCGGCGAACTGTGCCACGGCGACGGTGGCTGGCGCGATCAGGGCGTGTGGTGATCTCAACGGGGCGAATCTGGGAATTGTGGGCGCCGGGATGCTGGGGCTCACGGCGTGCGCCATGGCGACGGCGAGCGGGGCACGGGTGATCGTTGCCGAAACGGACGAGGCCCGGCGTCGATTGGCGTCGAAGTTCGGAGCTGCCGCCGTGTTTCATCCGGACGAATTGGCTTCCGGCGTTGCCGGAAGCCTCGATGCCGTCATCGAGGTGTCGGGAACGAACGCCGGCTTTCTGGCGGCCCTGCCGACGTTGCGCGTCGGGGGAACGATGATCCTCGTCGGGGCGGTGTCACCGGCCCCGGATGCGCCGGTTTCGCTCGAGGGGATCGTCCGCCGGTGCCTCACCCTCCGTGGTCTGCACAACTACCGGCCCGAAGATCTCGTCGCCGCGGTCGAGTTCCTCGAAACCCACCACCGCCGCTATCCGTTCCACGATCTCGTGTCGGCGTGGTTTCCCCTCTCCGATTCGACAGGGGCGTTCATGGCCGCCGCCGATCGGACGGCGATCCGTGTCGGCGTCCGACCGTGACGGGTTCACGCGGTGGGGGAAAGGTTCTCTCCGCTGCGGGTGACACGCTCAGCCGATCGACTCGATCGCAGCGTTGGCCACGCCCTCGGGGGTGATTCCGAAGTGCTTGTAGAGCGCCGGGGCGGGGCCCGACGCGCCGAAGCC
>CAJBCV010000473.1 GCA_903951635.1 uncultured Planctomycetaceae bacterium
GCTCACGGTGATCGTGATCGTGGCAATCCTCGCGGCGCTCTCGCTCTCGGGGCTCGCCGGAGCCCGGTTGCGGGCGAAGATCGACAAGACGCGGAGTACGATCCGCAAGATCGACGCCGTTCTCCGGCCGATGTACGAAAGCTACCTGACGCGCCGGGTAGCCGCGGTGGCCGACGCCAAGGATCGGACCTCGGCGGCGCGGCTCATGCTCTTGGCGAAGCGGGATCTCCTCCTCCAAGAGATGCCAGACTGCTGGGCCGACGTCGTCGACACGCCGTCGTTCTCGACGTTGCCGGCCTACCTCTCCTACAAGCCCGGAAAGACGGAGACGCACGGCGCCGCCGAATGCCTTTACATGATCCTGTCACGATCGGGGTATGAACCGGACGCGCTCGAGGGATTCCGCTCCGATGAGCTCGGCGACACCGACAACGACCGGGCGACGGAGTTTGTCGACGCCTGGGGGAGACCGATCGTGTTCCTCCGCTGGGCGCCGGGCTGGCTGCCGCCGCTGAGCACGCTCCAGACCGACGACCCCGACCTCCGACACGATCCCTTCGATCCCTTCCAGGTGGATTCGCAGAAGGCCGATCGGCTCCTTCCCGATCGCAGCGGGTATGCGCTCGTGCCCCTGATCGCCTCGGGGGGCCCGGATGAAGTCACCGGGATCACGCTCTGCGAGGCGGGCTGGGTCGATCGACGTCCGCTCAAGACGCTCATCCAGACGAGTGGCGCGCCCCCTCGGCTCATCGGCGCCCCAGACCCGACCTTCTCCCGGGCTTTCCGCGACAACATCACCAACCACGATCTCGAAAAGAAGTGAGTGCCACCCCCGGGCGACGCGGTCGTCTGGGGCGTGGTGATTTCAAGACGACGCCCCGCCATTCCTCGAGGAGATTCCCATGCCCGCCGATCGCCCCGTCACCGAGCCGGCCGTGGTGGCCACCACCGACCTCACCCGTCGCCAGGCGGTGGCCGCGCTCTCCGCGGGCTTCGCCGTCGCCGTCCAGCCAGTCTCGGCCGCGACGATCACGACCAGCGCCGACGGGCTCGAGGCCGGCGCAGTGGAGATCCCCACTGCCGACGGCGCGATCCCTGCCTATCGCGCTGCCCCCGCCAGCGGCGGCCCTTTTCCCACCGTGCTTGTCGTCCAGGAGATCTTCGGCGTCCACGAGCACATCAAGGACATCTGCCGCCGCTTTGCGAAGCTCGGGTTTCTGGCGATCGCGCCGGAACTCTACGCCCGGCAGGGGGATGTCTCGCAGATCAAGGACTTCTCCGAGATCATCTCGAAGGTCGTCTCGAAGGTGCCCGACAAGCAGGTGATGGCCGATCTCGATGCCGCGGTCGACTGGGCCGGCAAGCATGGCGGCGACACGGAAAGGCTCGGCGTCACCGGCTTCTGCTGGGGGGGACGGATCGTGTGGCTCTACGCCGCTCACAGTCCCCGCCTCAAGGCGGGCGTCGCCTGGTATGGCCGGCTCGATGCCGCCAAGGACGACCTCCATCCCGCCAATCCGATCGACCTCGTCGCCAAGCTCGGGAGCCCGGTGCTGGGGCTTTACGGTGGCGCCGATCAAGGGATTCCCAACGACCTCGTGGCAGCGATGCAGAAGAAGCTCGCCGAAGCAGAGAAACCCGCGGAGATCGTTCTCTATCCCGACACCCCCCACGGCTTCTACGCCGACTACCGCCCCTCCTACCGGGAAGAGCAGGCCGCCGATGGCTGGAAGCGGCTCCTGGCATGGTTCAAGAAGCACGGCGTGGCGTGACGGCCTCGCACCGACGCCCCGAGTTCAATCCCCGACGGCTGGTGTTCCCCGCACGTCCCACGCTTTTCGCACGGCGACCCATGCACACGATCCCTCAGGTACACCACGATCAGCCCGGCCGAAGTCCAACGGAAGCGACCCCGTTGCGGTGGCTTTGTCGACAGCGGCTGTCGCGGAGGTCGGTCATCGGGCTCATCTGCTGGGCGGGAATCGCGTTGGCGCCCTCGGCCGAGGCGCAGGTCGCGCCGCCCCCCGACAGGCCGGCGGCTGCGGCAGACACCATCAACCGCGATTTCCTCGATCCCGCGCTCGACCCCGATGCCTGGGTAGCGAAGTTCGAGATCGAGAGCCGGGAGGTGTTCGCGGCCCGTGAGGCGATCCTCGCCGCGGTGGCCCTCGAGCCAGGCGACCGGATCGCCGACATCGGCAGCGGCACCGGACTCTACCTGCGGCCGTTCTCAGCGGCCGTCGGCGCGGCGGGGCGTGTCTACGCCGTCGACATCTCCCCGCGGCTGGTCGATTTCATCGACCGCCGCGTGAAAGACGAGCGGCTCGACAACGTGGCCGTCGTCCGCTCCTCCGCCGAATCGACAGGGCTCCCGCCGGGCAGCGTGACGCACGCGTTCGTCTGCGACGCCTACCACCACTTCGAGCAGTATCCGGCGATGCTCGCCTCGATCCATGCCGCGCTCGCACCGGGCGGCCAGCTCGTGGTCGTCGACTTCGACCGCATCCCCGGTCATTCCCGGGAATGGCTCCTGACGCACGTTCGCGCGGGCAAGGAGACGGTGAAGGGGGAGATCGAGGACGCTGGCTTCGAGTTCCTCGAGGAGGTGCCGGTGGAATCCTTCAAGGAGAACTACCTCCTCCGCTTCCGCCGGCCGTGATCGCCCCCAGGCCGGCGTCTCAACGAACACCGATCGCCGTCATCGCGATCACGTAGCTCGCCACAAGGAGGATCGCCACGGCGAACACCCGGGCGAGCGTGGGGCCGGTCAGGCGTCTTCCGATCCGCGAGCCCACGAGAAGGGCCGGGATGCTTCCGGCCACGAAGCAGGCCGTGATGTCGGGAGGGATCGACCGGCCGGAAGCGAGTTGGGAAGCGATCGCCGACGCCCCGACGAGCGTCATCACAAACAGCGAGGTCCCCACCGCCCGCGGCACCTCCATCGTGGCGAAGGCCACGAGCGCCGGAACGATGAGAAAGCCCCCGCCGACGCCGAACAGCCCCGAGAGCAGCCCGACGACGAGGCCCACGAGCAGGAGGAGGACAACGCAGCGTGCGGTCATCCGCAGTCGGCCGCTGGAGTCGCGGCTGCAGGTCGGCCCCACTCCCGCGCAGAACACCGACGCGGGCATCCGCTCGCCGGTCTCGGCGGCCTTCCGCCACATCCGCACGGCGATCACGAGCATCAGGCAGGCGAACGAGGCCAGGAGCATCCGCGGGGGCATGCGGCCGCCGAGCCAACTCCCCAACGGCGCGGTGAGCATTCCGGCGCCGGCGAAGAGGAGGCCACTCGACACCTCCACCTGGCCGTACCGCCACCGCTCGACCGCGCCGACGAGGGCCGTGACGGCGACGGTCACCAGCGAGATGCTGACGGCCGTCGTCGGATCGACTCCGACGACATAGACGAGGAGTGGCACGGCGAAAATCGCTCCCCCGCCGCCGGTGAGCCCGAGGGAGAGCCCCACGACGCCCCCAGCCGCCATCGATTGAAACACCGTCCACGCCGGGGGGAGCGAGGCGAAAGTGACATCGATGACGGCCGGGAAGGAGAGCATGGAAGGCATCCGAGGTGGGTGACGAAGGGAGCGCTTGTTCAGACCTGGGTCGGAAGCTTCGCCGCCAGCCAAGCCTTGTAGCCCCCGACGAGATCGTGCACCTTCCCGACCTTGAGCTGTTGGAGGAGGCTCGCGGCGATCGCCGAGCGGTATCCCCCTTCGCAATGCACGACGACCGGCCTGCCGGAGGGAATCTCACCGAACCGCTCGGCCAGATGCGTGAGGGGGATGTTCAGCCCCGCGGGAAGATGCCCGGCGGCATGCTCCGCCGGGCTGCGAACGTCGACGACCACCGGCATGGCACCGGCATCGGCACGCTCCCCGCGGATCCACGCATCGAGCGCCGCAGCGGTGATCCGATCGGTGCGCTCCACGAGATCCTCCCGGTTCGCCAAAGCGCTCATGCCGCCAGCCAGCGTGCCCGCAACCTGGTCGAATCCGATCCGCCCAAGCCGCATCACCGCCTCCTCCTCGGCGCCTTCCTCGGCGATGACGACGATCGGGGCGTCAACGGAGAGCATCGAACCGGCCCAGGTGGCGTACTTCCCGGAGAGGGCAATGTTGAGCGCGCCGACGAGGTGGCCCCCTTCGAAGTCGATCCCGTCCCGAACGTCGAGCACCTGGGCACCTCCCTCCTGCATCCGCAGCACTTCGGCGAGCGGCAGGGCCTGGAGCGATCGCTCCATCGCCGCCTCGAGCGGAGCCCGCTCCTTGCGATTGAGGATCGCGTCGTGGACGAAATACTCGGGGGCTTCGGGCTGGTCGGCGGTGACGATCTGCTTGAAGGCCTCCCGGCTCATCGGCTGGAGGGCATAGTTGAAGATTTTCTGCTCGCCGATCGTGGAGACGGTTTCCTTCGAAAGGCTCTTGCCGCACATGCTCCCCGCCCCGTGAGCCGGGTAGACGAGCGTGGCGTCGGGGAGCTTGACGAGCTTCTCGGTGATGCTGTCGTAGAGCATGTCGGCGAGTTCGTCGGCTGTGACACCGATGCTCGCAAGCAGGTCGGGCCGCCCCACGTCGCCGATGAAGAGCGTGTCGCCGGTGAGCACCGCCAGCGGATCACGGTCGCTCTTCGCCAGATCGTAGACGAGGATCGAGATCCCCTCCGGCGTGTGCCCCGGCGTTTCCATCACCTCGAGGCGGACGTCACCGAACTCGACCCTGTCGCCGTCCTTCATCGCATCGTGTTCAAACTCCGCCTCCGCCCGTCGGCCGAGGTGAATCCTCGCCCCGACCTTGTCGCGGAGCTCGATGTGACCGGCGACGAAGTCGGCATGGAAGTGCGTGAGGAAGACGTGCTTGATCGTGTACCCGCCTGCCGCGGCATCGGCGAGATACTGGGCGATGTCGCGCTGCGGATCGACGACTGCGGCCGTCTTCGACGTGTCGTCGGTGATCATGTAGGAGGCGTGCGAGAGGCAGGCGAGGTAGTACTGCTGGATCTTCATGGGGTGGGTTCCTTGTCGGTGGCTCGGTCTCGGTGGAGCGGATGGGGTGGGCGAATCAACGTCCCTTGGCGGTGGGGAAGCCGGCCTTCTCGAGTTGTGGATAGCCAGGCTTGAGGGGACGAACGTCATACCCGAGTGGCGCGAGAATCGCCGCGGCCTCGAGACAGCGACCACCGGCGAGACAGTGGCAGTAGATGATCTTGTCTTTGGGGAGGACGCGGGCGAGTTCCTCGGGGCTCACCCCCTTCTCGAGCACGCTCAGCGGCACGAGCTTGGCCCCGACGACATGCCCATCCTCCCATTCCCCCGGCTCCCGGACATCGACGAGTATTGCCTTCTTCGCGGCAACCGTCTGCTTCACGGTATCGAGCGAATCCTTCGTGTGGCCGGCAATCGCCGTGCCCGCCATGGCGGCGAACAGGAGCCCGAAAAGCACTCCCCGGCAGCAGGTCTTCGCCGAGGTGCAGGCCTGGTTCCACGGCATCCGGGCGATGAGCATCCCCATCCCGCAGGTGTCGGTGATGCCCGCGAACACCAGCCCGCAGCCGACGAAGGCGGCCAGCCCCGCCCCCACCTTCTGCCAGATCGGATCGGGACAGAGCCCGGCGGTGGCGGCACCCAGGGCCACGAGCGCCCCGGCGGCGATCCGCACCTGACGCTCGAGCGACATCACCTTTCGCCCACGGACGACCGGCAGGCCGGCCTCGACGCAGGCGCTCGTGCCCCCTTCGACACTGACGATTCCTTCGAGCCCAGCGGCGGCCAGTTTCTCGCAGGCCATCTGGCTGCGATTGCCCGACTTGCAGATCACGTACACCGGGCCGGCGGCGGCCAGCGCGGCGACCTCCCTGGCATCGAGGGTGCTGAGGGGGAGATTGCGGGCAAAGTCGACGTGCACCTCGCCGAACTCAGCCGGCGTGCGAACGTCGATGAGCGTCACCTTGTCGCCGCGGCGGCGCAGGTCGTTGAGCAGGGACGGAGAGATCGTGGCAACCATGACAGTGCCTCCTGTTGTCGGGTCGGAACGGGTGGGGAACGAAAGACGGATCGTAATATCGAAACTCTACGACACTTAAGCAACGGCGGGGATGGGGCGCGGACTGAGGGGGATCAGGGGCGAGGGGCAGTTCGTGGCTTGGTGGCGCCGCCGAAGCGGTCTTCGATACACGCCATGATCCGAGCGAGATGGGGTTCGGCGACGGTGTAGTAGACGCGGCGGCCTTCCTTCTCGACATCGAGAAATCCGCACCGCTGCATGAGCCGGAGATGCTCCGAGCCCATGTGGCTGGGAATCCCGCAGGCATCGGCGAGCTCGCCGACGGTATAGCGGCCCTTGAGGAGCATCTGCACGATCCGCAGCCTGTGGGGATGGGCGAGCGTTTTCAGGCACTCCGCCGCCTCCCCGAGCGATTCGAGGCTCGTGAGCGTCGCCGTCGCCCCGCTTCCCCGTTGCTTCTCGGCCATGACGTCTCCTTCCGGCATGCATTGCTGAGGGCACCACACCCGCAACAAACAATACATCGGAACATACCGACATGTCAATTCAATAATTCTCCGGCTCGCAGGCTGTGGCTCAAGGCCGGGCCGACCGCGGAAAGGATCGCCCCTTGAGAAAATCGCCGCGGAGCCCGCTCGGATCACCCCTCGGCCGCGGGGCGGGGGGCATACTTCGCCAGGAGCGCGACGAGCCGCTCCTTGTCGAACGGCTTGACGAGGAAGTCGAGGGCCCCGAGCCGGATGCACTCCGACAACTTCGACTTCTGGTCGAGGGCGCTGACCATGACGACCCGGGCCGACGGATCGGAGGCCCGAAGCGCCCGCAGCGCCTCCACGCCGTCCATCTCCGGCATGACGATGTCGAGCGTCACGAGGTCGGGGCGGAGCGCCGCGTAGCGCTCGACGCACTCGCGGCCGTTGCCGGCCTCGCCGACGACCTCCCACCCCGCCTCGCGGGCGATGTCCCGGATCCGCATGCGCATGATGAGGGCATCGTCGGTGACGAGCAGGCGTCCGGGCATGGCGTTGGGCATCGGTTCCTCCGGTTTTCGCATTACATACTCTCGGGCGGATCGCCGACCGCCTCGACCGTCACCGCGCCCGACACGACGTCGAGTGCCATCCTCCGCCCCTTGTTCCCGCCACAGCAGCGTCCGAGCACGGGAATACCAGCCGCCTCGAGGGCCCGCTCGACGGCGGCGAGATTCTGCTCGCCGATGACGACGCCGGTCTGGAAGGCGAACATCCTCGCGCCACCGGCAAGCTTGGCGACGGGCCGGATCGCTTCTCCCCCGGCCTGTGCCTTCATGAGCCGCAGCAATTCGGGGATCGCCGTATCGGCGTACTTTCCCAGATCCTCCGGGCGCCCCTGGGAATCGGGAAGGACGACATGCGCCAGCCCCGCCAGCCGCAGACGACGGTCGTGGAGAGCGACGCCGATACAGGAGCCGAGGAACGTGCGGAGGACGCCGGCGTCGCGACCGACGGCCAAGCCCCCCATCGGCACGCTCCCGCTGTGGAACGCCCCCGATCCTTCTCCGGCCGTACCCGTCGCTGTCACGTCAGCCTTCCCCCATGGAGGCCGGCCCGACCGATCCGTCGATGATCCGTGCCCGGCTCGGCGCATCGGGGACGAACACGAGGGCGCAGCGCACCGGCGCCCCGTCGATGGCAAACTCGGTGCGCGTCAGAAACACTGTGTCGGAGAGGGCGGCTTGATCGATGAGCAGCCCCTCCATGAGCGCCGGAGCGTATTCGCGGACGAAGGTGGGGGGCAACGGGATGATGCTGCCGGCGCTATCCGGCTCCCCCGCCGAGAGGGCCGCAGCGATGGCGTTGAGATAGGCGCAGCCGACGATGTTCGCCGTCTCGAGCGTCGCCGACTCCTCCACCTCGCCCCAGGTCCGCCCCGTTCCGATCGTTCGTCCCACGAGGAGATCGGCCAGGGCGAGGCCCGCCGCGTCATCGGCGACAAGGAGAAGGATCCCGGAGAGCGCGCCGCCGATCGGCATCCCCGCGCCGCACACCGGCTCCTCTCCCGCCCCGAGCAGGTCGGCTGCGGCCTCGAGCGGCAGCAGCTCGACGTCGCGCACGGCGATCGACGCGGGGCGTCCGAGCCACCGCGACAGCGCCACCGCGGCGGCATCGGCCCCCGTCTGAAAGAGTCTCACCAGGCCGGCTCGTTGCCCGTCGTTCATCGGATCTCCATCGATCGCGGATCGCTGCGGGAAGGGGCCGAGGGCTCAGTGCTGCGGGGTGATCGAACGAGTCCGCCGCCCACCGGCGAGGTCGATCGCCGTCGCCACGTCGAGGAGGAGGCAGACTGACCCATCTCCGAGGATACTCGCGCCGCCGAGCCCGCGGACATGGCGGTAGTTGTCGTCGAGCGATTTGACGACGATGTCCTGACTGCCGAGGGGAGCCCCGACGCGGAGCGCGATCGAGCGGCCCGCGGAATGAAGGACCGCGACGTCGCCGGAGAGCGGGAGGCGGGCCTCTCCCTCCGCCCAACGGAAGATGTCATGGATGTCGACGAGGGGGAGAAACTCCCCGCGGATATCGCAGGCCTGCCGTCCATTGACGGCGACAATTTGCGAGTCGCCGATCGCCACGATGCCACGGATGTTTTCCATCGGGACGGCGAACACGCCGTGGGGCAGGCCAAAGAGCATGCAGCGGACGATGGCGAGGGTGAGCGGGAGGCGGATCGTGAAGGTCGTCCCCTCACCTTTCACGGTGGCGATGTCGATCGAGCCGTTGAGCCGATTGATCTTCGTACGGACGATGTCCATCCCGACGCCACGTCCGGAGATGTCCGACACCGCCTTCGCCGTACTGAATCCGGGCTGCCAGATGAAGTCGACGAGTTCGTCCGCCGACATCCCGGCGGCGGCCTCGGCCGTCACCAGCCCCCGCTCGATCGCCCGTTGGCGGATGCGGTCGGTGTCGATGCCGCCGCCGTCGTCGGCGATGGCGATGCAGACCGAGTTGCCCCGGTGGAAGGCCTCGAGGCGGAGCGTCGCCGTCTCCGGCTTGCCGCGGCGGCGGCGCTCGTCGGCCGACTCGATGCCATGGTCGATGGCGTTGCGAACGAGATGGACCAGCGGGTCGCCGATCTCGTCGATCATCCGCTTGTCGAGTTCCGTCTTCTCTCCCCGGATCTCCAGATCAACCCGCTTGCCGAGTTCGCGGGCGATGTCGCGGACCGATCGCTTGAAGCGGTTGAACAGCGGCGCGACGGCCACCATCCGCGTCTTGAGCACACCACGCTGGAGATTGTCGGAGACGCGCGTCAGCTGGTCGATCGCCTCGAGCATGTGGTCGAAGTGGCGCCGCCCCTCCTGCCACTCCCGGGATTGCTCCTCGAGGGCCGTCAAGTGTTTCTCGAGCGTCGCGAGTTGCCCGCTGGCGGAGGCGCCAGCGGCGATTTCGTCACGGCAAGCCTCGAGCGAGTGGCGCATGTCCTCGACGATCGCGGTGGAGCGGTTGGAGGCGGCGGCCCCCCGGAATGTCGGGGCGATCTGGCGGGCCACCTGAACGAAACGCGACCGATTGACGACGAGTTCGCCGGCGAGGTTCATGAGGACGTCGAGCCTGCCGACCTCCACCCGGACGGTCTCCTGCGCGTCTGGGCGTCCCTCCCCGCCAGCGGCCGCAGCGGGCTCCTTCAGACCGGGCTCGACGCCAACCTCGACCGTCTCGCCGATCTCGATCCCTTCGGCCCCGTCGACGTCGGCGGCCTCGCGGAGCGCCGCCTGATCGGCCGCCGCGTCGATCCAGACATCGAGCCGCCCCGAGTCGGCGATCGTCGCCAGCCGCCCCGCCGGCGGATCACTGCGAACGACGGCACCGAGGCGGGCGAGCCGGGCGATAACGAGCTCCCCCTTCAACTCCGCAAGCGGCATGCCCCGTCGGAAGTGAATGGTGACGCGCATCGGCCGCGCGGGGCCGACAGCGACCGTGGGAGCAGGCTCCGCCACAGCCGGGAGCTTCGTGGGCTGGGGCTCCTCATCCGCGGGCGCGGGCGCAGAGGGGGACGCCACGGGAGGACGGGGCGCAGGCCGGTCCTCGTCACTTTCCCGCACGGCCGCCGACGAGGCCTCGCTCCCGAGCGTCTCGACGGCCGCAAGCAGCTCCTCGTTTGGGGGCAGGGGCTCGCCGCGGCGGAGTTGCTCGTTGCCGGCACGGAGGTAATCGACGAACCGGAGAGCGACATTCGTCGTCGCCGGATCGAGGACCGCCGCCCCCGAGCGGAGCCGCTCAAAGTGGGTCTCGAGGTGGTGGGCGAGGGTCGTGATCCTGTCGAGGCCCAGCAACGCCGCCGACCCCTTCACCGAATGGACGAGGCGGAAAGCCTCGGCGAGTCGGCGTGGGTCGTGCGGATCGCGCTCGAGCCCGAGGAGCATCTCCACCAGGCTGTCGGCCTGCTCGTTCGTCTCGTCGACGTAGATCCGCAGATATTCCCCCATCTCATCGGCGGAGAGATCGGCGGGAAGATTGAGATCGTCGGACATGGAGCACCGCGAGGCGGGACGGCAGGAGAGGGGACCGACAGGGCTTCAGTGTGGGCTTCAGTGTGGGCTTCAGTTTGATGGGGCGAGAGTCGGTCGTGGCTTCCGTCAGGGCTTTTGATAGAGGAAGGTGTCGCGCTTCTGGAGCTGCCCGACCAAGTCGTGGATTCCGTCGGCCGGGCCGACGACGAGATAGCCCCCCGGGGCGAGGGCGTCGACGAGATGGCGGACGGCGGCTTCCTTCGATCCGCGGTCGAAATAGATCATCACGTTGCGGATGAAGATGCAGTCGAACGGCCCGCCGCGCATCGGCTCGAGGAGATTGTGCCGGCGGAACTCACACCCCTGGCGGATCGCCGGCTTCACCGTCCAGTGCTGGCCATCGGGATCGGCGACGAACGCCCGATCGAGGCGACGCTGTTCGACGAGTTCGAGCGCGCGGGAGGTGTAGCGGGCCTCGCGGGCCCGGGCGAGGACGGCCTCGCTGATGTCGGTGCCGAGGAACACCCGGCGACAGCCGACGAGCCGATGGGCATTTTCGGCGGCGCAGATCGCCAGCGAATAGAGCTCCTCGCCCGTGCTACAGGCGGCCGACCAGACGCGGAGCACCGGCTCGTGCCCGCCCTCGCGGATCCGCGTCGCGAACTCGGTGAGAAACAGCCCGCCGAACCACTCGAAATGGGTGGGAGTGCGGAAAAAGTGCGTCTCGTTGGTGGTGATGCAATCGATGAACGATGCCATCTCACCGGGCACCGTCCCCGAGGTAAGGAGGCGATAGTATTCGTCGAACGACGAGATCCCGTGGTGCCGCAGGCGCTGGCGGATGCGGTTGCTCAACAGCGTCACCTTTCCCTCCTGCATACGGATGCCCGTCTCGCGGTAGATCAGCCGTTGGAAGCGGGTGAATTGCTCGGGGGTGAGCGTGATGATTTCCTGCACGGCGAGGTTCCTTCCATCCATGGCAGACCGGTTCAGGCCTTGAGTCGACGCACGATGTCGCGGAGAGCCTGCGATTGGGCATCGAGGTGCCCGGCACTGGCAGCGAGGCCAAGGCCGCCACGGGGCTTCGCTGGACGCTTCGTGGCCATGTCAGGCGTCTCCCGCGGACGGCGGCGTAGGGCGGCTCGCCCGGTGGACCTCGTCGAGGTTGTCGGGAGCGAGGAGATGGTCGGTGTCGAGAAGGATGAGGAGATCGTCCCCGAGCCGAGCAAAGCCCTCGACATAGCGGGGGGCGCCGGCAGCGACCGTCTCCGGAGCGGGCTGGATGCGCTCGTCGGGAATCCGCACCACCTGCGAGACGGTGTCGACGGTGCAGCCCATCACCCGCTCCCCGACGTTGACGACGATCGTGCGCGTGTCGGCGTCGATCGGCTTGGCGGGGAGCCCGAAGAGGAGGCGGAGATCGATGACCGGTATGATCGTGCCGCGGAGATTGCTGACGCCGGCGACGTAGGCGGGCACCTCGGGGATCGTCGTCACCCGCTCGGGGATGACGATCTCCTGGATCCGCTCGATGCGGCAGATGTACTTTTGCCCCGCCAACTCGAAGCCAACGTACTGGGAGGTGCCCTGCTGCTTGGCCGACGAGGAGAGTCCTGACGCGATTGGGGAGGCCATCGATGGATCCAGGGGCGGCTGCGGTGGCACGAGGACCGGAAGCACCGCCGCGGGTTCGGCGCTGACGGACTCACGGAGTGCCTCATGAAGGGTATAGCTTGCCCTTTCGCGCCCTCCAAATCCGTCGTCACCATCCCTACGGCCGCTGTTTTCCCTCCACGTTCGCTTCCGGTGGCGACGGTCGGAGCGGCTTCCATTCTTTCCGCAGGGAAGGCCTTCAAAAACTCCTGCAGCCCGGGCTGGCCGCCGGAAGCCTGCCGCCACGTTCTCGATCCGCCTCGCTCTTGCTCCCCGCGGTAGACTCGCCCCATCGTTCCCACCCCCGGTCAGGCACCATGACAGAAGGCCCGACGCGCGTCCTCGTCATCGACGACTCCGCGCTCTACCGGCAGATGCTCCAGAATCTCCTCCGCCGGATCCCCGGCGTCGAGGTGGTGGGGACGGCCGGCGACGGCCTGGAGGCCCTCGACCTGGTCGAGCGGCTCCGCCCCGATCTGGTCACGCTCGACGTCCAGATGCCGAACATGGACGGCCTCGAGTTCCTCCGGGCACTCCGCGTGCGAAAGATCCCGGTCGGGGCGATCATGGTGTCGAGCCTCACCTCCCACGGGGCGAAGGCGACCACCGACGCGCTCCTGGAGGGGGCCTTCGACTTCATCCTCAAGCCGGTCGGGAGCGACCTCCTCGCCGGCCGCGAAGCCCTCCTCAAGGAACTCGCCGCCAAGGTGACGGCCTTCCGAAACGCGGCCGCGCCCGCGCCGCCTCGGGCCACCCCGCGGGAGGCCGCGCTTCCCAAAACCGGGGCCGCACCGACCACGGCGATCGTCATCGGCACGTCCACCGGCGGGCCGGCGGCGCTGCGGGCCGTCGTCCCGCTCCTTCCCGCGACGCTGCCGGTGCCGGTGCTCGTGGTCCAGCACATCCCGGCAGCCTTCTCGGCGCCGCTCGCCCAGCGGCTCAATGACACCTCGGCGATCCGCGTCTCCGAGGCGGAGGCGGGAATGGCCGTCGAGCCGGGGCGCGTCATCGTGGCGGCCGGCGGCCACCATCTGGCCCTTGTCCGCCGCGGCGAGAGAGTCGTCTGCGCCCTCCACGATGATCCGCCGCGCCACGGTTGCCGGCCGAGCGTCGACGTCCTCCTCGAGTCGGCGGTCGCAGTGTTCGGTGGCCCGATGACCGCGGTCATTCTCACCGGCATGGGTCGCGACGGGGCCGAAGGGTGTCGGCTGGTCAAGCGGCACGGTGGGCGCGTCCTCGCCCAAACTCCGGAGGGATGCGCGGTCTACGGTATGCCGAAGGCAGTGATCGAGGCCGGGCTCGCCGACGCCGTCGTGCCGCTGGAGAGGATGGCCGAGGCGATCCTCGCCGAGGTTCGCCCAACCTGACGGCGGATGGCCGGCGTCCGCGGGCGGTCGCACGGGACCGACTGTCCACTTCACATCGACGCGAGCAGTTCCTTGACCTTCGCTTCGATGAGGTCGCGGACGCCGCGGAACTCCTCCGGCGTCATGTCGCGCGGATCGGGGATCTTCCAGTCGACGCGCCGGCCGGCGAGGACGAGCGGGCACTCGTCGCCGCATCCCATCGTCACCGCGACGTCGACCGGCTGCCCATTGAAGGCCTCGAGCCCCTTCGATTCGTGCTTCGAAAGGTCGTAGCCGAGCTCCCCCATCGCTTGAATCGCCTTTGGATTGACCCGTCCGGAAGGGCGTGAGCCGGCGCTTGCCGCCTCGACGTCGGCGCCGCCGTGGAGCCGGGCGAAGGCCTCGGCCATCTGGCTGCGGTTGGAGTTTTCGACGCACACGAACAGGAGCTTCTTCATCGGGAAACCTTTTCGAGGGTCCGACACGAACCACCGGTACAATTTCTTTGGTTGGTCGCCAGCCGTCAATCAGCCTTCCATCCCCAGGAGCGGAGTTTCCCATGGCATCGCTGCAGGTGTTCGATCGGCCCCTCTGCTGCTCCACGGGGATTTGCGGGCCCGAAGTCGACCCGGCCCTCGTCGCCTTCGCGTCTGATCTCGCCTGGCTTTCGTCGAAGGGGGTGGCGGTCGAGCGAATCAATCCCGCCCAGGAGCCGCAGCGCTTCGCCGCCGACGCCACCGTCCGCGCCGCGTTGCAGGAGCACGGCAACGACTCCCTGCCGCTGGTGCTCGTCGACGGCGCGGTCGTGAGCCGGGGAAGAATGCCGTCACGTGCCGAATTGGCTGGATGGACAGGCGTCGCCATCGAGGCCCGCTGTGAGCTGCCGCTCATGCCGGAAAGCTGCTGCGGCGGCGGGAAGAGCGGCCCATCGGCCGGGTGTTGCTGATCACCGGAGCGAAACGATGCATCTCGTCGACCATCCCACGCGTCTCCTCTTCTTCACCGGCAAAGGGGGCGTCGGCAAGACGTCCCTGGCCTGCGCGACCGCCGTGGCGCTTGCCGATCGTGGCCGGCGCGTGCTGCTTGTGAGCACCGATCCGGCCTCGAATCTCGGTCAGGTGTTCGGCATGAAGATCGGCGAGGATGCGCCGACGCCGGTGCCGGAAGTGCCCGGGCTCTCCGCCCTCAACATCAATCCCGAAGCTGCCGCGCGGGCCTATCGCGACCGCCTCATCGGCCCCGTCCGGGAACTCCTTCCTGCCGACACGATCAAGGCGATGGAGGAGCAGCTCTCCGGCGCCTGCACGACGGAGATCGCCGCGTTCGACGAGTTCACCGGCCTGCTCGAGAGTACGGCTACCACACACGCCTTCGACCACGTCATCTTCGACACTGCCCCCACCGGCCACACGCTCCGCCTCCTCAAGCTCCCCACCGCCTGGACCGACTTCCTCGGATCGGCGAAGACCGGGGCTTCCTGTCTCGGCCCCCTCGCCGGCCTCGAGAAGCAGCGGCATCAATACGCCGACGCGGTGGCGACGCTCGCCGACAAGGAAACGACCACCGTCGTGCTCGTGGCACGGCCTCAAGCGACCGCGCTCGAGGAGGCCGCCCGCACGTCCCATGAGCTCGACCTGCTCGGCATCGACAATCAGCTCCTCGTCGTCAACGGGGGGATGCCGGCCGGCGAGAGTCCCGATCCGGTGGCACGCGCCTTCCGCGAACGGGAGCGAAAGGCGTTGGCGAATATCCCGGCCGCGATCGCCGGGCTTCCCCGCGAAACCGTCCCGCTCAAGCCCTGCAACCTCGTCGGCGTGGCGACGTTGCGGGGGATGCTCTTGCCGACGGCTTCTGACGCCGCGAGCGCCACACCAGCGCCCAAGGCGCCCCCGCCGCGTGCCCTTCCGCCGCTGCGGGCGCTCGTCGAGGGCATCGAGACCGACGGCCATGGCCTGGTGATGGTGCTCGGGAAGGGGGGCGTGGGGAAGACGACCGTCGCCGCGGCCATCGCCGTCGAACTCGCCTCGCGCGGCCACAAAGTGCATCTCACCACGACCGACCCGGCGGCCCATCTGGCGATGACGGTGGAGGCCGATGTTCCCTCCCTCACCGTCAGTCGGATCGATCCCCATGACGAGCGCGAGCGTTATCGCCACCATGTCATGGAAACGAAGGGAGCCGCGCTCGACGATGCCGGCCGGGCGCTGCTCGAAGAGGATCTCCGTTCCCCCTGCACCGAGGAGATCGCGGTCTTCCAGGCTTTTTCGCGGGTGATCCAGGAGTCACGGCACTCGTTCGTCGTCGTCGAC
>CAJBCV010000474.1 GCA_903951635.1 uncultured Planctomycetaceae bacterium
CGTCGGTTCGCTCGCGGTCCGGCGGCTACGGCTGTCGCTCCAGGAGGGGCCATGGTCGTGTGAACAGCCCCCCGATGTGCCCACGGTGGAGATCGCGCTCGATCTGGCCACCGGCCGCGAAGCGATCGGCGACGCCACCACGAACACCCTCCGCAGGGGCGGCCCGTGGGGCGGCGCCGCGCCGGCCGGTCGGCCTCGGTCGCCAGGGACACTCTCCGAGGGCAATGGAGCGGGAGGGGTGTCGTGCCGCGCATCTTGACCCTCTGGCTGCCGCGGTGGCCGGTGCAGCGGCGCTTGAGCGGCAATGCCGAGCTGCGCCATGGGCCGGTGTTCGTTTGCCAGCGACAGCCGCAAGGCGCGATGACGGTGGTGGCCTGGGCCATTCCCCGTCGCCCGGCAGCGCCGCAGGCCGAGGAAGAGAGGGCCGGGCACGTGAGAGCCGGGAATGCGACAGTCGGGCCAGCAACGGCCAGGCGAGCAACGGCCGGCGATGGAGTGGCGATCCAGACCGGCATGCCCCTGGCGGAGGCGATGGCAGCGGTGGCGCTCGTCCATGGCGCGCACGCCTGTCGCCGGGCCTGGATCGATCATGACGATCCGGTGGCCGATCGCGACGCGCTGCTCGAGATTGCCCGCTGGTGTCGGCGCTTCACGCCGGCGGTGGCGGTGGAGGGAAGCGGCGGAGGTGAGCACCAACGGCCGGAATGCCTCCATCTCGACGTCACGGCCACGGCAGGCTTTTTCGGTGGTGAAGAGAGGCTTGCGCGCACGGCCGTTTGGACGCTCGCCGCGCGGGGCCTCCATGCCCGCGGGGCGATCGCCGACACCCCCGGAGCCGCCTGGGCCGCCGCCCACCACGTCGATCGATTGGCGGCGCTGGCCGGCGAGCCGGCGCCGCGCGGCCGGCGGCGAAGCGTGGTGGTGATGCCGGGAGGGCATCGGCTCACCGCGGCGCGATCGACCGCGGAGGTGTCCGCGGCGGGGGGCTCCCTGGCGGATGCCGCGGGAGGCCTGGTCGATGCGTTGCCGGCCACGGGGCTGCGGTTGGATGGCGGCACGCTCCAGAAGCTTCGTGAAGTCGGGATCGATTCGATCGGTGGGGTGATGCGGCTCCCGCGCAAGAGTCTCGCGTCGCGTTTCGGCCCGCTGCTGGTGCGCCGGCTGGCGGAGTTCACGGGAGAGCGGGCCGAGCCGCTCGAGCCGTTGCCGGGGGGGGAGCTGCCGCAGGCCAGCCATGCCTTCGATTTCCCTCTCTCGCTCCGCGGCACCTCGGAGGAGCAGTTTGCCCAATGCCTCCGCCCGCTCCTCGAAGCGTGCGTTCGGCCCCTGTCCGCCGCGGGGCATGGCGTGACGGCCCTCCAGTTGAGGCTCGAACGGGCGCGGCCCGAGCGCCCCGGCTTGGCCGGCGCCGATGCGGTGACCGGGTCGGCGGGGCGATCCACGGCCACCAGCGCCCCGGTCGTCGTCGATGTCGGGCTGTTCCGCCCGAGCGTGGCTGTCGGCCATCTGGCGGAGCTGATCCGGCTGCGGATGTCGCGCATGCAGCTGCCGAAGGAGATCGATGGGGTTTCGATCGAAGTCGTGGCCGCCGGGGAGATGGGCAGCCGGCAGCGGATGCTGTTCGGCGAGGCGGAGGAGGCGGGAGATGGGGAGGTCGCCATGCTGCTTGAACGCCTGGCGGGGAGGCTCGGCCGCGCGGCGGTCTACGAGCCACGCTCGGTCGCCGATGCCCAGCCGGAGCACGCCTGGACGGCCGTGCCGCCAGGGCAGAACACGCGATCGCCTGGACGCGTCACCAGAACGCCGTCAGACGACCGCGGCAGGCCTGCCCGGGGCACCTCGCGCAGCGCCACGAGCCAGTCTGGCCCCTGCCCCGCCCCGGAGCGGAGGCCGTTTTGGATGTTCCCCCGTCCGCTGCGCTTGGAGCCGCTTCGGCCGGAAGAAACCCGTGAGCCGGCGGAGCGCCGGGCGGTGGCCGGAGCGCCGGCGCGATTCCGCTACGAGTCGCGGGTTCATCGGGTGCTCTGTGCCCAGGGGCCGGAGCGAATCGAGACGGCGTGGTGGCGTGGCCCCTCCGTGCGCCGCGATTACTTCCTTGTCGAGGCGGTGGTCGAGGCTGGCGGGGCCGGTGGCGATCGGATCGGGAGTGTCGAGGAGGTCCTCGGAATGTGGATCTTCCGGCAGGTGCGGGACGGGGGCTGGTTTGTTCATGGCATCTTCGCCTGACTCAAGCGGCCGGTGAGTGGACCGGCGAGATCCTTCAAGGAGCCTTGGTATGCCGTCGTCGCGACCCGTGATCGCAAGACCGAGTTCGGGGGCCGGGCCAGAGGGCCCGCGCGAGCCCCCCCGCTACGCCGAGCTCCATGCCACGAGCAACTTCTCCTTCCTCCGCGGCGCCTCCCATCCGGAGGAGCTCGTCCGCACCGCCCATGCCCTCGGGTATGCCGGGATCGCGATCACCGATCATGCGACGCTCGCCGGCATCGTCCGGGCGCACGGGGCGGCGAAGGAGGTCGGCATCCCGCTCGTCGTCGGCGCCACGCTCACGACGGTCGATGGCGAGGCGCTCGTGGTGTGGGCGGAGAACCGGGCCGGGTACTCGAACCTCTGCCGCCTCCTCTCGATCGGCTACGGCGGGATCCCGGCGGAGAGCGGGCAGGAGCAGCGCGATGGCACAGCGGCTGCCAGCGCCATGGCGGAAGACGGGAACGATCGCGGCCCGGTCAGCTGCCGGCTTTCGCGCGACATGGTCGCGGCCCATGCGGCAGGCCTGCGGGCCGGCGTGCCGCTGGCGGCCGTGGAGGGAGACTGGCGACGGCTGGCGGCGTGGCGCGAGGTGTTTGGGGAGCGCGTCTGCGGGCTGGCGGAGGTGGCGCTCGAGGGGGATGACACGACCCGGCTCGAGACTTTCGCGCGCGCCTGCCGGCGGGCGCGGGTCGACGTCGTGGCGGCCGGCGATGTCCGTTGCCACATCCGCGCCCGGCTTCCCCTCCTTGATGCCCTCACGGCGGTCCGGCACGGCGGCACGATCGAGGAGGTCCGTGGCCACCTCCTCACCAACGGCGAACGCCACCTCCACGATCAGGCGACGCTCCTCGCCCGGTTCGCGAGCTTGCCGGGGGCCGTCGAACGCTCCGTGGAGTGGGCGGCGGCCTGCACCTTCTCCCTCGACGAACTGCGCTACGAATACCCCGACGCCGTCGTCCCGGCCGGGACGACGGCGTCGGCGTACCTCGCCGAGACGGTCTGGCGGGGGGCTGCGAAACGCTATCCCGACGGGGTGCCCGAGAAGGTCCGCGGCCTCCTCGAGCACGAGCTTGCGCTCGTCACCGAGCTCGGCTACGAGGCCTACTTCCTCACCGTTTTCGACATCGTGCGCTTCGCCCGCCGCCGCGGGATCCTCTGCCAGGGGCGCGGGTCGGCGGCCAATTCGGCGATCTGCTACTGCCTCGGGATCACGTCGGTCGACCCGGCCAGGATGCAGGTGCTCTTCGAGCGCTTCATCAGCCGCGAGCGCCGCGAGGCCCCCGACATCGACATCGACTTCGAACACCACCGCCGCGAGGAGGTGATCCAATACCTCTACGACACCTACGGCCGCTCGCGCGCGGCGATGACCGCCGAGGTGATCTGCTACCGCCTCCGCTCGGCCGTCCGCGACATGGGAAAGGCACTCGGACTGTCGCTCGACCGGGTGGCACGGATCGCCGAGGTGCTCGATGTCGGCGACCGGGTCGGGCAGTTGCCAGAGCGGCTCGCCGAGGCAGGGCTCGATCCCGCTGGCGACACCGGCCGGCGGCTCACGGCCCTCGTCGGCGAGCTCATCGGCTTTCCCCGCCATCTCGGCCAGCATGTCGGCGGCATGGTGATGACGCGTGGCGATCTGTGCGACCTCGTGCCGATCCAGCCGGCGACGATGGAGGGCCGCTCGATCGTCCAGTGGGACAAGGACGACCTCGACGAGCTGGGGATCCTGAAAGTCGATTGCCTGGCGCTCGGGATGCTCACCGCCATCCACCGGGCGTTCGACGAGGTCGAGGCGGCGGGGGGCCCGAGGCTGAACCTCGCCACCGTGCCGGCGGAGGACCCGGCGGTCTACGAGATGGTGTCGCGGGCCGACACCGTCGGTGTGTTCCAGATCGAGAGCCGGGCGCAGATGAGCATGCTCCCCCGGCTCAAGCCGCGCTGCTTCTACGACCTTGTCATCGAGGTGGCGATCGTACGGCCGGGGCCGATCCAGGGGGGGATGGTCCATCCCTACTTGCGCAGGCGTTGCGGCGAGGAAGAGGTCTCCTACCCCAACGAGGCGATCCGCGGCGTCCTCGAAAACACGCTCGGCGTTCCCCTCTTCCAGGAGCAGGCGATGCGGCTGGCGGTGGTGGCGGCGGGGTTCACGCCGGGCGAGGCCGATCAGCTCCGCCGGGCGATGGGGGCGTGGCGGCGGCCGGGGGTGATCGACGAGTTCCACCGTCGGCTCGTCGAAGGGATGACGTCGCGCGGGCTCGCGGCGGCGTTTGCCGAGCAGGTGTTCGCCCAGATTCGCGGCTTCGGCGAATACGGCTTCCCGGAGTCGCACGCGGCGAGCTTCGCGCTGCTTGTCTACGTGTCGGCATGGCTCAAGTGCCATCACCCGGCGGCCTTCACCGCGGCGCTCCTGGCGAGCCAGCCGATGGGGTTTTACGCGCCGGCCCAACTCGTTCGCGATGCCCGGCAGCACGGCGTGCGTGTGTTGGCCGTCGACGTGAACGCCAGCGCCTGGCATGCGCGCGTCTGTTGCCAGGCACGGGGGGCTGGCGAAGGGGTGCCGCCGGGCCTGCGCCTGGGACTCGAGCAGGTGCACGGCCTCGGCACGGCGGAGGGAGAGCGGATCGAGACGGCGCGGCGTGACGGCCTGTTCGGCACCGTCGAGGATCTCGCCCGGCGCGCCCGGCTCGGCCGCGAGGCGCTGTTGAGCTTGGCGCGGGCCGGGGCCCTCGCTTCGCTGGGGATGGACCGGCGGCGGGCGGTGTGGGAGGCGCTGCGGGATCGGGAACGCCCCGGCAGCCAACCGCTCCTGGACGACCTCGCCGACGACGAGGATGGCGAACAGGTCGAGCTTCCGGCGACGAGTGCCCGCGAGGAGGTGATCTCCGATTACCGCACATCGGGCCTCTCGCTCGAGGCCCATCCGCTCCAGTTCGACCGGGCCGGGCTCGCCGAGCGCGGGGTCGTCACCACGGCGGAAGCCCACGATGCCCCGGAGGGGCGGCGCGTGACGGTGGCGGGGATCGTGCTCTCGAGGCAGCGGCCATCGACGGCCCACGGGATCATCTTCCTGTCGATCGAGGACGAGACCGGCCCGGCGAATGTCGTCGTCCGGCCGGAGGTGTGGCAGCAGGCCGAGGCGCTTGCGCGGCGGGCGGCGGCGGTCGTGATCGAGGCCCGCGTGCAGCGCCGGGGCGGGGTCGTCCATCTCCTGGCGACACGGATGGAGCGACTGGTGTCGGACGAGGCCGGAGGCAGTGGGGCCGCGGGGCTCCCGGCCGGGGGAACGCTCCCGCGGATGTCACGCGACTTCTGTTGAGGGCGTAGGCCGGCAAAAGGAGGGAGGCGATGGGCGTCCCACCGCGTGCCGAACGGGGCCCCTCGATGCTACAACTCTTCTCCATGAGCACTCCTGCACGCCCCGCCGTCGTCAGCACCGATCTCCCCCTCGGCCCCGTCCACCGCGGCAAAGTCCGCGATTGCTACCGCCTCGCTCCCGAGCGGCCCGGCGGCGAGGCGCGGATGCTGATCGTCTCCACCGACCGAATCAGCGCCTTCGACTGGATCCTCCCCACGCCGATCCCCGACAAGGGGCGCGTGCTGACGGCCATCTCGCGCCACTGGTTTGACTGGCTCTCCCACGGGCCCCAGCCGGTGCCTCATCACCTGATCACGACCGACGTCGAGGCGATGGGGCTGCCGGCGGGCGTCGATCTCGGGCCGCTGCGTGGCCGCTCGATGCTCGTGCGCGCGGCCACCGTGATCCCGTTTGAGTGTGTCGTCCGCGGCCGGCTCGCCGGGAGCGGATGGGCTGAGTATCGGCGCAGCGGCACCGTCTGTGGCGAGCCGTTGCCGGCGGGGCTCTCCGCTGGCGACGAACTCCCCGAGCCGATCTTCACGCCGGCCACGAAGGCCACCAGTGGCCACGACGAGAATGTCTCGTTTGCCGTCATGGCCGACAGCATCGGGCCGGACTTGGCCGGCCTGCTCAAGGCGAAGAGCCTCGACGTGTTCCAACGCGGTGCCGCCCACGCCGCTGCCCACGGCATCGTCCTGGCCGACACGAAGTTCGAGTGGGGGCAGGCCGCCGATGGCAGCGTGATCCTCGTCGACGAGGTGCTGACCCCCGATTCGTCGCGGTTTTGGCCGGCGGCGGCCGTCGGCGGGGGGCGTGTCCCCGATTCGTTCGACAAGCAGTTCGTCCGCGACTGGCTCGAGGCGAGCGGCTGGGACAAGGCGAGCCCTCCCCCGGAACTTCCCGCCGAAGTCGTCACGAAAACGCGGCAGAAATACCTCGAAGCTTGCCGGCTGCTCACCGGCTCGCCGCCGGTCGGGGTGGCGTGATGGCAGGCTGGCCGCGAGGGTATTCCGGGCCAACAATGCCCTAGGGATGCGGCCGGAGCGAAACTAGAATCGCTGGTCCGGCTCTCCCCCCGCAGGCCCGTTTTGGCGGGCCCCACCAACGCGAACCCCTCCCCTGCCCCATGCTGCGCTACTGGACTGCCGGCGAATCGCACGGCCCCGCCCTCCTCGCTCTCGTTGACGGTTTCCCGGCCGGACTGCCTGTCGACCTCGCGGCGATCGACGCCGAGCTCGTGCGCCGCCAGGGGGGCTACGGGCGCGGTGGACGTCAGCGGATCGAGACCGACGGCGTCCGCTTCCTCTCGGGGCTGTGGCGGGGCACGACGCTCGGCAGCCCGTTGGCGATGGAGATCGTCAATCGCGATGCCAAGCTCGAACGGCTCGACGACGTCGATCGTCCGCGGCCGGGGCATGCCGATCTGGCCGGAGCCGTGAAGCATCTCGGAGGAGTCCGCGCGGTCCTCGAACGAGCCAGTGCCCGCGAGACGGCGGCCCGCGTCGCGGCCGGAGCCCTCGCGCGGCAACTTCTGGCCACCTTCGGGATCGAAGTCGGGGGCTGGGTGACCTCGCTTGGCGGCATCGAACTGGGGCCCCGCGAGGGGACCCTCCCCGCCCTGCGGGCGCTGCGCGATTCCAGCGCCATCTACTCGCTCCACCCCGAACGCGACGGGGAGGTGACGGAGCTCATCGACCGGGTCGGCAAGGAGGGGGACACCCTCGGGGGCATTGTCGAGGTCCGGGTCGACGGCCTGCCGATCGGCCTCGGCACCCACGCCCAGTGGGATCGCAAGCTCGACGGGCGACTCGCCCAGGCAGTGATGGCGGTGCAGGCGATCAAAGGGGTCGAGATCGGTCTCGGCTTCGAGGCCGCCAGACGGCGTGGCTCGCAGGTCCACGATCCGATCCATTACGACGCCACCCGCCGTGATCAGACCGATCTCGGCTTCACCCGGCCGACGAACAACGCCGGCGGCCTCGAGGCGGGGATGACCAACGGCCAGCCGCTGGTCATCCGGGCCGCGATGAAGCCGATCAGCACGCTCCGCAAGCCGCTCGAGAGCGTCAATCTCCGCACGAAGCAGGCCGAGGAAGCGGCCTACGAGCGGAGCGATGTCTGTGCGGTGAGTGCCGCCGCCGTGATCGTCGAGCATGTCGTCGCCTTCGAGATGGCCGCGGCGCTGGTCGACAAGTTCGGAGGCGACAGCGTCGAAGAGATGCTCGCACGCTTCAAGCTTTACCACGATCTGGCCCGCGCCCGGTGACGATGTCGGAGGGCCACCGGGTGAAGGCTCGCCCGTGAGTCCGCGAGGGACAAGGATGTTCGTCGCCCAGCAAGCTGCCCGCAGCCGTGTGGTTCGCACGACGTTCGTCGTCGCGTGCCTGATTCCCTGCGCGGGGCTCGTGGCCTGGGCCGGCTGGCGGCGGACCGGGGTGCACCGCGACGGGCTCCTGCGGCAGTGGGCGGGGGCCGTAGGCCTGTCGCTGTCGGTCGATTCCGTCGAGCATGTCCGTCCCGGTTCGCTCCGCCTTCACGGGGTGAGCGTGTCGAACGATCGGGGGGGGCGGCTGGTCGAGGTCCCTTGGATCGAGGTCGACGGGGCGGCGACGGAAGTCCGCATTCGCCTCCCTGAACTCACCTGCTCCCCGGCGGCGATCGCCGCGATCGTGCGCCTCGGCCGGGCGTGGCTCGACGAGCCGGCCAGATTCGACCGCAACGTCGTCATCGATGTCGACCGGTTCGGGTTCACCGATGCCGGCGGGGCGGCTTCGGAGCCGGCCGACCGCCCCGGCCTCCGGATCGAGTGCGTCGGCGTCGAGGGGGGGCGGGCGATCCGGGTGCGGACGGAACCGGAATCGGAGGAAGGGCTCGTCGTCCAATCCCTCGCTGGAGACGGCAGCGCCGGGCGGCGGATGGCGGTCCGGGGGATGGTCGCGACGCCGGTGCCGATCGCCGCGGTCGCCGCGGCCCTGGGGTGGTCGGCTGCCGGGCAGACGGCCGGGCCGGAGGCGCGCCTCACCGGGGCGATCGATGCCGAGTTGGCGGAGCACGGCTGGGATGGCGTCTTCCGAGCGACGCTGACGGAGATTGATCTCGCCGCCGTCACGGCGACGCTTCCTTGGCACGGTCATGGGCCGGCGCGCCTGATCGTCGATGAGTGCCTCTTGGTCGACGGACGGGCGACGTCGATCCGGGCGGTAGTCGACGTGGGTGCCGGGGGGCTCGAGCAGGAGGGGCTCGAGGCGCTCGTGACGACCCTCGGTTGCCGTCCCGGCCCCGGCTGGAGGCCGGCGGCGCGCCGTGGGGATGTCGGCTTTCTCGGCGGATCGGCGACCCTCGCGATCGACCACCGGGGGCTGCGGATCGGTCGTGCCGCTGCGCCTGGGCTCTTGACCGGAGAGGGGGGAGTGTTGCTCGAGCCTCCCGCGGCGGGCGTGAGCCTCGATCGGGTCGCCCGGGCGCTCTCGCCGGCGACCGCGCTTGCCGTGCCGGCCACGCCGATGAGCGGGTGGCTCCTCTCGGTGTTCCCGTTTCCGCGGTCCGGTGCAGCCAGTACGGAGGGGGAAAATCCCGTCGAACCGAATCGGTCTTTGCCGCGCGACCTTCCCGGAAACACTCCCCGGGGGCCAGTGGGGGCCGGCGGACCGGCGCCGCGGCGCTAAGTCCGAGAGGCATTCCCCGCTCATCCGGAGGGGGGAATGGTGAAATTGACGATTTCTTGACGTTGATTCGACTCGGGTCTGACCCGCCGATGCTGGCAAGCCGGGGGAAATGCATCACAGTAGTGGTCAGCCGTCCGGCGGAAGCTTCCGTCGAGGGCTCTTTGCCGCTTCGCGGCAATGTTCCCACCACCCCACGAGGCCCGGGCCGACATGACGTCGAAGACCAGCCACTCCCGCAAAAACGCCCGCCACGCCAAGGCGGGCAAGTCCGGATCGGCCACCGCGGTCCATGCCAAGCGGCATCCCGCCGACGCCGTCTCCAACCGGCAGATCGACGTCGATGCCGACGAGTTCGCCCTCGGACGGTCGGCCGTCGGCGGCCCCGAAAGCGAACTCCACGGCGACGCCTCCCGGGCGGAAGCCCAGACATTTTCCGAGGACGGCGAACCGCTCCACCGGCCCGCAGGGCAGCACTGGAGCGATCTCGATTGGCCGGTCGTGATCTGGATCGGCCTGATCCATGCCGCTGCCCTGTTCGCCCCCTTTTACTTTACCTGGTCGGGGCTGGCGATCTGCGTGGCGCTCAGTTGGGCCACCGGCAGCCTGGGCGTCTGCCTCGGCTACCACCGACTTCTCACCCACGGCAGCTTCTCCACCACCCGGGCGGTGAGGATGTTCTACGCCTGGATGGGGGGAATCTCCGGCGAAGGGTCGGCGCTCCATTGGGTCGCCAACCACCGCAAGCACCACGCCTTCAGCGATCTCGAAGGGGATCCGCACACCCCGTACGACGGCGGCGTGTGGAGCCACATCCTGTGGATGTTCCCGCGGCGCGATCCCGCCGAGCTCGACGCCCACTGCCGTCGCTGGGCCCCCGATCTCTACAAGGATCCGGGGATCCTGTTCCTCCACAAGACCTTTCTCCTGTGGCACTTCCTCATCGGGGCGGCGCTCCTCATGGCCGGCGCGTCGCTCTATGACTGGCGGACCGGGATCTCGTGGCTCCTCTGGGGCCTGGCCGTGCGGATGGTGTACGTGTTCCACGTCACCTGGTTCGTCAACTCCGCCACCCACATCTGGGGCTACCGCAACTACGAGACGACCGATAATTCCCGGAATCTCTGGTGGGTCGGGTTGCTGGCCTTCGGCGAGGGATGGCACAACAACCACCATGCCTTCCAGCGGATGGCCAAGCACGGCCATCGGTGGTGGGAGGTCGACACGACCTACTGGATGATCCTCGCCATGGAGAAGCTCGGGTTGGCCTGGAACGTCGTCAAGACGCCCCGCGGCGGGCGGACGGCGGCCTCCTGAGCGCCTTCCCGGCCTCGCCGGGCGTTCGGTCCTGGCGGATCTTCGGGCCCAGGTGGGAAGGATTTCCCCTTGGGCCCGATTCGTCCGATGTCTTTCGGAGCCCTTTTTTCGGCCTTGAGGCCCCGGAATCGGTTGTCGTTGGGGAAGGTTGGGGATGGCGGGGGCTCCGGGCTGCTGTTGCAAATCGGCCCCCTGCCGATACACTTTTTGGTTCGATACGAGCCAGGGGTCGTCGCGGTGAAAGCCGCGGTCAGTTTGGTTCCCGTGGCACGCGTGCCGGTGGTACATGGAGAGGGATGCAGCGTGCATCCTCGGAGTGCCGCGCACGGCTTGCCCGTCACGTTTCAGGTCGCCTGCAAGAGGGCGGTTTTTGGCTGATGTCGCTCACGAAAGATCGTAAAACGGAACTCATCGGTACGTATCGGCGAGGGAATGCCGACACCGGCTCGGCCGAGATCCAGATTGCCCTGCTCTCGGGCCGGATCACGCATCTCACCGAGCACTTCAAGAAGCACACGAAGGACTTCGCAAGCCGTCGTGGGCTGCTGCAGATGGTGAGCCGTCGTCGCCGCCTGCTCGACTATCTCAAGCGTGTCGCGCCGCAGCGGTATCTCGACATCATTCAGCGTCTCGAGATCCGCAAGTAGTCGTCCGCACATCAAGGTTGGGCCTGGTCGCCGTGCGCCCTGGGCAACTCTCCTTCGCTTTCTCTGCGAACAGGTTGCCGGGGCCGGCCGCCGGCCTGTGAGGTTCTTCGGGGATTCGTTCTCCAGACGGGATGCCTGGCGTACCTCGGCCTGGGGGACGGTCCAGTGGACGTTTTTGGGTGGCGGATTCTGGTTGGTGGGGGATCCGTATCGCGGGGGACGTTCGTCGCTCCGATCCCCGGATCCCTGTCCACGCGATGCTCCCGGCAGTTCGTTGCTTCCGGGGGCGTGCCACCACGACGTGCTCCCCGTTTTCGGGTGGGGGCCGTGAGGATGGTCGGCACGGGCGGTGGTGGAGTCCTGGAGGTTCGGCACGTGGCCGAGCCTCGGACGTGTCGCCGCCTTGGTTCGGTATCGGGGGTGGGGGCTTCCGCTCCGTCGCCCCTCGTGACGGTTGCGTGCACAGGGCACGTGGCCGGGCGGGAAGGGAAGAAAGAAGAGTTTTCATGAAAACGGTTGTTGAACGCAAAATCGGGGATCACGTCCTCAGCATCGAGACAGGGCAGTTGGCGAAGCAGGCGGCCGGTGCCGTCCTCGTGCGCTACGCCGAAACGGCGGTCATTGTCGCCGCCGCGACTGGCGCCCCGCGCGCCGGCATCGATTTCTTTCCGCTCACTTGCGATTACCGGGAGCGTGCCGCCGCAGCGGGCAAGTTCCCCGGTGGCTTCCTCAAGCGTGAGGGGCGGCCGACGATGAAGGAGACGCTCACCAGCCGTCTCATGGATCGTCCGATCCGTCCGCTGTTTCCCGATGGTTTCTACGACGAGGTCCAGATCCAGGCCAACGTCCTCTCCAGCGACAAGCAAAACGACGGCGACGTCCTGGCGATGAACGGGGCCTCGGCGGCGCTGTGCATCTCGCAACTCCCCTTCCGCGGGCCGCTCGGCAGTGTCCGGCTGGCGCAGGTCGACGGGGTCTTCATCCCCTTCCCGACGCAGGACCAACTCGAGGAGAGCGATCTCGACCTCATCGTGTCGGGCAGTGAGACCGCCGTCCTCATGATCGAGGGCTTCGCTCGGGAGATGCCCGAGGCCCGCATGCTCGAGGCGATCACCGAGTGCCACCGGATCATTCGTGAGCTGTGCGCGATGCAGCATGAGCTCGTCCGTCTGGCTGGCAAGCCGAAGAAGGAGTACGTCCTCGCCGACTACACCAACCTCCGCGAGCGGCTCACCCGCGACTACCTCCACGACCTCAAGGCCGCCAAGGCGACCGCCGGCAAGGCCGAGCGTGGGCAGGCGGTGAAGGCCCTCAAGGAGAAGGCGAAGGCGGCGGTTGTTCCGCTCGAGCCGGCCGGTTCCGCCAAGCCGGGCGACGCCGGCGGCGTCAGCGAGGCGGATTTCTCCCATGTCTGGCACGGGCTCGAAGAGCGTGCCGTCCGGGATCTGATCTTCGAAGGGAAGCGTCCTGACGGTCGTGACTACACGACCCTCCGCGCGATTGCCTGCGAAGTCGATCTGCTCCCGCGTGTCCACGGCTCCGCGCTCTTTCAGCGTGGCGAGACCCAGGCGCTGGTGACGATCACCCTCGGCACCGGCAAGGACGAACAACGCGTCGATGGCCTCATCGACGAGTATTCCAAGAAGTTCATGCTCGACTACTACTTCCCGTCGTTCTCCGTCGGCGAGGTCCGCCCGATCCGCGGTCCCGGCCGGCGCGAGATCGGCCACGGGGCCCTCGCCGAGCGGAGCGTCAAGCCGGTGCTTCCCGATCCCGACACCTTCCCGTACACGATCCGCGTGATCTCCGACATCCTCGAGTCGAACGGCTCGAGCTCGATGGCCTCGGTGTGCGGTGCGACGCTCGGCCTGATGGCCGCCGGCGTGCCGATCACGAGCCCCGTCGCGGGGATCTCGGTCGGCCTCGTGAAGCAGTCGGAGCACGAGTGGAAGCTCCTCACCGACATCATCGGTGACGAGGATCACTACGGCGACATGGACTTCAAGATCGCCGGCACCCCGACCGGGATCACGGGCATCCAGCTCGACCTCAAGATCGACGGCATCTCGCCGGCGATCATCGAGGCGACGCTGAAGCAGTCGCGCGAGGCTAGGCTCGAGATCCTCCGCTCGATGCTCTCGGCGATCCGTCGCCCGCGTCAGGAGATCTCCCCGTGGGCCCCGCGTCTCCTGCGGACGCAGATCAACCCCGAGAAGATCGGCCTCCTCATCGGCCCGGGCGGAAAGACGATCCGTGCCATCCAGGAATCGACCGGCGCGAGCATCGAGGTCGAGGACGACGGCACGGTGACCGTAGCCAGCCACGACGCCGAGGGGGCGATGGCGGCCATGGCAAAGGTCGAGGCGCTGACCGCCTCGATCCAGGTCGGGCGGATCTACGAGGGACGCGTCACGAGCATCAAGGACTTCGGTGCCTTCGTCGAACTCGTCCCCGGCAAGGATGGGCTGTGCCACATCAGCGAGCTGTCGGACGAATACGTCTCCAGCGTCGGGGATGTCTGCCGCGTCGGCGACATCATGCGGGTCAAGGTGATCGCCGTCGACGATCAGGATCGCGTCAAGCTCAGCCGCAAGGTGGCGATGCGTGAACTGGCCGACAATGGCGGCGCCGCCGCCGGCAATGGTGGCAACGCCGGCTCCTGAGCCGTCGGGCAACCAAGCGTGATTTCCCGGGCGCCGCTGCCAATCGTGGCGGCGCCCGGGGTTCGCCGCGGGAGGGGAAGCATGTCTTCGGCAGCCGAAACGGTGCACCCCCGGGCGGAGACCTACGCCGAGTTCGCGGCCCTCGTCGGCGCCCTCGCCCACGAGATCCGCAATCCCCTTTCCACCATCCGGCTCAACATGGAGCTGCTGGCGGAAGACTTCGAGAACACCGATCCGCAGTCGCCGACGAAGCAGCGTGACCGGCGCGCCAAGGCGAAGATCGAGTTGGTTCGCGAGGAATGCGATCGCCTCCAGAAACTCCTCGGTGACTTCCTCGATTTCGCCCGGCAGGAATCGCTGACGCTCGAGCCGGGGAATCTCAACGTCGAGATCGACCAGCTCCTCGACTTTTTCGCGCCGCGGGCCCGCGAGGCGAATGTCGAGCTCGTCCGCTATCTCGATCCCGAGCTGCCGATGGTCCGCCTCGACCGCGAGACCTTCCGCTCGGCGCTCCTCAACCTCCTCATCAACGCCGTCCAGGCGATGGACGCCGGCGGGCAACTGGTCGTCCGCACCCGGCCTTCCGGGCTGGGGGTGGCGATCGAGCTGATCGACACCGGCCAAGGAATGTCGGAGGAGACCCTCGCCAAGGTTTTCCGCGCGTTCTATACGACGAAACAGGGGGGAAGCGGCCTCGGCCTGCCCACCTCCAGGAAGATCGTCGAGGCCCATGGGGGCACGATCGATATCGAGAGCGCGCCGGGTCGGGGCACGAAAGTGACGATCTGGCTGCCGGCCCCCCCTCGGCTCCCCACGGGAGGGTTCAAGTCTCCCCAGCCGACGCCCTGATCCTCCTCCCCTGTCGAGCCTCCTGCCCGGGCTTTCCGCTCGAAGGACGGCGGCGGGGAACTGGACGGGGCCGCCCCGTGCTTCGTACTCTTCTACCATGACCGGATCCCGTGAATCTCCGCCGTCGCCCGCCCCGGTCCTCCCCGACGCCGGAACGCAAAAACTCGTGCGCGTGCTCGTTGTCGACAACGACATCGTCCACGCGCGGACCATGGGTGAAGGGCTCAGCCGCCTCGGCTACCAGTGCTCGATCGTCGGCAGCGGCACGGAGGGAGCGCGGAAGATCGAGCAGGAATCGTTCGACGTCGTCGTCACCGACCTGATGATGAATGACATCGGCGGCCTCGAGATCCTCTCCCGCGCCAAGGCTGCCTCCCCCGAAACCGAAGTGATCGTCGTCACGGGCCACGGCACCGTCCCGTCGGCGGTGGCGGCGATGCAGCAGGGGGCCTTTACCTATCTCCAGAAGCCGCTCGATCTCTCCCACCTCCGCACGGCCGTCGACCGGGCGAGCGAGGGGGTGAGGCTGAAACGGCAAAACCTCGAACTCCACCAGCGCCTCGACGAGAAGTTCGGCTTCGAGGGGGTCGTGGGATCGAGCCCACAGATGCTTGCGCTCATCGAGCGCCTCAAGCGGATCGCCCCCACCGACGCCACGCTCCTCATCCAGGGGGAGACCGGCACCGGCAAGGAACTCGTCGCCCAGGCCGTCCACCAAAACAGCCCGCGGAAGAACAAGACGTTCGTCGCCCTCAACTGCGCCGCCCTCAGCGAGAACATCCTCGAGAGCGAGCTGTTCGGTCATGTCCGCGGCGCCTTCACCGATGCGTCGAGCGATCGGGTGGGGAAGTTCGAGTACGCCAACGGCGGGACGCTGTTCCTCGACGAGGTCGGCGACATGCCGATGGCGACGCAGATCAAGCTGCTGCGGGTGCTCGAATCGGGCGAGATCACCCGGGTCGGCTCGAATACCCCCGTGCGCGTCAACGTCCGGATCCTCTCGGCCACCAACCGCAACCTCGAGGACGCGATCGCGGCCGGGGCCTTCCGCAGCGACCTCTACCACCGCCTCAAGGTCGTGACGATCGCCATCCCGGCGCTGCGGGAGCGATCGGCCGACCTCCCTCTCCTCATCGAGCACTTCATCCGGCTGTTCTCGAAGCGGCACGGGAAGTCGATCAAGGGGATGTCGCTGCCGGCCAGGATGAAACTCGCGGCGTACGCCTGGCCTGGAAACGTGCGACAACTCCGCAACGTCATCGAGAGCATGGTTGTCGTCGACTGCGACGAGACCCTCGACGTCGACGACCTGCCGGTCGAGCTCGACCCGGCGGGGGCGCCGACCGCGGGCCCGGTCGATGCGGCCGGAACGCCCGGGCTTCCCGGCCTCGCCGGGCTCGTCGGGCGGCCGCTGGAGGAGATCGAGCGGTTGTTCATCGCCGAGACGTTGAAAATGACCGGCGGCAACCGCGAGCAGGCCGCCGAGATGCTCGGGATCGGCGAGCGAACGCTCTACCGCAAGATCAAGGAGTTCCAGCTGTCGTGACCCTCGCCGTGGCGGCGGCGCCACGGTGGTCCGATCGCCTGCCATGGGACGCATCCACACCCTGCCGATGTCGGTCGTCAATCGGATCGCCGCCGGCGAGGTGGTCGAACGGCCGGCGAGCGTCGTCAAGGAACTCCTCGAAAACGCCCTCGACGCCGGGCCGACGCGGATCGCCGTCACGCTCGAACAAGGGGGCGTAGGCCTCGTGCGGGTCGTGGATGACGGCGCGGGGATCGAGGCCGAAGATCTTCCGCTGGCGGTCTCGCCCCACGCCACGAGCAAGCTCCGGGTCGCCGAAGACCTCGAACGGATCGGCACGCTCGGCTTCCGGGGCGAGGCCCTCGCGTCGATCTCCGAGGTGGCGCGGGTCGTGATCCGCTCGCGCACGCCGACGGGGGAGCATGGGGCCCGCCTCGAGGTCGACGGCGGGATGATGGGAGAGGTGGCGCCCGAAGGCTGCCCGGTCGGCACGACCGTCGAGGTCCATCAGCTGTTCTCGAAGGTTCCCGCCCGACGGGCCTTCCTCCGCGCGCCGTCGACGGAGTGGTCGCACGCCTCCGAGGCCTTCGTCCGCACGGCCCTGGCCCATCCGGCCGTGGCGATGACGCTCGATCACAACGGCCGGCGCGTCCACGATCTGCCGGTGGCCGACCGGTGGCGGACGCGGATCGGCGATCTGTTCGGCACGCAACTGGCCGAGCGGCTCATCGAGGTCGAGGCGTCCGACGAGGAGATCTCGGTGCATGGGCTGGTGGGTCGTCCCGAGGACGACATGGCCGGCACGCGGCTGCAGCATCTGTTCGTTTCGGGGCGGCCGTTCCGTGACCGTTCGATTCTCCATGCGGTGCAGGAGGGCTACCGGGGTGTGCTCCTCACCGGACGGCAGCCGATCGCTTTCCTCCGCTTCGAGATCCCCCCCGATCTTGTCGACGTCAACGTCCACCCCGCGAAGATGGAGGTGCGTTTCCGCGATCCCTCGCGGCTCTATCGCCTCGTCCTCTCGGCGCTCCGGACGAAGTTCCTCAGCCTCGACCTCCGCGCGCCGCTCACGCCGCCGGTCGAGTCCGGCCCGAGCGGATCTGCCCCTCGGGCGCCGTGGCCCCCCGTCGGGGAGCCACGGCCGGCGACCGCGACGGCGGACGAGCGATGGACAGCCGCCGCGGCCGAGCCTTGGTTCAACGCCGGCGCTCCGCTCCCCGCGTGGAAGCCGCAGACGCCCCTTGCCCCGCCCCGTCCAGCCGCCACCCTCCCCGGCTGGGAAGAGGAACGCGACGACGGCGATGCCGCGGCCGCCGTGCGCGTGGAGCGGGCGGTGCAGATGCACGACCGCTACCTCGTCGTCGAGAGCCGCGAGGGGATCGAGGTCATCGACCAGCACGCCCTCCACGAGCGGGTCCTCTACGAGCGTTTCAAGGGGGCGATCGCGGCCGGGAGTCTCGAGGTGCAGCCGCTCCTCATTCCCGAACGCCTCGACCTCGCCCCCGCCGAGTTGGAGGTCGTGACGGAGCATGCCGAGGCACTTGCGTCGGCCGGCCTGCGCGTCGAGCCGTTCGGGGGATCGACCGTCATCGTCACGGCCAAGCCGGTTCTCGCCGGCGGGACGTCGGCGGCAGAGATGCTCCGGGAGGTCGTTGACCGCCTCGCCGCGCTCACGGCGCCAGCGACACCCGGGGCCGGCGGCGCGACATCGATGCTCGTCGACGAGGTCCTCCACGGGCTGGCCTGCAAGGCGGCGATCAAGGCGGGGGATCCCCTGTCGCAGCCCGAGATCGATGCCCTCGTCCGCGACCGGCATCTCGTCACCGACGCCCACCACTGCCCCCATGGCCGACCGACTTCCCTGACCCTTTCCCGGCACGAACTCGACCGCCAGTTCCGCCGGACATGAGCCCGCTCCACCGGCCCCGCACACCCTCGGAGCCCCGCGACGGGGCACACACACCATGATCTGCGTGGGGATCGCCCGCGGCCGTCACCGGCACATGATCGCGGAGCACAAGTTCCTGGCCGACAATGGCATCGGCCTGGTGGAACTGCGGCTCGACTTCATCCAGGGGAAGGTGCAGGTGAAGCGGCTGTTCCGCGTGCGCCCCTGCCCCGCGATCGCCACCTGCCGGAGGGCGGCCGACGGCGGTCACTGGGCCGGCAGCGAAGAGGAGCGTCAACTCGTTCTCCGCACCGCGATCGTCGAGGGAACGGAGTACGTCGATCTCGAGGACGACATCGCCTCCCAGATCCGCCGCTACGGCCCCACGAAGCGGATCGTCAGCCACCACGATTTCCACAAGACCCCCGCCGATCTCGCCTCGCTCCACAAGCGGCTGGCCGATCTCGACGCCGACATCGTCAAGATCGCCACGATGTCCAATCATCCCAGTGACAATCTCCGCATGCTCGAGATGGTGCAGGGGGCGACGGTGCCGACGATCGGGATTTGCATGGGCGACATCGGGATGCCGACCCGCGTACTCACCGGCCGGTTCGGCTCTCCGTTTACCTACGCGACGTTCCACGAAGACCGTCTCCTCGCTCCCGGGCAGATCGGATGGCGGCAGATGCGCGACGTCTACCGCTACGACCAGATCGGCGCGGCAACGCGGATCTACGGTGTGGTGGCCGATCCGGTCGGTCATTCGCTCTCGCCGGTGGTCCACAACGCGGCGCTGGCCGCCGCCGGCATCGACGCGGTGTATCTCCCGTTCCGCGTGCCCGCGGAGCAACTCGATGAGTTTGTCTGGGAGGCTGGGCGCTGGCCCCTGTCGGGCCTGAGCGTGACGATTCCGCACAAGGAGGCGATTCTCCGCCATGTCACCACGAAGGACGACCTCGTGACGGCAATCGGGGCGACCAACACGCTCACCTTTTCGCCCGACGGGATCTCGGCCCACAACACCGACGCCACCGCCGCCGTCGAGAGCCTCGAGTCGGCGCTCCACAACCAGGGGGGGGAGGGGCTCGTCGATGTCACGGCGGTGAAAAGCGCGCTGGTGCTCGGGGCCGGAGGTGCGGCGCGGGCGGTCGCCTTTGGCCTGCGGAAGCGGGGGATCGATGTCACGGTCTGCTCGCGGACGGTGGAGCGGGCCCGGCGGATCGCGGCGGAGGTCGGCTGCAAGGCGATCGATTGGACGGCTCGGTACAAGGTTCCCTACGACTGCATCGTCAATGCGACGCCGGTGGGAATGCATCCGCTGGTCAACGAGACGCCGTTCGAGAAGGAACACCTCCGCCCCTACATGGTCGTCTTCGACACGGTCTACAATCCCGAAAACACGCTCCTGGTGAAGGAGGCGCGTGCGGCCGGCTGCCGGATCGTGACCGGCGTCGACATGTTCGTCCGTCAGGCAGCGATCCAGTTCCGGCTCTGGCATGGTGTCGATCCGTCGGAGACGGTGATGCGCGAGGCCCTCAAGCGGGCGACAGCCTCGGCCAAACTTCCCGGCTGACCGGAGGCGACCCAGCCCATGCCCACCGTCACCCTCATCGGCTACCGCGGCACGGGCAAATCGACCGTGGCCGCCGCTTTGGCGCAGCGGCTCGGGTGTCCGTGGTGGGATGCCGACGTCGAGCTCGAGCGGGTCGTCGGCATGTCGATCGCCGCGCTTGTCCGCGAACAGGGGGAGCCGAGGTTTCGTGACGAGGAGTCGGTCGTGCTCGAGGAACTGCTGGCGAAGCCTTCCGGTGTGCTCGCCACCGGCGGGGGCGTGATCCTCCGCCCCGGCAACCGGGAACGCCTCCGTGAACGGGGGGGCTGTGTCGTCTGGCTCACCGCCCCGGGCCCGGTCCTCCGCCGCCGGCTCGCCGCCGATCCGACGACGGCCTCGCGGCGGCCCGGACTCACCGGCGCCGACCCGCTCGCCGAGATCGATGCGGCGCTTGCCAACCGGGAGCCGCTCTACCGCGAATGCTCCGGGGTGGTGATCGACACGTCGATCGAGTCACCGGAGAGCATCGTGGCCTCGATCCTCCGTGTCCTCGAGGCTCCGAAGACGAGCCCCCGACCACGAACCCCGCACGAGCCTGACTGATGCTCCTCCCCGACCCCGGCCTGCTCGGAGGTGGCCTCATCGCCGCCTTGATCGGTGGCGCCCTCGGTGCGGCGCAGACGGCGATCACGGGCCGCTGGTTGGCGGCGTGCGCCCGTGGCCTCAGCGAAGGGACCACCGAGCCGTCCTCCCCGGACGCGCCGGCCGGGCCGATCGATCGATCGGCCGCGATCTGGCTGGCTACGATCGCTGTCGTCGTCGGCTTGTGGTGGTGGGAGGTGCGCTGCTTCGGAGAAATACCCCTCGACGCCGCCGGCGTGCCGCTCGCGGTCCCCTTCGCCGCGATCGCCGGCCGCTGGCTCGTCCACACGCTCCTGTTCTGGCTCCTCACCGCCGCCACTTGGATCGACTTCCGCTACCGGGTGATCCCCGACTGGATCACGATTCCGGGCTTCCTCGCCGGGCTCTTCCTCGCCTGGCTGCTCCCCGAAACGCTTCTCCCGGTGGCGGCCCATGTCGCCCGCCCGTTCGCGACTGCGATCCTCGAGCCCGATGTCCTCGGGTGGGCCGGTCCGCTCGCGCATGGCGTGGCTGGCTACGGCGATGCCGGTGGGACGACGCCGGTCATGCTCGCCGTGGCCCTCGCTTTGTTCACGGTCTGGTGGGTCGTCGGTACGGGACCCGATTTCAGCGGGGTGGCTGACATGATCCCGGAGGGGGATGGGCCCGACGCGGTCGCTGCTCCCCTTCCCCCGGCGGCGTGGTGGCCGCGACTGGCTCTCCTCGCCGCCGGATGGCTGGCGGTGACAGCCGCTTGGGCGATCGGTGGGCTCCGCTTCGAGGGACTGTTCACGGCGTTGGTCGGGGCGGTGGTGGCGGGAGGGATCGTGTGGGGGACGCGGACGGGCGCGAGCCTGGCGCTCGGCCGCGAGGCGATGGGGCTCGGCGATGTGACGCTCATGGCGATGGTCGGCGCGTGGCTCGGCTGGCAGGCGAGCGTGCTGGCTTGTTTCCTCGGCGTGCTCTTCGGCCTCGTTCATGCGGTCGTCCAGATCGTCCGGCATCGCGAGAGCGAGCTTCCCTTCGGGCCGGGGCTGTGCCTGGGTACAGCAGCGGTCGTCGTCGGCTGGCGGCCACTGTGGCAGACGGCGGCGGCGTCGTTTGCCGACACCGGTCAGCTCATCGGGATCATCGTCGCCGTCGTCGTGGGAACGGCGGTGTCGCTGTGGGTCTGGTCGTCCCTGGGGCCGATGGCCCGGCGGGTGGCCCTGGCGGCGATGGTTCTGCTCGGAGTGTTCCTCGTCGGCTGGCTCCTGGTGCTCCAGGGCTGAGAAGGGCCATCGTTCACCGCCGGAGCCTGGCGCCGGCTGAGGCTGCGGGAAACTGGGCAAACGGCGGCGGTGGCCGGGGATCGTTCGGGCTTGTTCCCCCCCCGATCGCTCCCTACCATGCCCCCCTCCACCGGCGTCCCCCACCCACCACCAGCCCCGCGGGGGGCCGGGGATCGGAACAGGCACCATGGCGGCCCAGCATCTCCGCATCTTTGCCTGTCTCCTCGTCGCTCTGGCGGCGATCGGCTGCACCCAGAACCCCTTTCGGGCAAACGCCGGCATGATGCCGGTGAGCTTCGCGCCGCAGGCCCCGTCGGTGCCCCTTGCGCCGGCCACGGTGTCGCCGCTGCCGTCGTACGCCAACGCCGATCCGAAGGCGCTCGAGACGCAGCTCACCCGCAGCCGTCAGGAGACGCAACTGGTGCAGGAGGAGTTGTCGGCGCTCCGCGAGCAACTCGCCTCGACCTCCTCGCAGCTGGCCCAGGCCCGAGCCGTGGCCCGCCCAGCTGGGCCGCCGGGCACGTTCGAATCTCCCGGGGAGGCCGGGAGCCAGCCGCCAGTCCCCGCGATCGATCCGGCCTCGATGCGCGAAGGGATGAATCACCTGGCGATCCCCGGGGTCACTTCCCGGCTCGATGGTTCGGTCGTGCGGATCGAGATCCCGGCCGACAAACTCTTCGAGCCGGGGACCGCCTCCCTGCTCCCCTCCGGTGCCGCGCTCCTCTCGCAGACGGCGACGGAGGTCTCGGCGGTGTTCAAGGGGCAGTTCATCGGCATCGAGGGGCACACCGACACCGAACCGCTCCAGAACGCCACCTGGGGCTCGCCGCATCAGCTCAGCGTCGCCCGGGCGAGTGCCGTGTTCGATTTTCTCTGCGGCCGAACGACACTCAAGGCAGCGCAGTTGTTCGTCGTCGCCCACGGGCCCAACCACCCGGTCGTCTCCAACGCCACGGCTGCCGGCCGGGCCCGAAATCGGCGGATCGAGCTGGTCGTCTACCCGGAGCAGATGGCGGCCGAGCCTGCGGCTCAAGCCCCCGACGCCCCCGCCGGCTGAGCAGGCAGCCCATGGCCCGAAAGGCCCTCCCGGCCGCCCGGTCGCCACCGTACACTGCCCCCATGGTCACGATCATCGATTACGGCAGCGGCAATCTCCGCAGCGTGCAAAAGGCGTTCGAGCGGATCGGGGTCGAGGCCCTCATCAGCGACGATCCGCAGCGCGTGGCGGAATCGGAGCGGGTGGTGCTTCCCGGTGTCGGCGCGTTCGGTGACGCGATGCGGGAGCTGCGGGCCCGCGGCCTCGTCGAGCCGATCGTGGCGCACGTCCGCGCTGACAAGCCGTTCTTCGGGATCTGCATGGGCCTCCAGCTTCTCTTCGACACCGGCTGGGAAGGGGGAGAGAACAGCGGCCTCGGTCTCCTCGAGGGGGATGTGGCCCGCTTCGATCTCCCCGCGGGGATGAAGGTGCCGCACATGGGGTGGAACACCGTCACCTGGCGCCCCGCGGCCGGCCGTTTCGCCCAAAACGCCGGCGATTGGTACTACTTCGTCCACTCCTACACCGCCCGGCCCCGCGATCCCTCCGTCGTCGCCGGGGCCACCGACTATGGGGGCGAGTTTTGCGCCGCCGTCGCCCGCGGCCGGCTGTTCGCCACGCAATTCCATCCCGAGAAGAGCCAGGAGGCGGGCATGCGTCTCCTTCGGGCGTTCGTCGATCGCCCCTAACCCGTGATCTCATCGACGTCGACTTCCGCCGACGTTTCCTTGTTGCCTTTCGGAGATGCCCCCATGGACCTGTGGCCCGCGATCGATCTCCGTGGGGGACGTTGCGTCCGGCTCCTCCAAGGGGACTACGACCGCGAGACGGTGTTCGCGGATGACCCGGTCGAGCAGGTGCGGCGATTCGTCGATCAGGGAGCCCGGCGGATCCATGTCGTCGACCTCGACGGCGCGAAGTCGGGGCTTCCGGTGCAGGCCGACCTCGTCGCCCGGATGGTGAGGGCCGCCGGCGTCCCCTGCCAACTCGGCGGCGGAATCCGCTCGCTCGACACCGCGTGCGCCTATGCCGACGCCGGCGTCTCCCGGCTCGTCGTGGGGAGCGTCGCGATCGAGCAGCCGGAGCTTCTCGGGATCATCGCCGAGGCGCTCCCCGGGAAAGTCGTCCTCGGTCTCGACGCCCGTGACGGCCGCGTCGCGGTCCGTGGCTGGGTCGACACCAGCCCCGTGCTCGCCCTCGACGTCGCCCGCCGCAGCGAGCATCTCCCGCTGGCCGGCTTGGTCTACACCGACATCGCCACCGACGGAATGCTGTCGGGGCCGAACCTGACGGCGCTTGCGGAGATGATCCAGAGCGTTCGCCTGCCGGTCGTGGCGTCGGGGGGCATCGCCGTTGCCGACGACCTCCGCCGGGTGGCCGGGATCGGCGCCGAGGGCTGCATCGTCGGCCGGGCCCTCTATGACGGCGGGCTGTCGCTCGCCGCCGCCCTGGCCGCCTGCGGCGAATCGGCCTGAAGTCCCGCCGTTTCCCCTCCTTTCCCAACCACCGGGGCCGGGAGCCCGACGCGGGGGCACTGCCAAACAACCCTCAATTTCCGCAACCTTCCGCGTCGAAGGGTACGGTGGCACTCGTCCCCGGCCGCCCCGGCCCGGTCCCCGTGCCCCGAGCCGGCTCCGTTCCACGCCTGGCCGTCCCGTTGCCGAGCGGGTCGGCGGGGCCCTACGATCGAGTCTCATGGCCACCGACGTCCGCATCAAGGAACAACTCCCGCAGCTCACGCGGCGGATCGTGGAGACGTATCAGGACGTCCCCACGATCCAGTACCTCGGGCACTGCCCGCTACCGAACTACGAGACGATCATCGCAGCCTGCGAAGATCTCAAGGAGATCCTCTATCCGGGCTACCGGCGGCGCGAGAATCTCCACCTCGGCAACGTCACCTACCACGTCGGCGACCTCATCGACGGTCTCCACGACAAGCTGACGACGCAGATCGGCCGGGCGCTGCGGCACAGCGTGGCAGCGCGGGCGCAGGCGGCCGTCCAAGGCGCCGAGTTGCCGATGGTGCCGGACGTCGTCCAGGAATGTGTCGATGCCGCCGACTTCGACGCCCTCGGGCAAGCGAAGGCGGTGGAGTTTCTCGAACGGATTCCAGCCCTGCGCCGTGTGCTCGCCACCGATGTCCAGGCGGCCTACGACGGCGACCCGGCCGTGCGGACACTCGACGAGGTGATCTTCTGCTACCCCGGGCTCGAGGCCGTCACGATCCACCGGCTGGCGCACATTCTCCACCGCCTCGAAGTCCCCCTCATTCCCCGGATGATGGCCGAGTGGGCCCATTCGCGGACCGGCATCGATATCCATCCCGGGGCGACGATCGGCGATCACTTCTTCATCGATCACGGCACCGGCGTCGTCATCGGCGAGACGTGCGAGATCGGCAGCCACGTCAAGCTCTACCAAGGCGTGACGCTCGGCGCGCTGTCGTTCCAGACCGATAGCGACGGGCATCTCGTCCGGGGGACGAAGCGCCATCCGACGATCGAGGACAACGTCGTGATCTACGCCAATGCCACGGTCCTCGGCGGAGCGACGCGGATCGGTCACGATTCCGTCATCGGCAGCAACGTCTGGCTGACGCGGAGCGTCGATCCCCGGACGACCGTCGTCCTCGAGAGGCCGAAGCTCCGCATGCGCGGCGAGGTTCCTGCCCTCGAGCACGACTACCAGATCTGACAGATCCCAGTCGGCCCGTCAGGCCCGCCGGCCGCCGGTGTCAGTCGATCCGCTCGAGCGTCACGCTCCGCAGGTCCATCACCGCGGCAGCCTTCTTTTCCAGGGGGGTCACGACGAGTCGCACGTTTCCGGCGGGGAGGTCGAGGGTGCCGACGGCCCGCGGCACGAAGCGTTGGAAGTGCCCCGTCTCCTCCACGGTGAACTCGAGCCCCGAGCTACCGGTGTTCAGCTCCACGGTCGATCCCCCCTGCCCCGCCCCGCAGCCCTGGAGAACGGTAACTCGGTAGCGGCCCGGCTCGTCGAGCCGGAAGTCCCACCAGGCGCGGTCGGCGGCGTTCACCCAGTAGCCGAGCGTGTCCTTCTCGGGCTGCGGCTCGTAGCAGAGTTTCTCTCCTGACACGGTCGCGTCCTTCGCCCACAGGCGGATGAAGCCGTTCCTTGTCGCCGGAGGGCCGGCAGCGTCGTTGTCCATCGCGGCCCGCCACTCCGCCAGCCCCGGCACCATCTCGGCGGCCGTCGCCGCGGCGGGGAGCCTGGAGACATCGATCTCGGCGTGGCAGGCCCGCCAGGCCAGTGGATCGAATCGAGGGTTGGCCGTCATTCCCTTGGCACCGACATCCCGGCGCCAGGCTTCGAGCCGGCCACGGAGGTCGGCCACCCGCCCGGGTTCGGCGGCCGAGCGATCGGTCGTCTCGCCCGGATCATCGACGGTGTTGAAAAGTTCGAGCCGGCCATCCTCGAAGTCTTCGACGAGCTTCCAGGGGCCGAGGCGGATCGCGCCGCTCGGCCGGCCCCCCTGATTCGTGTTGTGGGGCTGGTGCCAGAAAAACGGGCGATCGTCGCCGGCGGAGGGCCCGTCCGCGTCGGCGAGATCGCGGAAATCGGCCGGGGACGGGGCCGCGACGCGGGCCAGCCGGCAGATCGTCGGCACGAGATCACCGGTGGAGACAGGCGTCGTTACGACGCGCCCTCCCCCGACTCCCCCTGGTGACCGGACGATCAGCGGCACGCGCACGCCGCCGTCTGAGAGGAAACCCTTGCCGGCCCGGAACGGGGCATTGAACGTCGGCGGTGGATCCCCGATCTCCGGGACGTGGAGGCCGCCGTTGTCGGAGGTGAAGGCGACGAGCGTGGTGTCGGCGAGACCGGCGACGTCGAGCGCCGCGACGATCCGCCCCACCGCGTCGTCGAGCGCCGAAACAACAGCGGCGTACTTCGGATGGAACGCCCCGGCATTTCGGGCGATCGCTGCGGCCGGGGCCGCCAGCGGAACATGCGGCGCATCGAAGCCGACGACGAGGAGGAAGGGCTCGTCGGGGCGCTCGCGGGCCTGCTCGCCGATGATCCGCACTCCGTCGGTGGCCTGCCTTTGCTCCCCCTTCGCCCCCTCCGGCGATTCGGGGCCGGGGTTGGCTCGACCGCTGGCCGCCGTGGCAAAGCCGCGATCGGTCGGCAGAGCCCCCGCGCCACCGAGATGCCACTTGCCGACGAAATGGCTGCGATAGCCCGCCGGCGCCAACCGCTCGGCGAGCGTGGGAATCGCCGCCGGCAGGGCCTGCTCGATCCGCGGCGGGAGGAGTTTGTGGCTGGCCCGATCCGATCGGCCCGGCAGGAAGGTCGTGAGGTTGGCCCGGGCCGGATGGACACCGGTGAGGAGGGCGACGCGCGAGGGGGAGCAGACGCTCGCCGCCGCCATCGCAGCCGTGTAGCGCGTCCCCGTCGCGGCGAGACGGTCGATCGCCGGGGTGGCATGATCGGCCCGGCCATGACAGCCCAGGTCGTTGATCCCCAGATCATCGGCGATGAGGAGCACGATGTTGGGCGGCCGGCCTGGCTCGGCGCCGACGGCGTTGACGGGCCCGGTCGCCGCCCAGACAAGCGACACGAGGACGATCGCCCACGCTTGCCAGCCCGTCAGACTGCGATTCATCCGCTCATCCTCCGCTTCGAGGTCCCGTGCCGCCACGACGTCGGGCGACGGTCACCGCGGCTGATCGGCGACGACAGCCCCATCGATGATCACGCCGGTGCAGTGCGTCGTGTATTCGAACGGGTCGCCGTCGAACAGCGCCACGTCGGCATCCTTGCCCGGCTCGAGCGATCCGATCCGATCGGCGACCCCGAGGATCCGGGCAGCATCGATCGTGACCGTCGCGAGGGCCTCCGGGACGGTGAGCCCGTTGGCCGACGCCACGCCAGCCTCGAAAAGGACGACCCGTGTCTTGGGGACGTAGCTCTCGTAGCCGCTTTGGAGCGCCAGCGGAATCCCGGCCCTTCGCAGCGTGGCCGCGGTTTCGAAGCTGGCGTTCTCCGTCTCGCCGGCCCCCGAGCGCCGCATCGTCGGATGGAGGATGACAGGAACGCCCGCAGCGCGGATCCGGTCGACGAGGAGGTGTGACTCGGCGGCGGAATCGAGAACGACTCTGATCCCGAACTCCTCCGCAACCCGCAGCGCCGCGTCGATGTCGGTGGCCCGGTCGGCGGTCACAAGGAGCGGCCATTCCCCCGCCACGATTCGCGCCATGGCCTCCAGACGCAGGTCGGGGGCCGGGCGCTTTTCGGCATCGGGCTCAGCCTGCTTCCGACGGTATTCGGCCCCCTTGATCAGTTCCGTCCGCAGCATGGCGACTGACTTGGACCGCGTGCCGGGGGCCTTCTTGTCTCCCTGGGCCCGCCCGGCATCCCCGAGCGTCACGGCGACCATCGCGGTCGGCTTGAGCACGGAAGCTTCGGGGGAGGTCTTCACCACCATCGTCTGGCCGGAGACGAGCGCGCCCGGGGCATGGCCGGTGTGAAGGGTGGTGACGCCGAAGCCACGGACCCATTCGACGAGCCGCTCGCGCGGGTTGTAGGCGTCGAGGGCGCGCAGTTCCGGCTGAACAGGCTCCGTGGCGTCGAGTTGGTCCTGGTCCTGATCCTGGTTGAGATAGCCCGCCAGGCCGACGACGCAGTGGGCGTCGACGAGCCCGGGAGTGACGACCGCGGCCCGCAGCACCCGGGCACCGACGGGGATCGCCACCGTCGCCGCCGGGCCGACGGCCACGATCCGGCCATCGGTCACGACGACGACGCCATCGGTGATCGGGGCTCCCGCCATGGTGTGGATGGTGCCACCGTGGATGGCGAGGGTTTCCCCGATTGCCGTGGCTGAGCCGGCAACGAGCACAACGCACGCGATGGCCACGCCGGCAGCGAAGGAGCAATTCGTCGATCCGGGAGAGGGAAACATCATTTGGTCGGCCCCGCGCAGCACATCTCGGCTTGCTGGTCCCGGCCGGCCCCGTAGCCGCCGACGGCAAACAGGCGATCCTCGGGGTCGTCGCGGTCAAACACCTTCCGCCCTTCGACCCAGGTCTGGAGGACCTTCGTGCGGATCGAAAACGGTTCGCCGGAGAGGACGACGAGATCGGCATCCTTGCCCACCTCGAGCGTGCCGACGCGGGCGTCAAGATCGAGCATCCGCGCCCCCGCGATAGTCAACGCCTCGAGCGCCTTCTCGCGCGACATTCCCGCCCGCACGGCGAGCGCCGCGGAGCGGAGGAAGAGACGGGAATCGGTGACCGGATCGTCGGTGTGGAAGGCACACGGCACGCCGGCGGCCTCGAGAACCGCTCCGGTGGCCAGCGACATGTCCATCGCCTCGATCTTTCCGCCGGGGCTATCGACCACGATCACCGAACAGGGGACGGCGGCCCGGGCGAGTTCCCCCGGCACTTTCCAGGCCTCACTGACGTGATGGAGCACGACCCGGAAGCCGAACTCCTCCCGGAGGCGAAGCACCGTGAGGATGTCGTCGGCGCGATGGGTGTGGTGGTGGACGATCCGCCGCCCTTCGAGGCATTCCACAAGCGATTCCAGTTCGAGATCGCGGGGCGGGTGCTTCGTGGGGTCGGGGTCGACGAGTTTCCGTTGGTATTCCCGCGCGGCGATGAACTTCTGCCGCACGATGGCCGCCGACTTGCCCCGCGTGCCGGGGAATGGTGGATCCCGCTGGGAGTTCGTGCCGTTGGCCATTTTCAGGCC
>CAJBCV010000475.1 GCA_903951635.1 uncultured Planctomycetaceae bacterium
AACGTGCTCGTCGTGGGCGTCGAGCCGGTCCAGGTGATCTTGTCGACGGCAAGGATCTCGTCTTCGCCGTTGCCGTAGAAGTTCCGCTCGACAACCTGGCCGAGGAAGCCGATGACCTGGCCGGTGGCCACGGCGACGACGAGCTTGTCATTGGGCCGGGCGATCTCGAGCGTCCGGACATCGCCCGCGTACGCCGCGAATGACACGCTCGTCTGGCCGACTCCGGCGAGGCCGTCGGCGTCCATCGATCGACGGATCCTCCGATCGGCGTAATCGTAGCTGTAACGGAGCTCGAGGTCGGAGCCGGGAACCGCCGTGCCCTGCGCCGTGAAGGCCGCCACAGCGCCCGCCTGCGTGGCCGTCCACGCATTCACATGGCTCACCGACACGAGCCGATTGCGCTGATCGTAGCCGGAGAGGGTGATGTCGGTATCGCCAGCCGTGAGCGTGCCGCTCTTGTCGGCGTCGATGAACTTTGACGTGCGGTTCCCTTCGGCGTCGTAGCCGTAGCGGTAGGTGCCGTCGGAGAGGAGACGGTTGCCCTTGTCGGTCACGAGCCTTGTGCCGGTACGATTGCCGGTGTTGTCGTAGGTGTACGACTCTTTCGTCAGGCTCGCGCTCTTGAGCTGGTCGGTGGCGTCGAGCGCGAGGGTGCTCGTGCCCTCGGGCGTCGTGAATGTCGAGATCCGGCTCGCCGCGTCGAAGGTGTAGCCGTACGAGATCGCCGCGCTGCCTGGGGCTGAGGGTTTATGCGTGATCTCCGTCAAGCGGCCGAGGCCGTCGTAGGTGTTTGTCGTCGTGCCGACAGGGCTTGTGCCAACCCCGCCGGCATTTCGGGTGATCGTCGCGACCGAGTCGTCGCCCCGGTAGGCATAGATCGCAACCTTCTCGATCGCGTTTGAAGTCGTGTCGATCTGCCGGGTGCGGATGACGCGATTGAGCGCGTCGTAAATCGGATTGGTCCACTTCCCGAGCCCAGTGGCCGCTGGGCCGAATCCGTTCATCACGGCCACGGCCGACTGATCCTCCCGCGCGGAGATCAGATTCCCAGACTTGTCGTAGCTGAAGTCGTATTCGACAAGCGCCGTCGGGACGATGGCGTTGCCGCTGATCCAGCTGAGGTCGTAGGCACCCGCAGCATTCTCATCGCGGGCGGTGATGCCGATCGTCCAGCTACCGGCGACGTCGGCGGTAACGAGCAGCCGGGCGGCGGTGCCGCCGCCGGAGTTGTCGTCGAAGAAGGCCGTGGCGAGTTTGCCGCCGGGCTTCTGCAGAAACACAAACGGGTCAAAAGCCGAGGATGATGCCGTGATCAGCAACTGATCGCCGACGGCCAGGGTGACTGAGTAGCTGTCGTAGCGCTCGGCCTTGCCGTCGCTGTCCCAGTCCTCAGTGCGATCGGTGACGGAGAGGCTGCCCCCTGGACTCACCGGCGCATACACAAGGGGATTCTGCACGAGCTCTCCCGGCGCCATCCGGCTCTTCACGAGCTGCCCGAGCGCGTCGTACGTGAATTGCCACGCCGTGGTCGCCGCAGGATTTACGCTGTCGGTCTCCGTCACACCGAGCGTCTGCCCTGCGGCGTCGAGCCAGGTGCGGATCGTATGGGTGATCGGCGCTGCAGCCGTTTGCTGCCAACGCTCCTCCACGCGCCGGTCG
>CAJBCV010000476.1 GCA_903951635.1 uncultured Planctomycetaceae bacterium
CCGAGACTGCGCTTCAGCCAGCTCCGAGACTTTTGCCTCTGTCCGAGACTGCGCTTCAGCCAGCTCCGACACTTTTGCCTCTGTCCGAGACTGCGCTTCAGCCAGCTCTGAGACCTTTGCCTCTGTCCGAGACTGGGCTTCAGCCAGTTCCGACACTTTGCCTTCTAATCGCGACTGGGCTTCGGTGAGCCGGGATTGCCCCTCGGCCAATTCGGAAACTTTTCCCTCTGTTCGCGACTGGGCATCCGCGAGCCTGGCGAAGCCCGCGTCCACGACGGCGTTGTGGGCTTCGATCGCCGCGCAGAGCTCGCGGAACTCGGTCTTTGTGACCGCGTTGCGGGCCTCCTCGAACATCGGCCCGAGCGTATGGGCGAGTGACTTCGCAGCCTCTTCGCCGAGCGTCAGCCGCAGATCCTCGTAGATGCGGTAGGTGTTCATGAAGGGATGAACTCCGATGCGGGGGCCGTCACGCACTCCGGGAAGGAGTGTACAGGCGTCTATCCATGACGTCAAGAAAGTCGCCCCCCGACATCGAACACCTCAGCGCTCGCCGACGACAAACCCATATTCCCCTGATTCCAGCGCCAGCACGACGCCGTCGTCGGTCGTCTCCATCACCCGCACGCCCGGAATGGACACGATCGCCCGCCCACCCTCGGTGACATCCTCGGGGCGCTTCGCGGGCACGACGAGCCGGGCGGTGGTATTGGGAGGGATCGCGACGCTCACTTCGAGCCTGTCTCCCACTCGGCGGGCGTGGGTCCGCACCGTCCCCCGCGGCGAGCGCCAATCGGCCTTCACCCAGTCGATCGCCGGGAGATCGGGATTGCTGTCGCGGGAAGGGAGCCGGGGATGGAGACGAACCGTCGCCCCTCCTGGCTCACCGACATCGATCCCGGCGAGCGACCGGAAGCCCCACTCCATCACCGCCCCGAAGGCGTAGTGGCTGAAGCTGTTCATGGCGGCGTTGTTGCTCCCGGTGGCGCCGTTGAAGCCATGCTCCTTCGTGTAGCTGTCCCATCGTTCCCAGACGGTGTTGGCACCCTGTTCCACTTCATAGCCCCAGCTGGGGAACTTCCGGCTCTGGAAGAGGCGGCAGGCAAGGTCGTGGTGCCCATGCGCCGAGAGTACCGGGAGAATTGCCTTGGTGCCGAGGAAGCCCGTCGCCATCCGCGTGTCGTTGGCGGCGATGCGGCCGACGAGTTGCCCGGTGACGACCGGAATCCGGTCCTCCGGCACCACGCCGGCCTCCAGCGCGAGGACGCACGCCGACTGCGTCGCCACCGACACGAGCCCCGAGGGGAGGAGATACTTCTTCCGGAAGGCCGCGGCGAGATCGGCCCATCGCTTCCGGTAGCCGACCTCGGCATCGCGCCGCCCGATAGCCTCCGCCATCTCGGCCATCATCCGGGCCGACTGGGCGTGATAGCACAGATCGACATACTCGATCGGCGTCTCCTCCTGGACATTGAGCCAGTCGCCCCAGGTGTTACCGAGATTGACCCCCTCGAGCCGCGGATCGGCGGCCAGCCGCCACGCCATGAAGCGCTCCATCGACGCCCAATGCCGCTCGACGAGCCGCGTGTCGCCATACACCCGCCACATTGTCCAGGGGCAGATCACGCCGGCGTCGGTCCAGGCCGTGCCATGGACGGCGCCGGGCGTACCATGGGCCATCGGATAGGGGCAGTAGTCGGGATAGGCGCCGGCCGCAGGTCCGTGGCGAATCTGCGCCTCTTCGACGTCATCGAGCCATTTCGTGAAGAAGGCGGCCACGTCGGCATTGAAAGTCGCGGTGCGGGCATAGATCTGCGCGTCGCCCATCCAGCCGAAGCGCTCGTCGCGCTGCGGGCAGTCGGTCGGCACCTCGATGAAGTTGGCCCGCTGCGTCCAAGTCGTGTTCTCCCAAAACTTCGTCATCACCGGATCGCTGCAGGCGAAGCCCCCGGCCGGTGGCGTGTCGTTGGAGAGGACGAGGCCGGTGAGCAAGGACGGCGGCGGCGACATCCCCTCAGGCAGACCGGTCACCTCGACATATTGGAATCCGTGATACGTGAACCGCGGCTCCCAGGTCTCGCGGCCACCGCCACGGCAGACGTAGCGGTCGACGGCGCGGGCCCGGCGGAGATTCTCCGTCATGAGCGTGCCGTCGGGATGGAGCATCTCGCCGTGCCGCAGCCGGATCGTCGTTCCCGCAGGAGCCTCGACGGAGAGCCGGACAACCCCGGCAAAGTTCTGCCCGAAGTCGAACACGAACACGCCCGGCTTCACCGCACGGACGCTGCGGGCGGGAAGCTCGCCGACGACGCGGATCGGCGGCGCCGTGGAGGCCACGACACGCGAGGGCTTCGCGAAGCCGATCGCCTGCTTCCGCTCCACCCCCGACTCGAAGAACGGCACCGTCTCGGTCGGCAGGGCCGCGGCAGCGATCGCCCGATGCCACTGGTCAGGATCCGGCGCAAAGCCGGGCGTGTCCCAGCCGGTCTGGGCTCGACGGGCGTCGTGATGCTCCCCCATGAGGAAGTCGGCCTCGCGCGTCGGCCCGGCCGACGACACTTCCCACGTCGTGTCGGTGACAAACGACTCCCGCGTGCCATCGACATATTCGACGTCGAGCTGCCCCATGAGTGCCGGCGTCGTGCCGTAGAAGTTGCGGCCGGTACGGTGGGGGCCGTAGCCGACGAGCAGGCCGTAACCGAGGTAGCCGGCATACCAGCCGTCGGCCACCTCGGCGGCGAGGCAAGCGGCGGCGTCGCTGGCGAGAAGGTGCGTGACTTCATGGCTGCGGGCATGAACGCGCTGGGCGTAATCGGCCCAGCCGGGGGCAAACCAGGCATCGCTCACCGGCTGGCCGTTGATCCGCCAATCGACGAGCCCAAGGGCCGTGCCGTGGAGCACGCCACGCTTCACCGGCTTGGGAAAACGGACCACCTTCCGGTAGCGGCGGGCCGGCGGCACATGGAGCGTGGCGGGATCGGCATGGACGGGGGTGTGGTCGGGGGTCGAGATCCACTCCCCCTTCCAGTCGGTCGCGTCGAGTTGTCCCATGAGAAACATCGCCGGCGGAGCAAACCGGGATGGCACTCCCGCCTCGTCCCACACCCGCACCGTCCAGTAGACACGCTCACCGGAAGCGAGCGGCTTACCGCTCCACACGATCGAGAGCGTCTCCTCCGAGGCCACGACGCCGGAATCCCACCGATCGGTCTTCCCTGGCTCGAGCAGCCCGGGAGCCGTCGCGGCGAGAATCTGATACTTCGTCTGCCGCAGGCCGCGGCGGCTGTGAGCCCCTCCCTCGTAGCGCCAGGAAAACCGCGGGGCGCGGGCATCGATCCCCGCAGGATCGGTGAGCCATTCGCACAGCAAACCCTGTGGGAGAAGCCCGTCGCCCGGCGGCGTGAGACCGCCATACCGCTTCCCCGACGATTCGGGGGTCGCCGCAGCCGCGACCGACTCGATCGCCGCCCCTGGCGGTCCCTCGATCGCGATCCCCTCCGGCGCCCGGATCGTCGTCACGACGCTCCCGTCGGGGCGTTTCTCATGGCGGACAAAGAGCGGGCCACGCGGCGTCGGGTAGGTTCCCTCGGCCCACTGCAGCTTGCCCAGCCGGGGCTCGACACGGAGCTTCGTCATCCCCGGCGCGGCGACCGTGACGCCGAGAACGCGGCGCGAGAGGAATGACGTCGGCCCGCTGGCCCAGCCGTGGCAGAGGCTGTGACGGAAGCCCTCGTAGCAGTAGGCCCCGCAGTCGCCGTGGATGTCCTTCTTGCCCGGGGGCACGAGCTCGTCGATTCGGCCGGCGTTCTCGGTCCAGGCCAGCTCGAAATCCTCCCACAGCGTCGTGGCGCCCAGGTCGAGCATCCCTCCCCAGTAGACGCGAATGAGATCGAGGGCAGCATCGATCTCCCCCGCCTCGGCAAGCGCCTCGAGGACATACACCCCATAGAACGTCGACACGCCCGCCGGCCCGCCAGGGAGGAGCGTCTCCTTGGCCGTCTCCTTCGCGTCGCGCATCCCCGCCAGGGCCAACAGCGCCGCCCCAGACTTCGAGCCATTCACGTCGGGCACCACCTGACGCCCTCGATCGGCCGCCGCCCGGCACATTCCCGCCACCCGCTCGTCCCCGAGCACGTCCATGAGCCTGGCGCCGGCGTCGAGCGTCATCACGAGGAGTCCCTGGAGGCCCGCTGTCACGCCCTCCTGGTTCGGCGAGCTCGGCCAGTCGAGAAACCGTAACCCGTCGATCCGCTCCCGGCCATCCTCCCCGACGAGCGCCGCAAGCCGCTCGAGGAGCTTCGTGAGGTAGGGCCGCTGGGCCTCGAGATACGCCCGATCACCCCGGTGCATCCACAGCTCCTCGTGGATCAACACCCACCACATCGAATAGCTCGAGATCCCGTTCATCCACTCGGTGACCGGCGTGGCGTCGCGGGTCAGATCGAGCGACTTCGGCACGACGTCGTCATGGCCGAAGACGGCCTCGATCGACCGGAACTCCGGATGCATGTCGCCGATCCACACGAGGCGATCGCGCTTGATGCCGTCCCAGAGGTAGTCCTGCATGCAGAGGTGGACCGTGTCGGCCCCCACTTGCCACACCCGGTCGAGCCGCGGATCGCTCGAGCGGAAAGAGCCGATCCGGGGGAGATCCCGGACGCCGAGCTTCGCCCGCACCTGCGAGAGCATGACGGTCTTGCCCGGGTCGATCGCGTCGATCCGCACAAACCGAAACCCGCTCGGGCCGATCGACTGCGTTCCCAGCCACGGGAGCGTGACGACGGAATCGCGGATCGCATGGTCGTTCTGCGCGTTCCTATCGCCGAGGTCGGCCATCGCCTCGCTTGCCGACTCGCCGAAGCGGACGCGAACGCGGACGGGATCCTTCGTGGGGAGGAGCGGCGTGTAGAGTTCGACGTGGCCCTGAAGCTCTCGGCCGAAGTCGAGGAGAACGCCGGCAGGCCCCTCGTCGCTCGCCGTCAGCGTGCAGGGAGGAACAGGCGAGGCCAACAGCGGCTGCGGCGCCTGCGGCGTGAGGAGCGATGACGCGTTCCCCACCCCCTTCTCGCTCTGCCAGACGATCCTCGTCGGCACGATGTCGAACTGCACGATCGGGCTGCGGCCCCCCGCTCCCGGGGCGGCCGGCTCCCCGGCGGCAGCGAGCCGACAGAGCATCCCCATCACGACACCGATCACCACCGCGCCCCAAGCCACTTCGCGCCTGCGCATGCAAGCTCCTTCTCAAGTGAGTCCGAGCCCCGCCGGGCTCTCCGTTCGCCCCGGCCATTCGTCCGTCCGCAGGCCGACGAGCCGGCCGTCAGTCCACCTTCATCCACAGCGGCGCCGCCACGAACCAGAGGATCGCGGCGACCAGCATGATTCCTTTCACCACGTCGAGCGACACTCCGCCGAAGAGGAACGCCACCGGCGGGAGGATCGTGCCGGCGAGTGCCGCGAGCCCGACCAACTTGGCCGGCGTGTGGTACGGCGATTTTTCAGAGGTTGTCATCACTTCTAACTCCCGTGATCAGGCGGCCGCCGCGGCCCGACCGCCGGCGAATTTCGAAAGGAGGATGTAGAGGGTGCCGCAGGCAATCGTGCAGGGAAGCGGGAGATACCACGGCGGCACCTCGAAGCCCCACGGATTCAGCGGCGACACCGCAGTCATCGAAAGGCCGATCAGCACGGGCACGAGCCAGGCAATGAGGACGGCCATGTTGAACGACGCGCCGCTCTTCGCGGCTGGGTCGCGGTCGATTCCAACGCGGTCGGCAAGGAAGTGATCGACGACGATCAGCCCGCCGACCGGCGCGAGGATCGTGCCGTAGACACCGACGAAGTCGAGAAGCCGCATCGCGAATGCCGGGAAGATTCCCGCCGCGATGCAGACGGCCCCGGCCAGGAGCGTGGCCCCGGTGCGGGAGAGCCCTGGCAGCACGCCCTGGAAGGCGAGGCCCGCCCGGTAGATCGTCGGATTGGCCGTTGTCCAGCCGGCGATGATGACGCAAACAAGCCCGGCCCAACCGACGGCGTCGTTGACCATCGTGCCGGGATCCTTCCCCTCCTCCGGGTTCACGCCGCGCTCCCGCACCCAGTAGATAAGGAGGAGCGCCGCACAGATCCAGGCGACATAGTGGCCGAGGAACATCCCCGCGGCGCTCGCCCACCCGGCGCTCGGCTTCTTCGCGAACCGGAGCACCGACAGATCGGCCATGCCGATGTGCATCGCGGCGTTACAGAACCACGCAAACAGGACGATCCCGAGGAACGAGATCGACTGCTTCGTCCCTGGGGCGGGCGTGAGGAGCGCCCAGACGTCGGTCGTGCCGAGCTTCCCGAGGGTCACGATCGCACAGGCGAGGAAAATCAGGAACATCCAGGGAGCGGCGTAGTGGCCGACGAGCGCGACGACATCGTAGCCCTTGAGGGCGACGAAGGTCATCGCCGCCCCGATGGCGATGCAAGAGACGATCCAGGCAGGGCCGGTGGGCATCGTCGAGGAGAACGTCGGCATCGCGATCGTTCCCTCGGGGAAGAACGGCCCGACGGCCGTCGCCGACACCGTGATCATGGAGCCGGCGAGGAAGCAGAAGAGAAGGCCGTTGGCGAGGTTGTAGACCGTCACCAGGCCGCGACCGGCGATCTTCTCCATCTTGTAG
>CAJBCV010000477.1 GCA_903951635.1 uncultured Planctomycetaceae bacterium
ACCCAGGCCCGCTCGGCGCCTTGCGCCTCGAGCCTCGCCTCCTCGACGAGGGGGCGACGATCGACGAGCGCGAGAAACTCCTTCTCCGTCTCGACGTTCCAGCGGGCGATGATTTCGCGCACCCGACGCTCGGCGAGCTTCACGCGCGCCAGCGCCTCGCGGTGGCGGCGGCGGGCGCGGACGAGGCGGGCGGTCATCTTGCCGCGGAGGCGGTGGAACGACGTTTCGCGGTTGAGCCGCTCGCGGAGCTGTTGGAGTTGATCGAGCGGCGTCCCCTCGGGGAGCATGTCGCACTCGACGAGGAGCCCCTCGACCTGATGCCCCATCGCCGCAAACTCCTCGCGGCGGAGCCGGGCCTCTTCCGACGTCCGCTGGCGTTCCTCGTCGAGGGCCAACAGCGCCGTCTGGTGCCTCGAGAGCTGGCGGATCTCGCTCGGGGTGAGGGTGGCGGGGAGGGCCCGCGCCTCGAGCGCCTTCCGCCATCCGCCGCGCGCCGCCGCGCGGCGCTGGAGGGCCCGGGCGAGATCCTGCTCGGCGGCCTCGAGACGATCGGCGAGGAGATGGAGCGAGCCTTCGCGCGTGGCCAAGGCCTCGAGCCGTTCGATCTCGTTCTGGGCCGCCACGAGCCGGCGATCGATCGTCGGGGAATGCTCCCCCGGCCAACGCTCCACCGATCCGCGGAGGGCTTCGAGTTTCTTGTCGAGGAGGCCGCACTGCGCCGCGGCATCGTCGCGCTGCTTTCGCACCATCGTCACTTGCTGGCGGGCCGACTCGAGGCGATCACTGGCGGCGCGATCCATCGTCCAGGTCACCGCCGAGGCCAGTCCCGTGCCGACCAGTCCGAGGGCGGCCATCGCCCAGGCGAGCGACCCGGTGACGGTGGCGGGCAGGAAGAGCCCCGACAGGATCATCGCCGCTCCGGTGATGAAGATCGCCCCGAGGCCGAGGAGCCACTCGAAAGGGATCAGCTGACCGCGGAGGTGGAGGGCCACGTCGCGGTCGAGGACGGCGAGCGATTTCTCGAGCTCCACCACCTGCTCACCGGAGGCGATCCGATTGCGGAGGAGCGCGGCGCGCCCGGCGGCTTCCTCGATCGCGGCGGCGATCGACAGGCCGGCGGCCTGCGACTGGGGCGACTTGAGGGAGCCGCGTGTCGACTCGACCGCAGCCCGCGCGTCGGCCACGGCCTGTTTGGCAGCTTTGAGACCGCGCCCTGCGGCGGCGACCTCGCGGGCCCGCCCGCGCAGGGCGCCGAAGGAACGCGAGAACCCGCTGGGAAGCTGCATCTCCGAAAGTGTGTCGGGGGAGGCTCCGGGTTTTGCTTCGGCTACGAGCAGCCGGACGAGCCCCGCGGCGCCGAGCTGCTCGCCGAAGCGGCGGGCGGCCTGTCGCGCTGTGGCGGCGGCGCGGCCCGACTCGGCGGCGAGGCGCTCGAGCCTCGGCTGCTCCTCGAGCAGCGCCGCGACCGCGGCCCGCTTCTTCCAGATCGTCTCGTCGGCGGCGTGTGACTTGATCTCCCGGGCGATCTTCCCGCGGATCCGCTTCCGCTTCGCCGCCGATCGGGCCAAGCCGTCGCGTCGCTTCGTCGCCAACTGCCAGGCATCGAGATCGGGGTGAATCAGCGGCGTGGCTTCGAGCTGTGTGAGGTGATCGCTCGAGCGGCGCCAGTGGCGGAAGAGCGGCTCGAGGGGGACGACCGCGCGGATCGTCTCCTCGGCGAGCTTGGCCTGGTGATGCGCCGTTTCGAAGGCGGTGATCTCGGCGTCGATCCTCGCAAGCTCGCTGCCGAGGGCGCCGGCGGCGACGGCCGGTGCCCCCATGCTCGCCAGCCGCCCGAGGGCGGCGCTTCGGCGCTGGCGGAGCGACTCGATCGGCGACACCTCCGGATCGGGGGAATCGAGCCGTTCGATGGCGACCCGGAGACTGTCGAGGACGCGGGTCACGCGCCCGCGATCGAGGCCGCTGGCCAGTTCGTAGAGCCGGCTCCCGCACCCTTCGGCTTCGAGCGTGTGGAGCTCCTGGAGCTCGTCGAGACCGAAGGCCATGACGGCGGTGAACGTGCGCTCGTCGATGTCTCCCATGTAGTCCTGGAGGAAGAGCGTGGTGGCGGTGCCACCGTCGCTCGCCGAGACGGTGAGATGGTCGGCGACCGGAAGGTCCTTCTCCGTGGTGTAGTCCTGCCGCGAGAGTCGCTCGAGGTGGGGGCCTTCGTGGCGGCGCTCGACGACGATCCGGCGGGCGTCGAGCCCGGCCCGCGCCTGGAGGCGGCCGCCACAGGGGAGGTGGGGATCGAGGATCCCGCGGCGGAAGAGATGGCCGAAGCCGAAGAGAACGCCGCGGACGAACTCCAGCAACGAGGTCTTGCCGGTCTCGTTCGTGCCGTGGAGAACCTCCACGCCCGCGTCGAGCCCTTCGACCTTGACCCCCTCGAGAGCGCCGAAGCGGTCGATCTGGATGCGCTCGATGATCATACGGCTGCTCCTCCGGTGGCCGGTGCCCGTGGCGCCGGCCCCCTTCCTGGTCGATCGGTCAGGTCGATTCCATCAATTCAAGCGCCACCCAGGCCGCCTCGCGTGGCCCCGAGGCTCCCGCATGCTTCTCCCCCTCGAGCACCTTCTCGGCGAGGAGCGAGGCGAACGAGGCCGTCGTGCCGGAGGCGCTCGAGGAGGCATTTCGCACGAGCGCCACGAGGGCTTCGTTGCGGTCGGCCTCGAGGTCTTGGCACCAGACGCGGAACGACCGCGGGTCGAACAGCTCACGGAGCCGGCTCATCGTCTCGGCCGAGATCTCCGAGACATGGAGCCGCCGGGCGAGGCTGCCGCCACAGTCGATGGCGACGCGGACGACGTGGAGCGGGCCGGATGGATCGGGGGTCATCGCTTCGAGCGCTCCCCAGATCGTGGTGGCGAGTTCCTCGTCGTTGCCCGCCAGCGACTCCAGGGCCAGCGTCCGCCAGGTGACCCGGTGCGTCGGCACCTCGCGCCAGGCGGGACGATGGTCGGCCACGGCAGGAAGGCCGAGAGGAGCCAGCGCCGCGCCGCCGAGATTCGCCGCCACCGACGGAGTGGAATGCGGGGAGAGCGGGGCCGGCAATCCCGCTGTGAGGGCCCCGAGGGTCGTGAGCGTCACCGCTCCGCAGGCACCGGCTGCCGCTTCGCTGGCGACGCGTGCCTGGAGCGCGGGGAGGGCATGCACGCCGGAGGGCACGGCCTGGACGCGCCGTGATCCCCACACGAAGAACGTGCCCGAGGCCGGCCCGGCGCCGGTGGCCAGCGGCGCATGGAGCCCGTGAAGCGGCCCGGCCCCCTCGGCGTGGATCGAACTCCAGGCATCATCCCAGCCGACGACGATCCGTCGCTGCGCCGGAAGGAGCGAGGAGTGGGCCGAGGCGAACGAGGGAACGAGTTGCCCGACGCCGGTCGTGGCCACCACCGGTCCCCGGGCCGAACAGATCTCGACCGACAGCCCGCGGATGTCGAGCCGCTGCGGCGCCGCCGGCGTCACGAACGACAGCCCGGTCGGCTCGGCCAGCGCCCGGGCGATGTTGGCGCAGTCGGTGGCATCGTCGGCCACCCACACCGTCTGGCAGCCGTCGCCAGCCAGGTCCATGATCATGCTCCGGAGCCGGGCCGCCTGGGCGGGGCTCGCGCGGAGTGGATCGAGGGTCGAACCGAACAGCACCAGCGCCGCGGCGCGCGACTGACGGGCGGTGGTCACCGCCACCTCGAAGGCCTCCCAGGGGGCGGCGGCGAAGGCATCGACGACGTCGGCCGGGGCGCTCGCGGGAAGGGGCATCGGGCGGTCGAGTGCCGCATCGAAGGCGAAGACGATGTCTGCCACGGCGAGGTCCTCCAATGACCTGATCCGTCCCTCGCGTTCAACGCCCCCACGCAGGAGTCGTCAAACAACACCGGTCCGTATTCCCACGGAACGTCCCCACGGCCCGAAGGGCGTGCGGGAGCCGATCCATGGCTCGTGAAAGGTGGGGGGAATGGGGGCAATGTAACGCGTGGGCCCTGATCGCTCCAGCGGAAAAACCGCGGCCAGTCCCCCGCTGCTGTCCCCTACGTCGAGAGCACTGGCGGCGAGGCGGCAAACCTGGCGGCAAGCCGGGGCCCCCAGGCGACGTCATCGGCAGTTGGGCCGATCGCGGCGACGACCCGACTGCGGAGGAGCACCCCCTTTTCGACGCCGGTGGGGAACAGCCAGCAACCGACGCGGGCCCGGCCCTGGTCGACGGCCACGGTCACGGTCTGGTGATCGGAGGGGTGGAGCATGAGGAGCAGGCTGCGGCCATTCCCTTGGCGGAGGAGGACGAGGCCATGATGCGCCGGGGTTCCCGGGGCGAAGGGGGACGGGATGCCGGCCTGCCACGCCGCCGAGAGGATCTCGACAGCCTTGACGTCGGAGGTCACCGCCAGCGTGGCGTCGGCGTGGAGGAGACGCGTGGTAGCCGATGCGACGAGTTCCCAGGAGATGACACCTGCGTCAACGCCATGACAGCGCCAAAGCCCGGTAGCGCGGAGCCCGCGATCGTCCCCCGGCTCCCAGATCGCCGTCACGTCGTCGCCGCGCACCCAGGCATCGAGAGGCGGCCGCCCCACGCCGACATCGAAGCCGAGCCACCGATCCCCCGAGGGGGTGACGAGCCCCAGGGCGGGAGCCGAGAGATCGACCACGACTCCCCCGGCCCGATCTTCGGCCCTCCCGCCGGCGAGCGTCCAGACGCTGTCGGTCGAGCCGCGAGGCGCCGCGGCCAGCCCGGCCTTTGATGATGCGGACGGAGATCTCGACATGGGGCCTTCCTCGCAAGAAAAAAAATCAGTGCCCGAGGAAGGAAACGTCGCCGGAACAATCGCCGGCACGTGACAAGCCAAAACGTCTCCAAGCCTCGAAACGCAGTGTAGCTCTTGGGGCGAAACGCCCTCCATGGGCTGCAGCGGCAGCCGCGGTCTGGCCCGCGGTCACCTGTCCGTCCGCCGCCGGCGGGGGCGGTCTGGTAGTTTGGTGGTCGTCGGCGACGCCCTCTCAGCCCGGAGGCCGTCCCGCCCTGCCGCGCCAAAAGAGGAGCCTGCAACGATGCCCGACCCGCTTGCCATCTGTGAAGCCGCCGCCCGTGCCGGAGGGAGCGTGCTCCAGGATTGGGTGGGGCGGTTCGCGGTGTCGTCGAAGGGGCCGCGGGATTACGTCACCGAGGCCGACATCGCCGCGCAGGCCGAGGTCCAGCGGATCGTGCTCGGAGCCTTTCCCGATCATGGCTTTGTCGGGGAGGAGTCGGCGCCGGGGAGCGCTGCTGGAGGGGCCGGCGAGTATCGCTGGATCGTCGATCCACTCGACGGCACGACGAATTACGTCAAGGGAATCCCTGCCTACTGCACCTCCGTGGCGCTGGCCCGCGGCGACGATCTCGTCGTCGGCGCGATCTACGATCCGGTCCGCGATGAGTGCTTCACCGCGCGGGCCGGCGGTGGGGCGTGGCTCAACGGGCGGAGCATCGTCGCCGCGCCGACCGCGACGCTCGCCGAGGCGGTCGTGGCGGTGAGCTTTCCGGCTCAGGTCGACGGCAACTCCCCGGCCGTGCAAGATTTCCTCGCCATCGTTCCCCACGCGTTGGCGATCCGGCGGAGCGGGTCGTCGGCGATCAACCTCGCCTATGTCGCCTGTGGACGCTTCGACGCCTTCTGGGTGCGGAGCATCAAGTCGTGGGACGTCGCCGCCGGGATCCTCCTCGTTCGGGAAGCCGGCGGGAGCGTCGGGCCGTTTGCGGCCGGGCCCGATTTCGTCCTCGACACGCCGGCCTTCATCAGCGCCTCGAGCACGCGGCTCCTCAACGAACTCCAGGCTGTCCTTCCTCCGTGGCTTTCGTGACGGCCAAGGCGCCGCGGTGACGGGGGCGGCCACTGGCGCCGGTCGTGACGGTGGAGCGTGTCGTAACGGTCGGATCGCCCCGGCAGGGGGTGTTTCTTTCGGCCCGATCGTCGTGCGGAGGAGGCTGCGCGAAGCTAGTGTCAAAGAAGCGAGTGTCGAGGGAAGCCGCCGGGACGATCTCCGACCGAGCCATGTCCTTTCAACCCCCGGGGTCGAGATGCCGAAGCGGAAGCGATCGACCACCGCGTCCGAGCACCCACCCGTGGACGGCCTGAGGGAATGGGGCCTCAGGGTATGGCTCGTGATGGCCCTTGCCCTCGGGCTGGGAACGATCGCTTCGGCGCGCCCGCAGAACGAGCCGCCGACACCCGCGGGGAACGCACCGCCGCTGAAAGAGCCGGGAGCGAGTGAGCGGCCCGGTGGCCCTCCGCCTGCTGCCGGCGCGGCGCGTGGCGAGTCGGCTGGCGCCACTCCGCTCGCCCGACCCGAAGGCGGCTTGGAACCGCGCCCCGTCGAACAGCCCCCCGAGATCTTTTATCTCCCCGATGATGGTGGCCGGCTCGTGCCGGTGCCCGGATTCCAGTACCGCGATTTCCTCGAACTGCTCGGGCAGCGTGAGCGCCTTCCCGGCGTGCCTAGGCCCCCGGGGCTCGTCATCGAACGCCTGGTCGCTGATGCGCGGCCGGGGATGGGGATCGACGCCGACACCTGCACCATCGAAATCACCCTCGAGGTCCGTCAGACCCGGGATGGGTGGGTCGACGTGCCGCTCCGCCTCGCCGGGCTGATCCTCACGTCCGACCCGCGCGTCGAGGGGCCGGGGCGATTCATCCTCGAAGGACCGGGGCGCGACGCCGCGGCCAGCGGCTACCGCGGCTGGGTGTCGGGGAGTCGTGACGACCGACACACCGTGACGCTCGTCGGTGTGGTGGCGCTCGAGACGCTTGCCGATCGCGAGTCCTTTCTCCTCGATCTGCCGGTGGCGACGACGTCGCGGTGCGTGATCCTTTCCGCCCGATCGGAACCGGTGGTGACCGTCCAGCCCGCCGGCCTCCCGCCGCGCGTGGAGCCGGACGGCGCGGCGGGGAGCCGTGTCGTCTGCGACGGCGTCGGCGGAGAGACACGATTCCGGATCGCCGGCCGTGGGGCCGCGGCGGCCCGAGCCGGCGTCCTACCGCAGGTGGCGGTGGAGAGCCTCGTGCGGATCGACGGCCGCGTGGCCGTCATCGAAGCGGCGGTGCGCATCGACGGCTTGCCTGCGGATCAAGGGGCGGTGCGGCTGACGCTGCCGCCGCGCTGCACGCTCGTCCGCGTCGGTGAGCCGGCGTCGCTGGTCCGCGCCGTCGGCGAGGCGGTCGACGGCGGAGACGGGGCCCGGGTCGTCGAGGTGCAAGTGGCACGGAATCCGGATGGCGTGGCGCTGGTGGAACTCGAGTGTGAGCGCCCCGTCGATCCCACCGGTCGCGTTCCCTTCGATCCCCTCGGGTTCGCCGTGGAGGGGATCCCCGGTTGGAGGCAACGAGGACGGACGGCGCTGGTCGTCGCGGGGGAGTGGCAGCTCGACTGGGACGATCCCGGCGCCAACCGGCGCGTCGATCCCGCTCCGGCCGCGCGGCAGCCCGGCTTCGTCGCCGCCTTCGCCCACGACGCGCAACCGGCCGCCCTCCCCATGCGGGTCAGGCCGCGGAGCAGCCGGGTCGTCGTCGAGCCCGAATATCGCTACACGATCGGGGAGACGCGGGTCGTTCTCGAGGCGAAGTTCCGGGTCTCCGTCCGCGGGGCGCCGGTGACGCGGCTCTCGGTCGGACTCGACGGCTGGACGATCGACGAGGTTTCCCCCGCCACGCTCGTCGACACGGCGGCGGTTGCCTCGCGTGATGGCGAGGTGGTGATCCCGTTCCTCCAGCCGCTGGCCGGTGATGCCGTCGTCGACCTCCGCGCCGCGCTCACCGTCGACGCCGCGAGCGACCGCCTCTCGTGGATGATGCCGCAGCCGCGGGCCGACCTCGTCGGGCCGGCAACGGTGACGGTGGCGGCCGATGCCGACATCGAGGTCCTTCCCGACGGGGAGAAGATCCGTGGTCTGGTCCGTCAGGTGGTGCCGGCCTCGAGGCGCTCCGAGGGGGACCGCGGGCAGCTCGTCTACCGGCTCGATGGCGCTGCGGGTGAGTTTCAAGCCTCGCGGCGGTCGCTGCCGCGGCGCGTCGAGGCGGTCGTCGATGCCCGTGCGACCGTCGGCGAGGAGGAGACGGTCGTCGAGGAGACACTGCGGCTCGACGTCGCCCATCTGCCGCTGGAGTCGATCGACGTCGTCCTCCCTGCCGCCATCGCCGAAGGGGGCACGTTCGAGATCCGACAGGGCGCCCAGCGCCTCTCGCCGTTCGCGCTTCCCAGTGGCGACGCAGCGAGCGCCGGCCCTGAAGGGACGGCACTCCGCAGCCTGCTTGCCGTCCCCCTCCTCGGCGAAGGGGAGATCGTCCTCCGCTGGACGCTGCCGACGCCGCGGCCCGCAGGGGAGGCCGAGGTGTCGCCGCTGCCGCTCGTCCTCCCGCGTGGGGCGCGGATCGGCCGCCAGTCGTTCACACTTCTTTCGGACGAGAACCCCGTCGTCGATGTCCGGGGCGACGTCTGGCGGCGCGATGCGGCGCCGAACCTCCCCACGGCGGAGCGGACATGGGTGGCGACGCGGATCCAGGAATCGGTGCCGCTGACGTTTTCGTCGCAGCCGGGGAACGGCAGCGGCGACACCGTCGTCGAAGCGGCCTGGCTGGAGACGAGGATCCTCGCCGATCGTCGCGAGGATCGCTTCCGCTATGCGGTGACGACGACCGGGCGGCGCTTGGTGCTCGCGCTTCCCCCCTCGTGCCTGCCGATGCGCAACGGCCTCCCCGACGCCGCGGCCGTGGAAGTGCGCCTCGACGGTCAGCCGATCGTCGGGGCAGTCCGCCCGGACGGGGCGGTGACGATCGACATTCCGCGGGGCCCCGGGCAGGGGGTCGGCCGCGCGTCGGCGCAGGTGACGATCGGGATGTCGCGTCCACGGAGCGTCGCCGAGGGGGGAGGAGCGCGGTGGTTCCTCGGTGGGGTGTTCGGTCCCCTCGTCCTCGAGGCGCCGCGGTTCGCCGAAGGAACCCTGGAACGCCGCTTTTTCTGGGATCTTCTCCTTGACGACAACGAGCATCTCCTCGCCGCGCCGGTCCATTGGACGTCGCAGCAGCGGTGGGAATGGGGGACGCTCGGGCTCGAGCGGATGCCGGTCGTGGCCCGCGGTGTCCTCGCCGACTGGGTGGCAGGCGCCGTGCGGGGCGTGGCCCAGCGGTCGACCGGAGCCGACCCGACCCTCGGCGGGGATCCCCTCCGGCCGACGGCCCCCGCGGAGCCGCCGATGGTCTCGGGGCGGGTCGTGTTTGCCGGCACCGGATCCCCTGGGGCGGGCACCGTCTGGCTCCTTCCCACCTGGCTCCTGGTCCTCCTCGTGTCGGGGCCGCTGCTCGCACTCGGGCTGACGATGGTCTATCGCCCCGCCTGGCGCCGCGTGCCCGCGGTCTTCGCGCTGGCGCTGCCGGCCACACTCGCAGCCGTGGCCTTCCCCGACATCGCTCCGCTCGTCGTCCAAGCCGCGATCCCGGGATGTCTGCTGTCGTTCCTCGCCGCCGGCCTGCGCCGGGTGACCGAGCCTGTGGTGCCGATGGTCGCCGTGGCGCCTGCGGCCGACGATCACGACGACTCGACGCGCCTCGTCTCGCCGCCGTCGCTGATCGTCAATCTCGATCCTCCGTCCGTGGTTCGCCCCGCGTCACCGGGGCGGTCGCTGTCATGACGCGCTCTGGCGACCTCATCCTGACGCTCGTGGGGCTAGCGCTCCTGGGGCTCGCGCTGCCGCTGGCGGCCACCGCCGATCCGCCCGCTCCCGTTCCGGCTTCGGCCCCAGCGCCTCTGGCCACCGCGCAGTCCCGGGAGGGCACGATGCCCTTCCACCGGGTGCGCGTCCCGGGGGGCCGACTGGGCGAGGTGCCCCTCGGAGGCCATCGGCTCGTCCCGGTGCCGGTGGAGGAGTTCGAGGCGGCGCTGGCGGCTGCCACGGGCGACGCCCGGCTGGATGAAACTCCCCCGGCGCTTCGCCGTCAGGCGTTGACGATCACCGATGCCACCTGCACCGCCACGCTCGATGTCGAAGGCCGGCTCCGCGGCACGGTGTCGTTCGACCTTCCAGCCGACGATCTTCCCTCCCTCGTCTCGCTGGGGATGGTGCCGATCCTCCGCGGCAGTTGCGACGGGGAGGGCATGAGCTCCGACGTGGCGATTCATGGCGGGCCTTCGGCGCTGGGGTTCCTCGCAACCAAAGCCGGGCACTACCGCTTCCAGTGGGAGATGCCCCCGGCCGAGGACGGTGGCGCGCTTGTTCTCCCCCTCGTGCCGGCGCTTCGCACGCGGATCGAGCTCAAGACCCCGCCGGGAACGGTGGCCTTGATCGAGGGAGAGGTCTGGGCTCGGCAACCGGTGGCGATCCCCGCGCCGCAGCCGGCGTCGGGGGCCGAGAGCGTCTGGCGGATCGACGTCGGGCCGATCGAGACGCTCCTGTTCACCGCGGTGCCGGCGAAGGAGTCAGCCCGGCAGTTCGGCTGCTGGCAGGCTGTCGCCGTCGGGCAGGGAGAGGTCGGGGTGACGGCTGTCATCGTGCCGACGACGCCGTGGCGGACTCTGCTTGTGTCACTCGACGCCGATCCCAGGCTCCTCCCGGTGTCGGCGACGGTCGCGCTGCCCAGCCGCGAGGGGGTCTCTGCCGAAGTCGAATGGGGGCGTGCCGGAGAGGCGACGCTCGTCCGACTCCCGGCCGGCAGTCTCGGCACCCTCGCGCCGCTGTCGATCAGTGCCGTCGCCCCGCTCCCTCACCACGGCGCCGACGGGCCTGGGGATTCCGATGACGGCTGGCTCCCCCTGATCTGGCCGGTGGCCGCGGAGTGGGCCGGGGGAGGGGTGCGGGTCGAATGCGATTCGGGGCTCTCGCTGATCGACATCGGCTCCGAGCATTGCCTCCCGGTCGCTGCCGAGAAGACGGCCGGCTGGCCGATCCGCCCGGGCGCGGCGGGGGAAGGAGCGCTTGTGGCACTCGAGGCGCAATCGCCACAGGCCCGGGTGCGCGTCGGCGTGGCGCCCCGCGGGGCGGATCTCGACGTGGCGCGGGTGACGACCGTTGACATCGTTCCGACCGTCGTGACGGGGCGGACGGCTTGTGATCTCCGGGTCCGCAGTGGCGAGGCGTTCGAGGTCACGGGGCAGATCACACCGGGCTGGTTCATCGATGCGGTCGAGGCCGTCGAGCGGCGCGGCGATCGGGCCAGTGTCATCGCCTCGCTCGACTGGCGGGTGGTGCGCGACGGTCGCGGCGACCGACTGCGGATCGGCTTCCCCACCGCCGCGACCCCGCAGCGCGGGTTCACCCTCTCGATCGCCGGGCACCGCGCGGGGATCGCCACCGAGGAGCCTTTCACCGGCGCGGAGATGGACATGGTGCGCCTCGATGGCGAAGCCGCGGGGCTGGCGGTGCTCGCCCTCACCTCGCCTCCCGAGACGACGATCGAGCTCGATCCGCCGCTCCCCCCACCGGCGTCGCCGCCGGAACGTCTCGCGGCGCTCACCGCCAAGACCGCCATCCGGGCCTGGATCCCGGTCGACGATGCGGCGATGACGGCGCCGGCGAGCCTCCTCCAGCGCCGTCCCCCGGTCGAGGCCGACACCCATGTCCGGCTCACGGTGGTCGACGAGCGGATCACGGAGTCGTTCACGTTCTCCTGCCGGCCGGGGGCGTCGCCGCTCGACGCCGTCGTCGTGCACTTCTCGGAACCGACCGAGGATCTCCTCGAATGGTCGTTGCTTCCGTCCGCCGGCGGCACGCTGACCGTGCGGCGCATCGACCGCAACGGCGGGGCCGGAGGTGGAGGGGAATCGTGGCTCGTCGAACTGCAGCCCGCGGCGCGCGGCGAGGTGCGCTTTCGCGCCGTCCGCGCCGTTCCGTTCGGCGGGCCGGTCGCGGTGCCGTTGGCCTGGGTCGACGGCAGCGATCCGCAGCAGGGGGGCGTGGTGATCGTCAACGCCGGACGGCGCCGGCCGCTGATCGTCAATCGGCGGCTCGAGGAGATGCCGCCGGCAGGGCGGTCGGGCGACGACGATGCGCCGAAGGGAACGCTCGCCGAGTTCGCCTTCACCCCTCCCACCGATCCGACGCCGGCGGTGACCCCGGCGGCCGAGATCTTCCCCGGCGGCCGCGACCGTGAAGACGAGGCCCGCGCTTGGGTCTGGAACGAGGAGACGACCTGCTGGTGTCATCCGACCGGCGTCACCGAATACGAGACCCGCTTCGAGATCGAGAATCATGGCCGGACATCGGTGGCCGTGATGCCGCCGTTGGCGGCGCTGGCCCGCGGCGTGGTCATCGACGGCGTACCGGCGACGGTGGTGCCCGACGTCATGACCGGGGCGTGGCTCGTCGATCTTCCCGCCGATCGCCGGTTCATCAGGCTCGTCGTCCGCTCCGAGATCTCCGCGCCGACCAGGCCGATCGCCTGGGATGTGGCGCTCGCCGGCGCCGGGATCGACGTGCCGGTGCTCGAGCGCACCTGGCAGGTGCTCCTCCCCGACGGCGTCGACATCGCCGCCCTCCCGGCCGGGTTCCGCGAGGTCGGGGCCGCGCGGACCGGCTGGCTCGAGCGCCTCCTGCCGGTGACGGTGCGGGGACGATCGGCCGGCGCTGCCGCAGCCGATGCCCCCCGGTCGCGACAGGGGACGATCGATGCCGGGTTCCGGGAGCGGATCCTCGTTCAACTGGCCGGTCGCGGGCAGGGGATGCGCGTGCGTTTGGTCCACTCGCGGTGGCTGTGGGGAAGCGTGCTGTTGGTCTGTGTCGCCTTCGCGACCTTCGGGTTCCTCACCGCTAGCCGGGTGACGCGGCTTCTGGTCGCAGTCGGCCTCGCCATCGCGGCGCTGTGGCTGCCGCTGCCGCTGGATGGCCTGGGCCGCGCCGGCCTGTGGGGCTTGGCGGTGGCAGCGCTTCTCCGCTGGGCGACGGCCCGGTGGCGGACCACGCTCCATGCCCTCCCGGTGGCGCTTGCGATCATCGGTTTCGTGCCGACGTCCGTCGCGGCCCAGCAGCCAAAAGCGACCGTTCCGACATCGAGCACTGCCGCCGACCAAGGGGGCGAATCCCTGCCCGTGTTCATCGTGCCCGGCCTCCGTGGCGGCGACGAGGAGGGAGGGGGCGGCGAGGCGAGCGGCGAGACGGCGCTCGTTCCCGAGCCGCTCTACCGCGTCCTCTCCGCGGCCCTCGGCCAACGGGCCGCGGATGGGGTGCGGATCCACGCCGTCCGCCTCCGGGCGCTGCCGGGCACGGAGGGGGCGTGGACGTTGTCGGTCGATCTCGACGCCGAAGCCGGCGCCTTGATCACGATGCGTCAGGATGGAGAGGCGAGCTGGGATCCGGCGCGGCCGCGCGTCGATGGCGAGCAGGTTGCTCCGACGGCCGACAGCGACGAGCGGCTGCTGCGGGTCGGTTTTGCCAGCGCCGGCCGACATCGGCTCGAGGCTGGTGTGCTCGTTCGTCCCACCCACGTCGGCGAAGTCGATCGGGCGACGGTCTCGATCCCCTTCGCCCCGACCGCGGAGCTCGTCGTCGAAGGGCCGCTCCCGGTCGGCCGTGGCGATGCGGCGGTGCTTCAGGTCGAGACGGTGGGCAGCGACGGCCTGCCGCGGCGCGTCCGCCGGGCCGAGGCGAGCCAGGCTGCGGCGGGTGTCATCGACATCAGTCGCGCGACGCGCGTCCGCCTCGCCTGGGCCAGTGACGGGGGAACGCGGATCGTCGACACGATCCCCGTGGCCGAAAGCCGCAACGATCTCTTTTGGGACGACGACGGCTGCCGGCTCGCGGCGACCTACGCGCTCGATCCCGGCGATCAGATCGTCCGTGGGGCGATCGTCAGGGCCGATCCGCGCCTCGGGTTCCCGGTGCTCACCGAGCCGGGATTCACCCTCTCGGCGCTCGGCGGGGGTCGATTCCTCGTCGAGGTGACGACGCCGCGGCGCGGCCGCATCGCCTTCGCCGCCACCTTCGTCATGCCGCTGGCCGATCCGGTCGGCGTCTTCGATCTCCCGTCGGCGTGGCTGGAGTCGGTGGCCAGCGACGCCCGCACGACGCGCCTCGAGCCTGCGCCCGAGCTGATCGTCAAGACGACGCTCCCGGAGGATGCCACGCTCCTTCCGCCCCGGTCGGGGAGCGGTGCGACCGGAGGAATGGTGTGGCGGAGCGAGAGTGGCCGCGGGGTGCGCCAAGCCGAGTTCGAGGGGGCGTCGCCCGGTGGACTGACGCGCCCGCGCCCGGCGGCGACGGTGCCGGCGCGGGTCTCCGTGGAGCGGCGTCGCCAACCGCCGCGTGGTAACCAACGGATGGAGGTCGGGTTTGCGGCCGATGCGGTTCGCCTCCGCCTCGAGGCCCGGATCGACGCCGCCGGCGCGCCATTGGTGGCGATCCCGGTCGAGGTGCCGGAGGGTTGCGACATCGAGCGGGTCACGCTTCGTGACGACCCGACCACGGCGAATCCTTCGTCTGACAACGCGCCGATCGGCGTTCGCTGGCGCCGCGATGGCCCGCGACGGATCCTCGTCGTCGTGCAGCGACCGCGGCCAGGTGCCTTTCTGCTCGATGTGGCCGTCCACCTCCACGGCGCCCCCGCTGCCACCGGAACCCTGCCGCTTCTGCGGGCCGCGCTCGAGCCCGTCGGTCCGCTCACCGTCACCTGGCGGATGGCCGAGGGATTCGGCGCCGTGATCGGCGGCGAGGCGACCGGGAGCGAGGCGCCGCGCGACAGCGTCGCCTCGAGCGGTTCGTACGAGGTCGCGGCCGACGCCCCGCCCCCGCCCTATCGGATCGTCGCGCGGGGGCCCGACGAGAACGCGCCACAGGCGACCGAGCCAGAACTCGAGCCTGCCGACGCGACGGCGAGCCCGGCCCCTGGCGATGCCGCGTTGGGAGTGGCGGGAGCGCCGGGAGGCGGGCCGCGGGTCGAGTTTGCCGAAACCCATCTGGCGGTCGATGCCCGGGGACGGGCGTGGGGGGTGTCGCGGTTTGACGTCATCGCCGCCGACCCGACCATCCGCATCCGGATTCCGACCGGGATGCGGATGTTCGACGTGTTCGTCGATGGGCGGATCGCCAATGACGCCGTTCCCGCCCGGACGAGCATCGCCGAAAACGCCTGGGAACTGCGGCTGCTCGACGTCGGCTGGCCGCGGTCGATCGTCGCGGTGTATGCCGGCGACGTCAGCGATGGCCTGCCGGTCGACGGTGTTCTCGAAATCCCCGAGCCGAGCATCGTCGGGCTCTCCTGCCTTCGATCGGCGTGGGTGGTCGAGCTTCCCGAGGGGATCGTGGCCCGGCCGCTGCCGCCGGCCACGGCCGTCGACGAGGAGACGATGATGGCGGCGCGCCGGGCGGCGATCGAAGGCCTGGCCGGTGAGTTCGAGCGCGCGATCGCCCGGGCCGCCCCGGACGATGCCCGACGGCTCGCCGATTTCTTGAAGCAGCGCCGCCGTGAGGCGGTGCTGCCGCTCCCTGCGGCCTGGTCGCATGTCGGGATGCGCGACAGCCATGCCGCCGCCGCCTGGGCGCCTCCGCTTCGCCTTCTCGAGGATCAGGACATCCCCAGCCTCCGCCTCGTCGTCGCCCGCCGCGCCGACGCTTCGATGCCGGGGCGACTGCTGGCGACGGCCGTGATGCTCCTCGGGGTCGTCGTCCTCCTCGAGGCCCGACGGCGGACGCGGATCGTGTCGCGGCTGGTCTCGGCGCTCCTCGGGCCGTGGTGGGTGGTGCCGCTGTTCGTGATCGGCTTGGGGGCCTTGTGGATCGCGACCCTCGATCCGGTCTGGCCAGGCTGGCTCGCCGTGTGCGCCGGTGCTGCCACGGTGGCGGCCTGGATGCCGCGGGAGTCACAACGCTGGTTCCGGAGGACGTTCGCGGCCGGGGGTGAGCCCCCGTGGCGATCGGTGACCGGGGAGACCGTCACCCGGCTCGGGCCGGTCCCGCGCTCCGCTGCGAGCAGCCGCCGGCCGACGCCGAGCGACGGTTCCGGATCGACCGTTCGTCCTGGCAACTGACCCGCGCCAGACCCCGGCGCCGGCCCTCTCGGCGGCGCCCCCCCGGCGGAGCGTCGTGGCCGCAAGATCGGTTTTCCCGGCGTTTCCATGGGTAAAGCGGGCTGGTTCCGCGTCGCGGCCGTTCGCTAGTGTCCGCCCCCCGCGACGGATGCTTGGCGGGAAAGCGCGATCGCGTGCCGAAGGAACGGCACGTGGGATCCCACGGAGGTGGAGCCGACATGCTGGAACGATGCTTCGTGCGACCGGTGCTCGTGGTGCTCGCCGCCGTGCTCGCTCTGGGGGCCGGACGGGTCAGTGCCGCCAGCCATCGGACCGCGAACTTCGTCATCGAGGCGCCCACCGACGGGCAGGCCAGGAAGATCGGCGATGCCGCCGAGCAATATCGACACAATCTTGCCGTGGAGTGGCTCGGCAAGCCGCTGCCGCGCTGGAGCCGCCCCTGTCCGATCAAGGCCCAGGTCGCCCCCCATCTCGGGGCCGGCGGCGCCACGAGCTTCGTCTTCGATGCCGGCGAGGTGTTCGGCTGGACGATGACGATCCAGGGGAGCGAGGAGCGGATCCTCGACTCGGTGCTCCCTCACGAGATCACCCACACGATCTTCGCCACGCACTTCCGCCGTCCGCTCCCGCGCTGGGCCGACGAGGGGGCCTGCACGACCGTCGAGCATCCGGTGGAGCGGGCCCGGCAGCATCGGCTCCTCATCGAGCATCTCACCACCGGCCGGGGGATCGCCTTCCCGGAGATGTTCGCGATGCGCGAGTATCCCACCGACGTGCTCCCGCTCTACTCGCAGGGCTACTCGCTGGCCCGCTATCTCATCGAGCGTGGCGGTCGCCACCGCTACGTGACCTTCGTCGGCGACGGCCTCGCCTCTGACGACTGGACCGGCGCCCTCCAGCGCCACTACGGCGTTCCGGGCGTAGCCCAACTCCAGCACACCTGGCTCGACTGGGTGCGTCAGGGCTGCCCGGCCCCGCCGGCCTCCATCGCCGCGGCCCAGCCTGCCCCGACCGCGCTCGCTCAAGGCCCCACGGCCCGGGGCCAGAGCCCCGAGCCGATTCCCGCTCCGCAGCCCCAGCCGGAACCGTCCGGCCCACAGGCCAGGCCGGTGGCCATGGCCGGTCGGCGATCGATCTACGCCCTCCAGGCCCGCCGCATTCCTGACGGCGGCACGCCGACCGACCGCCCCGAGCCCTCGGCTCCGGCGCTTGCCCCCTGAACGATTCGGGGAACACTCGGCAGCCACCCCAGAGACGTTCGTCGGCAACGGCCTTCCGGGTGGAAGTTGCCCCGACCGAGAGGACCCTGTGCCGTCGCCGCAGGCTCAGGACGTCGTCAGTCGCATCCTCGCCCGGTGGGGGCTCGGCGGGCAACGGCCCGCCGTACCGGGCGATTCCACCGGCGGCAGTATCCAGTAGGATGCCAAAGGGGGGGAGCGGGCCAACCGCTGCTCAGCGAGATCTTTCGAGAGAGAATCCGACGGAGGCTGCCGGTGGAAACGCGACGTCCGCTACGGTCTGACGGCTGGTTGATCGAAGACCATTCAAAAGGGTGGGATCTTCGATGGATGCCGTGGACTTGTTCTGTCGGCCCCGAGGCTCTCGTGGCGATCAGTGCTGCATGGATCATCGCTGACGGCACCCGCAGCTATCTGCAAGGAAATCCCGACATTCCTTTCTCGACCTATCTTTTCGCGTACTCGCTTTTTCTGCTGACCCATCTGTCGCTGTGCATCGGGTGCTGGCACCCGGCCAGGCAGATCACGGCACGGGATGGCCTCGTCACCTGTTTGGCTGGCACCTTTCCCGAGAGGTGCCTCGGGTCGCTTCGCCGCATTCGTGCGCGGGGCGGGCGCGACCGATCGAAGCTCGTGTACACCGGCACTCGCGTAGCCGAAGTCGAATTGATTGGCGAACCGGGGCTGCCCGATGCAGTCGCGGAAAGCCTCCTGCACGACCTCCTGGCGCGAGTTGAGCACTCGACCGCTTCCGTACCCGCGGATCACTGCGAACGGCACGCCGCCCTGAACTCGCCGGCGGCGTCGGGCGACGTTGGGAGCCTGTTGGTCGCGAGCCATTGAGATTCGCCTTTCGGCATCACGGCGGAGGTCAGTCGCATGCCGTCGCTCGAGGGTCGCCTTGGAATCGCAGGCGTTCTTTGGGCCTTGGCCGTCGTCGCTTTCGACGCCGCGGACGGGTCGTTTCTTCTGTCGATGCTCGCTTGCCCGCTCTGGTTGTTCGTGAGCCTCGCTCAAAGCCTCTGGCGGAAGCCGGGGTGGGGAGTCGCCCTCGGGCGTGCGGCCATCCCCGTGGCTGTGCTTGCGATCGCCCTGGCGAACGATTCCTTGCAGCGCTGGATCGCCCTCGGGCGGGCGGAGCGTGTCGTCGCCGCGATCCGCGCTTTTCATGACGAGCACGGTCGGTATCCGAGCGAGTTACAGGAACTCGTGCCGAAGCAGTTGCCCTTCGTACCGCGGCCGAAAGTCGCCATCGTGTTCAACGAGTTTTCGTATGCGGACGGCGGAAGCGAGCGGGGCGCCCTGCTGTGGTGGATCGACGTGCCGCCCCACGGCAAACGCTCGTATCACTTCGACGAGGCACGGTGGTCGTTCACCGATTAGGCGGGTAGGCTGTTCGGGGGGGAGTGTTTCAGCAGCCATGGCCGCTGCGAAGCCGGAACGGTCGTCACACGGAGAGCGCACCGATGGGGCCAATGAGCCGGGGGATACTCGCTGGGGTGGCGGTCGTGCTGGTGTCGGCCGCGACGGCCGTCATCACGACAATGAGCCTTCGACCAGGGGGTTGGGGGGGGACGGTGACAGCGAACGTTGCTCGCCAGATCTTCCCGGCTGGCCCGGCTGAAGAGATGCTCTGGCCGACCGATCGGGCGTGGGTGTTTTCCGTCCGGCTGGATGGGGCTGGTCCGAAGTCTGGTCTCAGAGCCGCAGTGCGGACGGCCGA
>CAJBCV010000478.1 GCA_903951635.1 uncultured Planctomycetaceae bacterium
AACAGCTCGCTCTCGAGGAGGCTCTCGGAGAGGGCTCCGCAGTTGACCCGCACGAACGGGCCAGTCCCGCGCGGCGAGAGCTCGTGGATCGCCTTGGCGATCAATTCCTTCCCCGTGCCGGTTTCGCCGACGAGCAACACCGAGGCGTTCGACACGGCCACCCGCCGTGTCATGGCGTACACCTCCTGCATCGCCGGTGCCGTGCCGATCAGACCCTTGATCGGGGGCGCGGAGGGATCGTCACCGGGTTGGCCGGAAGGAGGCGGCATCGACAGGCGGAGGGAGGGCGGGGCGGACGCGCTTGGGGAGGAGGGCCAGAATGGTGCGGGCAGTCTCCCGCGACCCTGCGTCCGGCCGTCCAGTGTAGCTTCGGCACAGGTCCTCGACGTCATCGGCCGCCAGGAGCATTCCGTAGCGGGTGACGTTTTCCCCGAGCGCCGCGAGGGCCAGGGCCCGAATTTCGCCGTCTGTAGCCGCGAGGGCATGGCGGACGAGGCTCCCCTGAGCACCGGGCCTGCCGATCACGGCCAAGAGCTTGAGGGCCGCCGGGACGAGCGCCGGCGTCGTCAGGGCCAGCCGGGCGTGGGCCTCCGCGGCGGCGACGTCGTGGCCGGCGCGGCCGAGGATGGCGAGGATCTCCATCGCCTGCCGGGCCCGTTCGAGCCGTTCTGACCCTCGCGCCTGCCGCCAGGCCGGGTCGGCCTGCTCGGGGCCGGCGATCGTGGCAAGCTCCTCCGGGAAGCGCGGCGGCGCGACGACGTTCCCCTCGGCGTCGTACAGCGGCCCGAAGAAGCTCGGCAGCCGGTCGACGATGGCCACGCAGCCATGGGCCCGCGCCTGGAGGATGAGCTTCGTGAGCTTCCCGCCGCGGCCGTAGTCGTCGAGCGGATCGACGACGATCATCACCGGCGGCAGATCGCCGCGGCCCGCTTGACGGAGCCCCTGGAGCGTCTCGAAGGCGCCGGGGAGCGCGAGCCGAGCGCCGAGGAGGACGAGCGTCGTGTCGGCGTCGGCGGCAGCGGCTTGGAGCGCCTCGTGCCCACTCCCCACGACCGTCGTCCGGAAGCCGTACTTCGAGGCTGCCGCGGCGAGTTCGTTGCCAACGGCGAGATCGGCATGGGCGATGACGGCATGATCGCCGCCCCGCGACGTCGCCGCGTGGAGGAGCCGCTCGACCACCCGGCTCGAGCCCCGGTAGCCGGCATCGCCACCGACGAGCGCCAGGGCCCGGGCGGCGGCGAAGGCGAGCCGCTCGTCGGGGGCGTCGACAAGCTTGACAAGCGCCTTGCGGGCGTTTGGCGGCAGGGGCGCCGCCGCGACGTGCGCCGTCGGCGTGTGCATCGCCTCGAGCTGCCAGACCGCGGCGAGGGCCACCTCGGGCATCTGCCGCTCGATCGCTGCCTCCATGACGTCGGTGACCACGTTGGGATCGAGCCCTTCGGGGCCAGTGAACGCGGCCGCGAGTCGCTCGGCTGGAATCGTGTCGAGCGCCGAGGAGGCGGGGCCGGAGGCAAGGAGGAGCGATTCGAGCCGAGCGAGGATCACGAGGCGGACGGCGAGTGGATCACTCGCGTCGAGGGCCTCCAGATCGCGGGCCAAATGAGCGGCGTCGATGCTCCGGGCGAGGCGCGGCGAAAGCTCGACCTCGTCAAACCTCCCTGTCTCGACGTTCCAGCGATGGCGCCGGACCGTGGCCGGGCCTTCGGCCGGATGCGGGGGCACCTGCGGAAGCCCCTGCGGCGAGAGCGCACAATCGAGCCGCTGGGCGAGGAGCGTGATTGCCGTGCTTTGCCGCGGAGGTTGAAGGAGCGTCGGGTCGGGCTCGCCGGCGAGCCGCGCCGCGTGGCGCTGGAGGGCTGCCAGGGCGGCGCGCTGGGCGCCGGGGGGCGTGCCGCCGACGAGGGCCGGGGCGAGGAGAAAGTCGGCCGTGTCGGCGAGGCCCGCCGCCTCGAGGGCGAGGATCGCTCCCTGCCAGCGGTTGACGTCGGGGCTGCCGAGGATCGCCAGGAGCGGCTGACGGGCGTCCGGCCCCAGGTCGGCGACGATCTCGCGGGCGAGCACGCGGGCCACCCGCTTCTCCGGCTCGGCCGATGCGAGCACGTCCATGAGCGCCGGAAGCGCGTCGATGCCGGCCTTCGACAGCTCGGCGACGCCCGCCGCGCGGATCTCTGGTGCCGTGCTTGCCAGGGCTTCCGCAGCGCGCTTCATCCGCGCGGGCGACCGGCGCCGGTCCCGAGCGGCGTCGCGCATCGCGTCGAGGAGATTCGGCGCATCGGCATCGAGGGGGCGGAGATGACGGGCAAGGCGGAGGAGCGCCGCTTGGTCGGCCGCGTCGCCGAGATCGGCGAGAAGCTCGTCGCGGCCGTCCCCGGCGTCGCCGACGGCGTCGAGCGTGCGGCGAAACCACGCCAGCGCCGCTTCGTCGGCGTCGACGTCGGCGGCGCGGATCGCGGCGTCGAGCATCTCTGGGGCCGTGTCGCGCTGCTCGGCGGCGAGCGAATCGACGACCGCCTGCTGGAGGGCATCGAGCGGCCGCGGGCCGGGCTTGTCGCCAGGCTGCTTGGAGCCTGCGAGCACCGAGACGGTGCCGTCGTCGTCGTGGTGATGGCCGTCGTCGAAGGGAAACTCCCACTTCGTCGTCGTCAGCGGGCCGCAGTTCGGGCACGGCTGCCCCGCCATGGCGAGGCTGCCGAGCAGGAGCCCCGCGGCCGGCCCCCCGATGCCCCAAAGCCCGAGTCCCCGCGGCGCCCGAAAGACGACCCGCACGCTTTCCGGTCGTCCCCTCGCTGCCACGATGCCGTCTCCCCCGGGTTCACGCGCCGCTGACGTCGAGCCGCTGCTGCCACGCTTTGATTTGGTCGGCCACCCGGGCCGGCGCCGTGGATCCGAAACTCGCCATCCGTCCAACTGCCCTGGATGCCCCAAGTGCGCTCCTCAAGGCGCCGTTCCAGCCCGCGCAGTCTGCCGAAAACTCCTCATCGGCAAGCTCCTCGAGCGACACTCCTTTCCGCATCGCCCGGCGGACGAGCTTCCCGACCGTCTCGTGGGCCGTCCGCTGGGGCGTACCGGAGGCGATGAGGGCTTCCATGAGGCTCGTGGCATCGAGGTGCCCCCGGTCGAGCGTGGCGCCGATCCGGGACCGGTCGAACGACGTCCCGGCGACCAGCGGCGCCGCCACCCCGAGGATCGCCTCGAGGGTGTCGATCGAATCGAAGAGCGGCTCCTTGTCTTCCTGGAGATCGCGGTTGTAGGCGGTGGGAAGCCCCTTCAAGAGCACGAGGAGCGACTGGAGGTTGCCGATCGTCCGGGCCGACTTGCCGCGGACGAGCTCGAGGACGTCGGGGTTGATCTTTTGCGGCATGATCGAGCTGCCGGTGCAGAAGTTCTCCGGAAGCTTGAGGAATCCGAACTCCTCGGTGCTCCAGATGATCCACTCCTCGGCCCACTGCGAGAGGTGGATACCGGCAAGCGAGATCACGAAGGCCAGCTCGCAGGCGAAGTCGCGGTCGCTGGCGGCGTCGAGACTGTTGGCGGCAACCGCGGCGAAGTCGAGCCCGGCGCGGACATGCTCGCGGTCGATCGGCAGGCTCGTGCCGGCGAGCGCCCCCGAGCCGAGCGGAAGGATGTTTGTCCGCTTGCGGCAATCGGCAAGCCGATCGCGGTCGCGACCGAGCTTCTCGCACCACGCCAGAAGTTGGTGGGCGGCAAGGACAGGCTGGGCGCGGCGGAGATGGGTATAGCCGGGGATGATCAAGTCGGCCTCGCGCTCGGCGAATCCGAGGAAGGCCCGCTGGAGCGCGGCGAGGCCGGCATCGAGGCGGTCGATCGCCCGGCGGCAGAAAAGGCGCAGGTCGGTAGCCACCTGATCGTTGCGGCTGCGGGCCGTGTGGAGCCGGCGGCCGGTGTCGCCCAAGCGCGCCGTCAGGGCCGACTCGACATGGAGGTGGATGTCCTCCTTCGAGATCGTGTAGGTGAAGGTGCCGGCGTGGATCTCCGCCCGGATCTCCTCGAGCCCGGCCCGGATCGCCTCCGCCTCCGCCGCCGTGATGATCCCGCAGGAGGCGAGCATCGCCGAGTGGGCGATCGAGCCGTCGATGTCGTCGTCGGCCAGACGCTTGTCGAACGACACGCTCTCCGAGAAGGCCTCGACGCGGGCGTCGGTCGCCTGCTCGAACACCCCTCCCCAGGCCTTCGGCTTACCGGTGGAGGGGGGAGCAGAGGGATCGTGCGGGGGGCGGGGGTCGGCCACGGTGGGGTCCTGTCGAGGGGGCGGTGGGGATCGGAGCGTGGGCGGGACTGGAAAAGTATGCACTGTGGTTGGAGCGGGTACATTGCCAGGATGATCACTCCCGGCGAATTCCTCGCACCCGGTGGCCGATTGGCCGCCCGGCTCCCCGCTTGGGAATCCCGGCCGCAGCAGCTGGAGATGGCGGAATTGGTCTCCGCCGCGATCCGCGACCGCCGCCACCTCGTTGTCGAAGCCGGCACCGGCGTCGGCAAGAGCCTCGCCTATCTCATCCCCGCGGTCCTCGCGGCCACGGCCGATCAGGAGGAGGGGGAGGCGGTGACCGGCCCGCCGGCCGGCGAGACCGATGCCGACAGCGATGACGATTCCCCCGAGGCTCCACCGATCGGCCGGCCGCGGCGGGTCGTCATCTCCACCCACACCATCGCGCTCCAGGAGCAGCTCGTCGGCAAGGACATCCCGCTGGTCCAGTCGGTGATGCCGCGCGAGTTTTCGGCGGTGCTCGTCAAGGGCCGCGGCAACTACCTCTCCAAGCGCCGCCTGACGATGGCGATCGAACGCCGTGGCAGCCTGTTCCAGGATCAGCGCGACGTCGACGAGCTCGAGGGGATCCACCACTGGGCCGTGCGAACCGGCGACGGATCGCTTGCCGATCTGCCCCAGCTCCCGAGCGATGTCGTCTGGGAGGAGGTGCAAAGCGATTCAGGGAATTGCATGGGCCGCGGCTGCCCGGCCTACTCCGAATGCTTCTACTACGCCGCCCGGCGGCGGATGGCACGGGCCCAGATCCTCGTCGTCAACCACGCCCTGTTCTTCTCCGACCTGGCGCTGCGGCGCGGCGGCGCGAGCCTCCTCCCCGACCACGACATCGTGATCTTCGACGAGGCCCACATGGTGGAGGATGTGGCGGGCGACCACCTCGGCGTCGGCGTGTCGAGCGCGGCTGTGGAACGCGTCCTCTCCAAGCTCTACTCGGAGCGCGGCCATCGCGGACTCCTCGTTCATTACGGATTCGACGATCTCCAACGCGAGGTGCTCCGCTGCCGGAGGCTGTGCGAGGATTTCTTCGCCGCGGTGAAGTGCGCCGCAGGGGGCCGCGGCGACGGGCCGTGGCGGATCGCCGAGCCGAAGATCGTCCCCGACACCCTCGGCGATCCGCTCTTGAATCTCTCCCGCCGCCTCCGCGCCTCAGCCGAGGGGATCGAGAACGAAGCCGAGCGGCACGACTTTTTTTCCCTCTCCGACCGGCTCACCGGCCTGGCGGGGTCGATCGAGACCTGGCTCGAGCAGGCGGAGCCGGGGAGCGTGTGGTGGGTGGAGGCGGCGCGCTCGCGGCGCGGCCGGGAGCGCGTCCGCCTGTGTGGCGCGCCGATCGACGTCGGCGCCACGCTCAAGCGCGATCTCTTCGATCGGGTGGGAACGGTGATTCTCACCAGCGCCACGCTCGCCGTCGGCGGCGGCAGCGAGGGGGGGCAGGAAGCCGGGCCCGATCCGTTTGCCTACGTCGAGAAGCGGCTCGGGCTTGCGAAGGCCACGGCCAAGCGGCTCGGCAGTCCGTTCGATTACGCCGCGCAGGCGGAGCTTGTCGTCGTCGACCGGCTCCCCGATCCGAGCGAGCGGCAGGCCTACGACCGGGCAGTGGTGCGGATGATCCGCCGCTACGTCGATCAGACCTGCGGCCGGGCGATGGTGCTGTTCACGAGCTCCGCGTCGCTCGCCGCAGCGAGTGCGGAGCTGGCTGGCTGGTGCGTGCAGCGCAACTACCGGCTCGTCAGTCAGGCCGACGGGCTGCCGCGGTCGCGGATGCTCGCCGACTTCCGCGAAGGGCCGGGGAGCGTGCTCCTCGGCACCGACGGCTTCTGGCAGGGGATCGATCTCCCCGGCGACCAACTTGTGACGGTGATCATCACGAAGCTCCCCTTCGCCGTTCCCGACCGGCCGCTGGTGGCGGCGCGGATCGAGGCGATCCGGGCCGCCGGCGGGAATCCGTTCATGGAGTATCAGGTGCCGGAGGCGACGCTCAAGCTCAAGCAGGGCTTCGGACGCCTCGTCCGCACCGCCGAGGATCGGGGCCGCGTCGTGATCCTCGAT
>CAJBCV010000479.1 GCA_903951635.1 uncultured Planctomycetaceae bacterium
GGGATGATCCCCGCCGGCGGCATGGACGGTGAGGTCGAATCGCCCGGCCAGACCAGCCGGCGCCTCCGCCGCGACCCCGGAGCGAACCAGACCCAGCAGGAGGACGATCGCGAGGGCAACGAACCGGCGGGGCATGGAAGAGACTCCGAAAGCCTGGAAGGCGGGAACGGGACACTGGCCCAGTAGTCTAGCCTGCTCCCCGCTCCGGTCGGCTCAGCCGACGAATGCCTGCCAGAGCAGCCGGGCGACGAGCGTGAACACGACCCCCGCGAAGACGACGCGGATGAAGGGGGCGCCATGCTTCACGGCCAGTCCTGCCCCGAGCCGGCCGCCGACCGCTTGGCCGACGATCATCGCTCCCGCCGACGCGGGATCGACCTGCCCCCAGGCCGCGAAGACGGCCAGCGCCGCGAGGTTGCTCGTGAGATTCACCACCTTCGTGAAGGCGGTCGCTTTGGGAAGGCCGAGGCCACGGAGGTGGACACAGGCAGCGGTCCAGAAGGCCCCGGCGCCCGGGCCGAAGAAGCCGTCGTAAAACCCGAGCACGGCGCCGGCCAGCGCCCCGAAGCGATGGGCGGAGAGCCGCGGCGGCGTGTCGGCCGCGCCGAGCGCTGGCCTCCGCAGCACATGGATGGCGACGGCGAGGAGGAGCCAGGGAACCATGGCTCGGAGCACCCGGTTGTCGATCCAGAGCACGGCCATCGTGCCGGCCGCCGCGGCCAGCGCCGTCGCCACGATCGCCACCGTCATCGTCGGCCAATCGATGAGCCGGGCAGCGTGGTAGCGATGAACCGCCATCGTCGTGCCGGCGGCGCTTTGGAGCTTGTTCGTTCCGAGAGCAAGGTGAGGGGGAAGACCGGCCCAGAGAAGCGCCGGCAAGGAGATCAGCCCGCCCCCGCCGGCAATTGAATCGATGAACCCGGCGCACAGCCCGGCCAGGCCGAGGGGGAGCATCGTCGAAAGGTCCATCGTGGCGGGCCTGCTCGGTGACCGGGGGCCTCATCCGCGGAGGAGTTCGCGGTAGCAGTCGAGGAAGTGGGTGGCGACCTCGGCGTTGATTCCCTTCCACGCCTCGTCGATGAGCGTGCCGGCAAGGATGCCGTTGACCGCCTTGCCGGCGACACCGCCGACGACTTCGACCAGGCCCGTCATCGGGTGGGGCCCGAGGAGCCGCTCACGGTCGACGTGGGTGAACTCGTTGGCCACCAGCGACAGCCCCGGCAGCTTCGGGACCGGATCGCGGCCGTTGACATAGCGATGGATCCTGCCGGCGAGGTCCTTGTTGAAGGCATCGCAGGCGGTGCGATTGCCGATCATCGGCGCACCGAACGTGCAGACTTCCTCGACGGCGATGAACTTCCGCTTCAGGAGCCACGCGGCGAGCAACGCCAGCGCTCCCCCGAGGCTGTGGCCGGTGATCCACATGGGACGGTCGCTCTTCTTCACTTCGGCTTCGATCGCCGGAAGGAGGGCCGGCCAGATCTCGGCGATCGCATCGACGAAGCCCTTGTGAAATCGGGCCCCGACGCCGGCGGCGGCAAGGTCGTGACCCAGCCGCCCCTCCGGCACGACGAGGAGATTCATCGCGTCGGTGAGGAGGATGTCCTTGAGTCCGTCGAGGCTCGTCGGGCTCTCCGTCCCCCGGAAGGCGACGACGATGTGGTCGGCGTTCGTCGCCAACCAGGCCTGCGTGTTGTCGACACTGAAGAGAGTCGCGTCGAGGCCGAGGATCTCCTGGAAGGCCTTCTTCCCCTCTGCCTCCCCGAGGTAAGCCAAGGCGCTCGCCTCACAGAGGTAGGTGGCGGTCGAGACATGGCCGGGGGTGTCTTCCTTGAGTTCGAGTCGTTCGAGGGCCATCGGGGGGCGCTCCGCATTGGAGGGGTGGGAAACGTGTGGGAGATCGCCGTGGGCTTCAGTTGACGTACCGACGCTCCGGTGTCGCCGCCTGTCCGTCTGCCGGAGGGGCTCCGTCGCCGGTGGCGGCGGCGTTCTTCCACTTCCGTAGGATCGACGTCGGGACGTTGTTGCCGGTGACATCGATTTCGCGGAAGTGGGGCGGGGCGTCGGCGAGGAAGGCCGCGACACCCTCCGGGGTGACTGCCGTCCGCGCGATCCGCAGCGACTCCAACCGCGCCAGCGCGCGGAGCTTGCCCAGCCCCTCGTCGGTGATCCGGGAATCGTTGAGGGTCAGCTCACGGAGCTTCGGCAGGCCGGCGAGGAGATCGAGCGTCTCGTCGGTGACGTCGGCGTTGCCCATCTCGAGGATTTCCACGCCGGGCTTCGTGGCGAGGATCGAGTAATCGCTCCGATCCCAACCGGTGAGGACCAGCGCCGCTCGACCATCGACAACCCGCTCCCGTTCCGCCAAGCCGACGATCGAGAAATAGAGGCGCTGGGTGGCGAACGGGATCGCCCCGATGACGAGCCCGGCGGCGAGGAGGGCCGCGGGGCCGAGGAGCCGGCGCCGCTCCGTCCGCCCCAGGAGCACCCGCACGCTGCGGCCAATGAAAACGAGCAGCCCCGACGTCGCCAGGAAGAGGCCGACGAAGACGAGCACGGCACCGATCTGTTCGCTCATCGGGAACGCTCGCTCCGCGGGGACGCTTCCATCGTGCCGGGCCGGGAATCAGCCTCGCCCTGAATCGTATCAGGCCAGGGGCCGATTGGTCTGTCGCCGGCCGGCCACGTCGTCAGACCCCAACCAAACTCCGCAACTCCCGTTCCATGCGATCGAGTCTGGCGGCGAGCAGTCCCTTCGTCGCCGCGAGGTCGGCCGCGGGAAGCGGCGGGGCGGCGGTGAAGAGATAGAACTTGATCTTCGGCTCGGTGCCGGAGGGACGGGCGGCGACGCAGTTGGAGAGCACCGGGAAGGGGGCCTCGGCCCCCGGGCGGGGCGACGCCTCCGGCACGCTGGCGAGATCGAACATCACCAGGTCCCCGTTCTTCGCGGTGTGCGCGGCACCGGAGAACGGCTGTGCGGGGGCTCCGCGCGTGGCCACGGTGAGGCTGCCGTAATCGCGGACGCGGATGACGTCGAGGCCAGCGATCGTCGCCGGAGGGCTCTTCCGCAAGCTCGCCATGATCTCGCGCATCCGATCCATGCCAGCGGCGCCGGGAAGCGTCACCGACACCTGCCGCTCGGCGTGGCAGCCGTGGGTCACGAACAAGCCGTCGAGATGCTCGTGGAGCGACTGGCCCCGTTCCCCGAGCGCGGCGGTCAGTTCGGCCAAGAGGAGGGCCGCCACGCTTGCGTCCTTGTCGCGGACATGCGTGCCGGCGAGATAGCCGTGCGATTCCTCGCAGCCGAATGCGAAGTGTTGGGGACCGATTCGGTCGATCTCCTCGCCGATCCATTTGAAGCCGACCTGGAGCCAATCGGTGATCGCGGCCCCGTGCCCCTCGGCGATCCGCCGCACGAGCCCCGAGGTGACAAGCGTCGTCACGACCCGGTCGTTCGGCCGCAGGCTCCCCGCCCGCGCCCGGGTCGTGAGTACCCAATCGGCGAGCAAGGCACCGAGTTGATTGCCGGTGAACGCCTGCCACTGGTCACTTCCGACCGCCACCGGCGCCGAGGCGCCGAGCCGATCGCAATCGGGGTCGCTGGCCATCACGAGGCCGTCGCCACGGTCGCGGGCCTCGGCGACCGCTCCATCCATGACGGCGGGATTCTCCGGATTCGAGACATGGCCCGGGACGTTGGGGAAATCGCCGTCGGGGGTCTGTTGGGGGCCATAAAGCCTGAGCTTCGGGAAACCGGCGCCGGTGAGCACCGGCACGACGGCACTGGCGCCGACGCCATGGAGCGGCGTGTAGAGAATGGAGACGTCACGGGGGCCGGAGGTCGCCTGGCGGAGGACCGCGGCCACGAACGCCGCGTCGACCTCCTCCTCGACAAATCGCACCCGCCCGTCGGCGACCCCAGCGGCGAAGTCGGCCCGCGCGACGCTGTCGACCGACATCACCCGATCGATGATGCCGCGGTCGTGGGGAGGGAGCACCTGGACGCCACCGGCCCAGTAGACCTTGACGGCGTTGTCGCTGGGAGGATTGTGGCTCGCCGTCACCATGATCCCGCAGGTGGCGCCGGTGTGGCGGACGGCAAACGAGAGTTCGGGGGTGCTCCGGTAGCCGCGCAGGAAGAAGATCCGGAAGCCAGCGGCCAAGAGGACCTCGGCGCAGAGCTTGGCGAAATGTTCGGAGCGGTGACGGGTGTCGTAGGCGATGGCGCAGGTCGGGGTCGTGCCGGCGGGAAGGGCGGTGCGAACGTAGTCGGCAAGCCCCTGGGCGCTCTCGCCGATCGTCCGGTCGTTGATGGCGTTGGAGCCGACCGGAAACATTTTGCCGCGACGGCCTCCGGTGCCGAAGGGGATCACCGTCCAGTAGGCGTCGTCGAGATCCTTCCAGGCGGCCTTCGTGGTCCCCGCGGCCGCGGCGCGGTCGACGAGGTCGCCGAGCGTGGGGGCGAACTCGGCGTAGCGGGGCTCGGTGAGCCAGACACGGATCGTCGCGAGGGAGTGATCGGTGAGGGCGCCGGCGGCGTGCGCCGATTGGAGGGCGGCGAGGCGGGCGGAGAGCATGGCTGGCGGGGGCTCCGGGGCGGCTGAGGTGGAGGAACGGTGCGGGAGCGCGGGACTCCTTTATACTGTTGGCCGCTTTCGTGAGCAGCGGGCGAATCATTCCGCCCTTCTGCGGGGCTTCGGCTGCCGCCCCTCCCTGCGTCCCCCACCCCCGGAGTTTTCGTGACCGACACTCTCATCGTCAGCGTTTCCGGTCTCCGCGGGATCGTCGGCGGTTCGCTGACGCCGGACGTAGCGGTTCGCTACGCTCGGGCCTTCGTCGATCACCTTCCGCCGGGGCCGATCGTGCTCGGGCGTGACGGCCGTGCCCACGGGGGCATCTTTGCCGAGGCTATCACCCAGGCGCTTCTCGCCGACGGCCGCGACGTCATCGACTGCGGGATCGCGGCGACCCCGACGGTGGGGATCGTCGTCCGTGACCAGCACGCCGCTGGCGGGTTGCAGATCTCCGCCAGCCACAACCCCGCCCCCTACAACGGCCTCAAGCTGTTCTCTGCCGAGGGACGGGTGCTCCCCGCCGCCGCAGGGAGGCCGATTCTCGAGCGTTTCCATGCCGGTGACGCCCCCCGCGCCCCTGCCCCCTCTCCCGGCACGCGCCGCGAGGTCGACGGTACAGCGACGCATGTCGGGCTCGTCCTCGCCACCGTCGACGTCGAGGCGATCCGCCGGCAGCGTGTGAAGGTGTGGCTCGATGCCGGCCATGGCGCCGGCAGCCGTGTCGGCGTGCCGATGCTCGAGGCGCTCGGGTGCGAGGTCATCGTCGCGGGAGGAACCCCGGACGGCCTCTTCGAGCACAAACCCGAGCCGACGGCCGAGAACCTCGCCGACTGGCTGCCGCGGATCGCTGCCTGCGGGGCCGCGGTCGGGTTCTTCCAGGATCCCGATGCCGACCGGCTCGCGATCGCCACCGCCGATGGGCGCTACATCGGCGAGGAGTGCACGCTCGCCCTCGCCGTGGAGAATGTCCTCGCGCGATCCGCCGGGCCGGTGGTCGTCAACTGTTCCACAAGCGCCGTGACCGGGGTGATCGCGGCCAGGCATGGTGTCGCCTGCCATGTCTCCGCCGTCGGCGAGGCGAATGTCGTCGATCGGATGCTCGCGTCGGGAGCGGTGATCGGGGGCGAGGGAAACGGCGGCGTCATTCATCCCGGCGTGGTGTTCGTCCGCGATAGCGCCGTGTCGATGGCCCTCGTCCTCGATGCGATGTGCCGCGGCGACGCCGTGACGCCGATCGAGACGCTCGCCAGTCGCCTCCCGATGCTCGTCATGGAGAAGGCGAAGATCGATCTGGCCCCGGAGACGACAGGCCCCGGACTGCTCGCGGCGATCGATCGCGTCGCCGCCGCGTTCCCGGGGGCGCGGGCCGACCGGCTCGACGGTCTCCGCCTCGATTGGCCGGGAGGATGGCTCCTGGTGCGCGCGAGCAACACCGAGCCGATCGTGCGGATCGTCGCCGAGGAACGCACGCCGGCGGCAGTCGCCGCGGCGATCGCGACCGCCCGCAGTTCGATCGCCGCTACCGGCGGGGCGATCGCGGCGTCCACGGAGCCCTCGTCACGAGCAGGATCGGAAGCGTTCGGCGACCACGGTAGCACGCGGTGATCGGCATCACTTCCGGACGAGGACCTGTGAGCCGGGCCCGAGGATGTCGGCGATGTCCTCGAGATCGCGGAGCGAGACGATCACGCTCGAGGCCGAGGCGCTGTCGCTGACGAGGCTCGGGTCCTCGACCCCTTCGATCGCCAGCCCCTCGCCGAGGATGATCGACTTCGGCCCGGCCGACGGTGCGTAGGCCACTTGTGCGGCGATCCCGGTCGGCTCCTGGGCGGCGCCGGGACGGCGGATGTCGATCACGCCGACCGACTGGCCGACGCGGTCGTAGATCTGCCGACCGAGGACGACGGGAAAGCTGCCGGCGTAATTCCCCCCGACCTGGAGGCTCATCCGCCGACGGGAGACGCTGATCACCGCATCGAAGGGGCCGCGCACCACCTTGAGGTGCTCTCCGGGGACCAACTGCGAGGGATCGCTCACGCCGTTGATCTTGGCGAGCAGTTGCCACGGCACCTGGAGGGGGGCGGCGATCGACGGCAGCGTGTCGCCCGGCGCGACGATGTGCGGCGGGAGGAGCAGGTCCTTCTGGGAGTAGATGACCGTGCCGGCAAGCTGGCCGAGAAGATCCTCGAGCCGCTGGCTCTCCTCGAGCCCGAGGGTGGCGTCGTCATGCCACAGCGAGAGGACGGAGAGCGCCTCGGCATACCGGCCGGCGCCGAGCATCTCGTGGGCATCGGCCCAGGCCGAGGCGAAGGCCGGCGACGGAGCGCCACGGGATGGAGGCGCCGCAGCGAGGGGCAGGGGCGCGGGGGGGAGCGGAGCGGGCGGGGGGGGCGACAGGGCGCCTGCCTCAGCAGCGGCGGCGAGCGGCTCGATCGCGGCCTGCGGGTCGAGCGTCGCCGGTGGGGGGGATGCGACGGGAAGCAGGGGCGCTGACTCCCCCAACGAACCGATCGCCGGAAGCGCCGGTGGGGGCGGGGCGACGGCAGGAAGCGATGGCGGTAGCGCCGCGCCGGCAGGAACCGCCGACGCCAGCAGCGGCTCGGCACCGGCCAGCGGATGGGCGGGGGCGACCCCGATCGCGGTCGGGTCGCGCGGGAGCGAGATTTCCGGCGGGGCGAAGGTGCTGCCGGCCTCAACCACGCTCCCTGCCGGGGCCGGGGCAGGGCCTTTTTGGACCACCGAATAGGCCCCGTACATGATCGTGCCGAGGAGCCCGAGCACGATGAGGGGCTTGAGGGAGTCCATCGGGTCGGTATCGCGTTCGCGGCGGCGCGAGGTCGAGGTACGTGCCATGGCTGTCTTTCGCAGGGGATGCGTACTCCGCAGAAGGCGACGGACTGTAGGGGCGCCGGGGCGGAGGTGCCAGACCGCTTCGGGCCGTTATCCCCGGATGCTGCGAAGGGGAGGTGGGCGGCGGGGGCTTGGGGCGGTCGGGGGGGATGGTAAGGGTTTGACTGCGGACGCCTTCCCCCTTTCCGGATCTCTCTGCCCTCTGTTTTTTTCCTGCGGCTGTGGTTGGCGCGTATATTCACGGCGAGCAGGCACAGGCATGGGGCCACGACGATGACTCCGTCCACATCCGATCCGACGTCGCTGAAGGACGTCGTCGCCGTCGTGTTGGCAGGGGGCAAGGGCGCTCGACTCGACCCGCTCACCCGCGACCGGGCCAAGCCGGCCGTCCCCTTCGGCGGTGCCTACCGGATCGTCGACTTCGCCCTTTCCAACTGCGTCAACAGCGGCCTCCGTCGGGTGCAGGTCCTCACCCAGTACAAAGCCGTGAGCCTCGACCGGCATCTGATGCTCGGGTGGCACCGGTTCTTCTGCCGTGAACTCGGCGAGTTTCTCGACATCCTTCCACCCCAGCAGCGGGTGGACGAGAGTTGGTATCTCGGGACCGCCGATGCGGTCTTCCAAAATATCTACTCCCTGGAGATGGCAGCGCCCCGGCTCGTCGTCGTGTTGGCCGGGGATCATGTCTACAAGATGGACTACCGAGCGCTCGTCGCGGCCCACGACGAGACCGGCGCCGACGTCACCGTCGCCGCGCTCCCGGTGCCGGTCGGGGCCGCGGGTGAGTTCGGGACGATGCGCGTCGATGGCACGTCGCGTGTCGTCGAGTTCCGCGAGAAGTCGCCGCAGCCGCCGGAGCTCCCCGGTCAGCCCGGGATGTGCCTCGCCTCGATGGGGATCTACTGCTTTTCCTGGCCCTTTCTCCTCGAGCAATTGCGCGCCGACCATGCCGCTGCCAGCCGACACGACTTCGGCCACGACATCCTTCCGGCGGTGGTTCGCAGTCACGCCGTCCACGCCTACCCGTTCCGCGACGAGAACCGGAAGGCCGATGCCTACTGGCGCGACGTCGGGACGATCGACGCCTACTTCGAGGCCAATCTCGATCTCGTCGCCGTCGATCCGCAGCTCAACCTCTACGACGAGCAGTGGCCCGTCCGCACGCTTCCCGCCGCCCACCCACCGCCGAAGTTCGTCTTCGCCGATCCCAGTCCGGATGGTCGTCGGGGCGAGGCCACCGACAGTCTCGTCTGCCCGGGAGCCATCGTCTCCGGAGGGCGGGCCTGGCGGTCGATCCTCGGTTCCGGCGTTCGGCTCCACAGTTGGTCCCGGATCGAGGAGAGCATCCTCATGGAAGGGGTCGACGTCGGCCGGCACGCCCGGCTCCGCCGGACGATCGTCGACAAAGGGGTGCGGATCCCTGCCGGCATGACGATCGGCTTCGATCCTGAGGCTGACGTGGCGATGGGCTTGACGATCTCCGCCGGAGGGGTGACGGTGGTACCCAAAGGTCATTGCTTCCCGGCCGCCACCCCGCGCCGCGGAACCGGGCCGGCCGCGTCGCCTCCGTCGCCACCCGCCATGTCTGCTCCCCCGAATTGACCCCGTGCCCTCGAGTTCGATCCGTCGCAGTTCCCGCTCCGCGCCTTGTTCCCCCCATGCCGAAACGCAATCTCGTCCTCCTCTGCCTGATTGCCATCGCCAGTCTCCTGGCGTGGGCCGCCCGTGACCGTGGTGGCCGGGGCCGGCTGTACGGCGAAGTCACTGGGCACGTCGGCAGGATGCTTCTCGAGCCGGTCGACGACGAGGCGCTCTTTCGCGGCGCGATGGAGGGAATGTTCGCGCGGCTCGACGAACACTCCGCGTTCCTGTCGGTCGAACCGGGGAGCCTTTCTGCCAGCGAACCGACGGCTGAGTTCGCCGGGGTCGGCCTGGAGCTCACCGCCGAGGGGCGCGATCGGCTGCCGGCGGTGATCACGCCGCTGGTCGGTTCTCCGGCATGGCTGGCCGGTATCGCGGCGGGAGATCGGATCGTGGCCATCGACGGAGTCGCTGCCGATCGCATGCGTCTCAAAGATGCCGTGGCCATGCTCCGCGGCCCATCCGGCAGCCGGGTGGTGCTCGACATCGCCCCTCCCGACGGCGATCCCGCCGAAGCGAGCGACGAAGCCGGGCACGTCGTCGCCACGAGGAGCGTGTCACTGGAGCGGGCTCTGCTCCGCTCAGAGACGGTGTGTGGTGATCGGCGCCGGGCCGACGGATCGTGGGACTGGTTCCTCGAGGGAGAGGAGGGGCTGGCACTGATTCGGCTCTCCCGGTTTTCGACCCACACGCTCGGCGATCTCGATCGGGCGCTCGAGGAGATCGCCGTGGCGGGCCAGCCGGCGGGAGTGATCCTCGATCTCCGCGGGAATCCCGGCGGGCTGCTCGATGCAGCGATCGAGGTCTGCGACCGCTTTCTCGACGAAGGTGTGATCGTCTCGATGCGCCGTCGGCCGGCCGACGGCACACGGCCGGTGCCCACCTCTGCCGAACAACTCGACGTCCGCCGGGCAACGCCCGGGGCGATCCTCCGTGGGGTGCCGATGGTCGTGGTCGTCGACGGCGTGACGGCGAGCGGCGCCGAGATCGTCGCGGCCTGTCTCCAGGATCAGAGGCGTGCCGTGGTGGTGGGGAGTCGGACGTTCGGCAAGGGGACGGTCCAGACCACCGTCCCTCTCTCCGATGGGCGCCATGTCCTCCGGCTGACGACGGCCGAGTACCTCCGTCCGAACCTCGCCCCCCTCCACCGCCGGCCTCACGACCCGGACGATCAGGTGTGGGGCGTGTGTCCCGATCGGGGCCACGAACTCACGCCGACCGGTGGGACGCTCGAAGTGGTGCGCGATTGGCGTCGGCTCCGCGATGCGGTTCCCAGGCACCCCGCCATGGCCACCGTCGGGGAGCAGCCGGTGGCCGGCGGTGACGGGGGGGATTCATCCGCCCGTTGGCCGCGGCATGTGGATCCCGTTCTCGGCCGGGCGGTGGCAGCGATCGGCGCCCGGAGGGCGCTAGCCGAGGCGGGAGATTGAGGCGTGCCCGTCGCCTGCCGCTCACTCCCTGCCAATCTCGGTGGCGAGGAAGAAGCTGCCCGCGATGCATACCGTCCCCCCGGCTCCGGCGCGCTTCCGCGCCGCAGCGAGTGCGGCCGTCGGTGATTGGACCGTTGTCGGCACGGGCAGTCCCGCCGCGGCGCACGCCGCCACGAGCCGCTCGGTCGTCGCCGCCCGAGGGTTGGTGAGGTAGCGGGTGACGATGACCCGGTCGAACCGCCCCCGGCAGCATTCGAGCATCTCCTCGATCTGCTTGTCGGCGCTGGCGGCGAAGAGGAGCACCCGCGGCGCACCACGGGCGGCGGTCGCCGCGAGGATGACCTCGAGCGTCTCCATCAGCGACTCCATCGAGGCGACGTTGTGGGCCGCATCGAGGATCACCAGGGGCCGGTCGGCGATCGGCTCGATCCGAGCGGGGAGATGGATCGATGCCAAGCCTGCCCGCACCGCCGTCTCCGGAATCCGGAAGCCACGCCGCCGGAGTTCACCGATCGTCATCACGGCCAGTCCGGCGTTGTCGGCCTGATGACGGCCGGCCATCGAAAGGGGATAGGCGTGCTCTGGCCCCCTTCCGGCTTCGGTGCGGAGCAGGAGCGTTCCGCCGGCGAGCGGTGTCGCCGCGTCGGCCGGAGCGTGGTGAACCGTGAAATCGCGATCGATCAGGCGGAGCGCCGCCCGGCGTTTCCGGGCCGTCGCCAGAATCACCTTCCGGGCGGACGGGTCGCGCGCGCCGCACACGACGGGGCAGCCCCGCTTGATGATCCCCGCCTTCTCCGCGGCGATGTGGCGGACGGTGGGGCCGAGGATCGCCATGTGATCGAGGCTGATGCTCGTGATCACTGAGACGACGGGGCGGGAGACGTTCGTCGCGTCGAGCCGGCCACCGAGGCCGGTTTCGAGGACCGCGATGTCGACCTCGGCCCGAGCGAAGTGATCGAAGGCCACGGCCGTCACCACCTCAAACCAGGTCGGCCCGCGCGTGCCGCGGCGGTGAGCGGAGGCGTCGAGCCGCTCGACTTCCGGAACGACGCTGGCGAACGAGCGGAGGAGATCGGCCTCGGGGATCGGCCGGCCGTCGACCGCGATCCGCTCTTCGAGCCGATGAACATGGGGGGAGAGATACCGACCGACCCGGAGCCCCGCTGCCCCGAGGATCGCGGCGATCATCGCCACCGTCGAGCCCTTCCCCTTCGTGCCGGCCACATGGACCACCGGAAAGGCATCGTGCGGATTGCCGATCAGGGCCAGCAGCCGTCGCATTCTCGCCAGGCCGAAGGAGCCTTTCCCCCCCGGGCCGACGGGCGTCTGACGCTCGTAGTTCACCCGCGAATCGAGCCAACCGAGGGCGGCAGCCCGGGAGACGGCATCGCTTCGGTCGCCCGATGGGCGGGAGGGGGTCGACCGCGATCGAGGCATCTTCCGCAAACTCCCACGGCGCCGTGAATCCCCCGAGTGTACCGCCAATCGGCCTGCTTCCGGCGGCCAATCGGCCTTGATCCCAGGGCTTCTTTCCAAGACCCTCCGCCGCCTTCCGCTTCCACCGCTGTCGCGTCTGTGACCACCATGACTTCTCCCGCAGCCGCCCTTGGCTCCATCGACCAGCATCGGGGGTTCCCGGTGCTCGTGGCCGGCATCGTGGCGGTGGTCGTGACGCTTCTTGTGGTGGTCGCCGACGCGGCCATGGCCCAGACGCCTACGGAGTTGCTCGACACTCCTCCGCCGCTGCCAGCGGCTCCGCCAGCCGACTCCTTCCCCGCGTTTCCGGCGGCACCGCTCCGCGCGGTGCCACCGCCGACGACGGCCCCAGCACTTCCCCCCTTGCCAGCCGCCGAGGCCAACGCGCCCGCGTCGGCGCCGGTGACGTCGGGGCAGGTCGGCGGGGGCGTGCCGCTCGACGGCGGTGTGGTGCCACCGCCGATGTACGTCCCCGACCCGAACGATCTCGGCGGCTATGCCGCCCTCCCCGAGGCGGTTGCCACCGACTTCGTTCCCCCGTGGCCCCGTTGGTTCGCCGGCGCCAGCGGCCTGATCATGACGCGGACGCTGCCGGCAGGAACGGCGACCATGCAGCCGGTCGCCGGGCTGACGACGCTCACCACCTCCTCGGCGTCAGCCACCTGGCCCGGTGGGCTCGACTTCCAGGTCGGTCGGTGGATGGGAGAACAGCAGAACTGGGCCCTCGAGGGAATCTACTGGGGCGTGTACGGCTTGGGCACCTCCGCGACGGTGACCGGGACAGGCATCGATGCGATTCCCCAAGCGCCGGGTGTGATCCTCGCCGGATCCCCCGCCTCGGCCTTCCTCGCCGACGCCACGCAGCAGCAAGTGGCCCGATCCGACCTCGTCAACGACGTCGAGATCAATTGGATCTGGCGCCTCACCGACCGTCCCGAGTTTCCCCCGCTCGACCGTCGCCTCGGGTTCATGTGGCTGGCCGGCTTCCGGTTCTTCGAACTCCAGGACGTCCTCTCCCAGACGTCGACGTCGTCGACCCTCCCGCCGTCGTCGGTCGGCGCGAATCAATCGCTCCTCACGGTCGCCACCAACAACAACCTCTACGGGGCCCAGGTCGGGGCCAAGGCCGACTGGCGGATCGCGCCGCGGATCCGGCTCTCGGCGGTACCGAAGTTCATGATCGGGGGCAACGCGATCACGAACACGACCGATCTCACCACGATCAACGGCTCCGGGGCCACCTTCTCCAGCGGCCAGCCAGTGAACGTCCACTCGACCCTCGGCGTCTTCTCCTGGCTGGGGAGCGTCGACAGTTCGGTAGCCTGGGACGTGACCGACCGCTGGAGCCTGTGGCTGGGGTACCGCGTCGTCGGCGTGGGGAATGTCGCGCAGGCCGACGGCCAATGGCCATCGACGCTCGCCGCGCCGAGTTCGCTCCAAGGGATCAGCGCCGGCTCGAGCACGATTCTCCACGGCGGGTTCGCCGGCTTTCAGGGCCGGTACTGAAGTGTCGCCCGCCGAGAGGCGCCCAAAAGCTCATGGCAAGGGGCGTCTCCAACGGAACACATCCAGGCCACCGCGAAGGATCGCTCGAAGAGGCGCGGGCCGACAGAATCACCGCGAGCAGTAGTCGATCGCCCGGGCGATTTCGCTCTTGAGATCCTTGCGGGCCACGATCCGGTCGACGAAGCCGTGCTCGAGGAGAAACTCGCTCGTCTGAAAGCCCTTGGGGAGCTCGACGCGGATCGTCGCCTTGATCGTGCGCGGGCCGGCAAAGCCGATCAACGCCCTCGGTTCGGCGAAGCAGAGATCACCAAGCGAGGCGAAACTCGCCGCCACGCCACCCATCGTGGGGTTGGTGAGGACGGAGATGAAGAGGCCGCCGGCTTGCGAATAGCGGGCCAGGGCCGCCGACACCTTCGCCATCTGCATCAGCGACAGGATCCCTTCGTGCATCCGGGCACCGCCGCCCGAGGCGGAGATGATGATCAGGGGAAGCTTCTGCGGGGTGGCCCGCTCGATGAGCCGGGTGAGCCGCTCCCCGACGACGCTCCCCATGCTCCCCATGATGAACGACGAATCGGTGACACCGCAGGCCACCCGGCGGGCCCGGATCATTCCGGTGCCGGTGAGAGCTGCGTCCGACAAGCCCGTTCGCTTCTGCTCGGCCACGAGCCGCTCCGCGTAGGGCTTCTTGTCACGGAAGCCGAGCGGATCGGTCGGACGGAGACCGGCGTCCCATTCCTCGAACGTGCCGGCGTCGCAGAGTTGCTCGATCCGGGTTGCCGCCGAGACATACCAGTGGAATCCGCACTTCGGGCAGACGTTGAGGATCTCCTCCGCTTCCTTGCGGTAGATCGTCTGCTGACAACCGTCGCACTTCTGCCACAGCCCTTCGGGAACTCCGCGTTTTGGTCGCGGAACGCGGGGCGTGGGAGAGGCGGATGGGGGAGCGCCGGAGGGCTTCTCGGCTGGCGCCGGCTCATGACCGGCCGGCGCTATCTTGCCGGAGGGCTGCGAAGCGGCTGAGGGGGGGCGTCGTTCCATGCGACCGGTCGAAGAGGGGATGAAACGGCCCGGACAAAAGTCCGTGGCAGCTCGACAGCCGAGCTCAGGGCCCCAAAGTGTAGTCGGTGGCAGCCGACCGATGCTGCGCCGGTCTCTTGGCCCCCCTCGAGGGTGGGTCGGTGAGGTTTGGGACTCCGAAGGTCAGGACTGCGCCAGGCCCAGTCGCCCGCGGATCGTCGCGAGCGTCGTCGCGCCGCCGAAGACGCCAAACCCGGCCGTCGGCAGGGGGGGCCGCGGTGCGGGGGGAGGGATGGGGAGTTCCTCCGCCGCGGAGTCGGTCGCGGCAATCTCCCACAGGTCGCCGGGAGCATCGCCGGTGACGAGCGAGTGGATGATCCGGTCGAGCGGTTGGGGAACGACGACTGCCACCCGCTCCCCCGGGTGGCGGGCCACGATCTTCGCGATCGCCTGGGCAATCCGGTCGCGGGCGGCAGAGAGCGGCTCGCCATCCGGCGGCACCACCGTCCACGGGTCGTCTTCCCAGTGTCGTGCCAGCCGGGGCTGTCGCCGGCGGATCTCGCTCACGAGCATCCCCTGCCAGAGACCGAGGTCGAGGCCGACAAGGAGGGGCACCCGTCGCGGCACCAGGTCGAGCGCATCGCCGATGAGGTCGGCCGTCTCGATGGCGCAGGTCGTCGGCGAGGTGTAGAGGGCGACCGGGGGCGCCGCCGCGAGTCGGCGGGCGGTCTCCCCGGCGGCGGAGACACCGGCCGGCGTCAGTGGGATGTCGAGATTGCCGCGGATGCGGCCCTGCAGTTCGTAGTCCGTCGCACCCGAACGGATCACGACGAGGAGATCAGCCATCGAGAGAGGGGCTCCGGGAGGAACGATCCGCGGCACGGGCCGCGTCGCCGGCGATCCGTTCGAGATCGCGGATCGCGAGGGCGTAATCGGGAGACTTGATGACGGCACTGCCTGCGACGATGTATTCCGCACCTGCGGCGGCCACGGGGCCAATCGTCGTCGTGGAGATGCCTCCGTCGACACACAGCCGGACATGCCGATGGCCGTGGGAGCGGGCCTCGTCGAGCGCCGACAGTTTGGCAAGCGCGTCGGGGTCGAAGGCCTGCCCCCCGAAGCCGGGCTCGACGCTCATCACGAGGACTCCGTCGCAGTGATCCATCAGCGCGATCGCGGCTTCGACGGGTGTCTTGGGGCTGATCGAGAGATGGGCGCGGGGGCCGAGACGGCGGATCGTGTCGAGCGTCTTGGCCGGATCGGGCAACGCTTCGACATGGACGGTGAGGATGTCGGCACCGATGCGGGCGTAGTCGGCGAGCCAGCGGTCCGGCTCCGCCACCATGAGGTGGACCTCGATCGGCACCTTCGCCGCGCGCCGCACCGCTTCGACCACCACCTGCCCGTAGGTCAGTTGCGGGACGAACACGCCATCCATGATGTCGAGATGGATCGCGGCGGCCCCTGCCTCCTCGAGCCGGGCGACTTCCGCGGAGAGATGACCGAAGTCGCACAGGAGCAGGGCTGGAAGAACGACGGGCCCACGGCGCTCGACCCTGGAGGCGAGAGCGTCGGTGGCATGGCCTGTGGAACGATTTCCGGCCGCGGACTTCACACGCATCGGCCGCTCGTCGCGACCGGCCTGCATCGATGGAGTCGGCGGTCGCTCCCAAAATGGAAACCCTTCGCCGACGTTCCAAAGTCTACCATCCGTTCCCGCTGTTCCCGAGTCCCCCCACCTTTTCGCCCTCTGGAAATCAGCGCGCAACCATCGCCGCCGGATAGACTTGCAACCGATAAAAACGCGCGGGGAAGACGCCCGGAAGCCCTCCCTGACACCTTGCCCGAGGGCTGACCATGACCGCCTCCTTGCCCAGCCCGAGCCCCGGGGAACGCCCCCGGGCCCATGTCCTCCACGAAGCCAATTACGCGCAGCTCCTGGCGCGACGACCGAACGTCGCCGTGCTGCCGTGGGGGGCGACCGAGGCGCACAACTGGCACATGCCCCACGGCACCGACGTCGTCGAGGCGGTGTCGCTCGCCGAGCGGGCCGCCGATCTCGCCGTGGCGGCCGGCGCTCGGGTGATCGTTCTCCCTGCGATTCCTTATGGCAACAACGCCCAGCAGCAGGACCAGGTGGCCACGGTCCACTTCTCCACCGCGACGGCCCTGGCGATCCTCCGCGACGTCACCGACAGCCTCGCCCGGCAGGGGATCGACCGACTCGTGATCGTCAACGGGCACGGCGGGAACGACTTCAAGCCGATGGTTCGCGAC
>CAJBCV010000480.1 GCA_903951635.1 uncultured Planctomycetaceae bacterium
AAGGTGGCGGAAAAGAAAACCGTCTGGCGTTCGGGGGACGCGGCGGCGAGGAGTTTCTCGAGATCCTCGCTGAAACCCATGTCGAGCATCCGATCGGCCTCGTCGAGGACGAGGACCTTGATCGCCGAGAGATCGAGGCTGCCACGACCGAGGAGATCGACGAGCCTTCCCGGCGTGCCGACGACGACCTGGGCGCCCCGCCCGAGATCCGCGAACTGCCGATCGTAGGAGGCTCCGCCGTAGACCGTCACGGTCCGGATCCCCTTCTTGAAAGAGGCGAGCTTTTCGGCCTCGGCCGCGACCTGCGTCGCCAGTTCCCGCGTCGGGACGAGGATCAGCACCTGCGTCTTCTTCGAGGCAGGATCGACGCGTTCGATCGCCGGGATGCAAAAAGCCGCCGTCTTTCCCGAGCCGGTCTGCGACTGGCCGACGATGTCGGAGCCGCCGAGCAGCGCCGGGATAGCGCGGGCCTGGATCGGGGAAGGGACGAGCCAGCCAAGCTTCTCGACCGCGCGGACGAGTTCCTGAGAGAGGCCGAGCGACGCGAACGTCAGGGCCGAGGCGTCGTCCGCGGGCTCCGCGGCGACGGGGGGATCGATGGTCAAGAGGCAGGCCGTTCGTTGATGGGCAGAGCCGTGGTCGGCAGGCGGGGCCGTGATCGGTGTGATTGCAGGCGGGGGTTGGAGTGTACCAGCGATCGCCCCGCGCCGCTCATCCGGCGGCACGGAGGATCATCAACCCGATCCCCAGAAACGCACTCACCCCGAGCGCCGAGACGAGCGCCCCCGGCCAGGACGGTCGCCAGGGATGGGCCACGAGCATCACCAACGGGACGACCCGGAGGAGGAGATGATCTCCCGTCCAGCCGACCGGTTTGACGAGCCCGAGGATGAATCCGGCGAGCGTTGGTGGGCTCGCGCCGGTGAGGCCCACAAGCCCCGCAAACCCGACGATCCCCATCGCCACGACCCCCGCCGCCCCCCAAGCCGGCCCCAGAAACCGATCGACCGCCACACTGACTCCCGCCAGAAGCGGCACAGCCAAGGCGAGGGCGGCGAGCTCGGCAGGGCGGTTCCGGAGTCCCGCAAGCAGCCAGCCCCAGGCCACGAGGGCCCCCACGAGCATCGTCACATCGGCACCGCCCCACGGGCGGGCAGCCGACGGCGGGAGATTGTCAGGATCGGGCGGGCGAAAGGCCGGCAGCACGCTCAGAAGTCTCCGCTGGATGAACGGTGGGGCCCGGAGCTTACCAGCCGGCCGGCTGCCCGTTTGCGTGGCAGCGAATGCCCTTCGACGGGCACTCGGAAATGGGTTCCTCGACGCCGCCGGACTTTTTTCCACGAGAATCAGCCGGCACGCCGCACCGGGCCCATCTCTACGCCCCGGCGCAGGGTTTGCATTGCCATTCGGGTTTGCCCGAGTGACGATTCGTCGTGCGAACGTTCCCCCCGTCGTGACCAGCCACGCTCCCGTCTTCCCACAGCGGAGCCCTCCTCGATCGGCTCGCGTCCCCTTCCCCCCCTCACCGGAAACAGCCCGTGCCTGACGATGCCCTCCTCCTCCGCGACGTTCGGCTCCTCGACTCCCTTCTCGCTCAGGTGATCGTCGATCAGGCGGGAGAGGATGTGGCCCGACTCGTGGAGTGGATCCGGACGCTCGCCCACGACCGCCGGGCCGGCAAGCAGGGGGCCGAGGCGGCGCTCGCCGAATGCATCGAGGGGCTCGACGTCGCCAAGGCCCGACTCGTGGCCGAGGCTTTCTCGATCTACTTCGATCTGGCCAACATCGCCGAGGACCGGCAGCGCGTCCGCGTCCTCCGCGAACGGGAGCGCGACCGCCATCCGGAAGCGCCGGCTGAATCCCCGGCCGCAGCGATCGGTGAGCTCAAGTCGCTCGGCTTCCGCGCTGCCGACGTCGCCGCCGCGATCGAGCGGCTGTCGGTGGAACTCGTGTTCACCGCCCACCCCAGCGAGGCGAAGCGGCGCTCGATCCGCTCGAAGCTGCGGCGAATGCGGCACGCCCTCCAGGAGCTCGACCGGTCTGATCTTCTCCCCCGCGAGCGGGCCCGGCTCGAGGCCGATGTCCGCGGCGAACTGGCGGTCCTCTGGCAGACCGCTTTCCTCCGCCCGACGCGGCCGAGTGTCCTCGACGAGGTCGAGCGTGGGCTGTCGCTCATGCCGCGGCTGTGGGAGGCCGTGCCCGGGGTTTACGAATCGCTCCGCCGCGGCCTCGCCGAGTGGTATCCGGGAGAGATCGGGGACGTGCCCGCGTTTCTCTCCTTCGGGTCGTGGATGGGGGGCGATCGCGACGGCAATCCCTTCGTGACCGCCGACGTCACGAGCCAAACCCTCCACCGGCTCCGCGAAGAGGCGATCGATCGCCACCTCGAACAGTGCGCCCGGCTCCACGATCTCCTCACCGTGTCGGACGAACTGACCGCCGGTTCCCGCGCTCTCGCCGCGAAGCTCGACGCACTCGCCGCCGCCCACGATGGGCTCGGCGAAGCTCTCCGTCCCCTCGCCCCCCACGAGACCTTCCGGCGCTGGATCCGGATGATCCGCTTCCGGCTCGAAGCCTCGCGGAAGCTGCGCCTCGACGGCGGCCCTGTGCCGGGAGCGTACCCATCGCACGCGGCGTTCGTCGCCGACGCCGAAGACCTGCTCGCCGCCCTGAACGCCGACCGGCTCCTCCCCGACGACTCCCTCCCCCGTCGCTGGGTCGACCTCGTCCGCACCTTCGGCCTCCACATGACCAAGCTCGACGTCCGCCAGGATGCCCGGGCCTACGAGGGGATCATGGGGCAGATCCTCGCCGCCTGCGGCCACTGCGCCCCGGGAGCCTACGAAGAGGCCGATGCGGACGGCCGGCTCGCCTTCCTCGTGGCCTCCCTCGGCACCGCGGACGAGATCCCGACCCCGGGCCTCGATCCGCTCTCGATCGACACCCTCGCGCTGTTCGAGTTGCTCCACCGGGCCGTCGTCCGGTTCGGCCCGGAGTGCCTCGGCGGCGCGATCGTCAGCCTCACCCGCGCACCGGCCGACGTCCTCTCCGTGCTCTGGCTGTGGCGCTGGGCCCAGGGGCGGGCACGGGCCCGCGGCGAGGAGGTGGCAGCCACCGACATCGCGATCGTGCCTTTGCTTGAAAAGATCAACGACCTGGCCCACGGCCACGACACCCTTTCCCAGATCCTCGATCAAGCCGACTACGGCGCCCATCTCGCCGGCCGCGGCAACCGGCAGATCGTCATGGTCGGCTACTCCGACAGCACCAAAGACGGCGGCTACCTGGCCGCCTGCTGGGGCCTCCAGGCGGCCCAGGAGCGGCTCCACGAAGCGGCCGCGGCGCGGGGGGTGAAGCTCACGTTCTTCCACGGCCGCGGCGGCTCGCTCGGCCGGGGCGGCGGTCCGGCCGCGCGCGGCATTCTCTCGCTGCCGTCGGAATCACTCGACGGCAGTCTCCGGCTCACCGAACAGGGGGAGGTGCTCGCGGAGCGCTACGACGATCCGCAAATCGCCGGCCGGCACCTCGAACAGGTCACCTGGGCAACGCTCATCGCCTCAACCGCCCGGCGGACGACGCCCAGACCAGAATGGACCGACCTCCTCGAGAAGATGGCGGCGCGGTCGTACACGATCTACCGCGAGCTCGTCGACCAGCCGGGGTTCATCGGCTACTTCGAGCAGACGACGCCAATCGAGGAAATCGAGAATCTCCCCATCGGGTCGCGGCCTTCGCGGCGCCGCGGCGACGCGGGGCGGTCGCTCGACGACCTTCGCGCGATCCCCTGGGTGTTTGCCTGGACACAGAGCCGATGCATGATCCCCGCCTGGTACGGCCTGGGGACGGCGCTGACCGAGGTCAAGTACGACGACCGCCACGGCTGGCAGCGGATCCACGACATGTACCGGCAGTGGCCCTTCTTCCAGGCGACGATCGACAACGCCACGCTGGCGCTGGCGAAGGCCGACATGGCGATCGCGCAGCGTTACTCCGAGCTCGCCGACGATTCCGATGTCCGGCGGCGGATCTGGCAGCGTATCGCGGCGGAGCGCGACCGGGCCCGGCAGGGAATCCTCGACATCGTCGGCGGCGGCGAACTCCTGGCGACGACGCCGTGGTTCCGCCGGTCGATCGAGATGCGCAATCCCTTCGTCGATCCGTTGAATCTGATCCAGATCGAGTTCATGCGCCGCCGCCGCGCCGCCCCTCCTCCCGCAACCGGCGAGGACGAGCCGCGGGGCCTCCTCCGCCTCTGCGTCCAGGGGATCGCGGCCGGCATGCGGACGACCGGCTGATCACCGCACCCCGGCGATTGGCGACGATCCTTGCCAGCCCAGCCTCGCGCTCGTTTCCTGCGGCGGTATCATCTGGGCGGGTCATCGACCGCCGTCCCCGCCGCGTCGCCCCTCGGAGGTCTCATGTCGCAGGTCAAGCATTTTGGCGTCTTCGCCTTCAAGCCGGGGATCACCCCTGCCCAAATCGATCATTGCTTCGCCGAGATGCGGACGATGGTGGGGCGGATCCCCGGGCTCCTCGACATGATCCACGGCGCGTACGACAGCCCCGAAGGGCTCGACGACGGCTTCACGCACGGGTTCATCATGACGTTTGAATCCGCCGCGGCCCGCGACACCTATCTCCCTCACCCGGAGCACGAGCGCGTCAAGGCGATCGTCGTCCCCTGCCTCGAGCGCGTCGTCGTCTTCGACTTCGCCGTCCTCCCGGGCTTTCGGCAAACCATCTGACCGACTCCCCTACCCCTTCGCGTCGAGCCGCTTGGCCGCCGCGAACAGCGACCATCCCAGGAGCGCGGCGAGAAGGAGAATGGTCCCGCCGATCAGCCAGGGGTTTCCCAGCAGCCGGGCGAGCCACGGCCGCGTCGGAACCTCGAAGGGAACCTCCTCGACCACCCCGAGCGATCCCTCCATCGGCAGCTTTCCGGCGGCGAGGGCGGCGTCGATCGCCACCGTGTCGTAGTGCGGCGCTGCGAAGGGAAGACCCTCGGTGCTCCCGGCGCCATAGGCGAGCCGGTAGACCTTCCCCTGCCGAGCGAGAAACACGACCTCGTAGGCCGGGCCGAAAGCGGTCGCGCCGGTGATGTCGAGCGGGGGACTGTCGGCGTTGTCGATCACGATCTCATAGTCGACGTACCGAGACTCCGGAATCGTGATGGCAAGCTCCTCGGAACGGATGCCGCGGAGATCGATGCGGTGGACACGAGCATCCCCGAGGACCTGAGGGGGACGGCTGCCGGCATCTCGATTCCTGGTCGCGGTCTGCGGGTGCTCCACCCGGGCAGGCCTGCCGAAATTGCGGTCGGCCACCGAGAGCCGAAGCGTCGTGATCGGCTCCCGCCCGGTCGTCACACGTACCCGCGTCCGCTGCTCGTTCGGCTCATCCTCGACGTGGAACTCCGCGATCGGCATCTCGATGTCTTCGGCATCGTCGATCTCGGCTGCGCCGTCGACATGCCAGGCCTGAATTGAATCGATCCGGAACGGCTGTCGGACGACCACCGTCTTCTCCTCCCGACTCTTCTCGGCATTCCCCTGGAGAGTGCGGACGACCTCGGAGAGGGTCGACTGCTGCTCGATCGTCGGCTCGTCGACGGTGATTCGCCAAGTGCCGCCGGCGGGGAGTCGCGGCTCCTTCGGCAAGGGGACGTCGAGTTGGCGCGTATCCATGTACTGGGAAAAGTCGAACAGGAGGGTGTCGATCCCGACCGGCTTCCAGCCGCCGGCCTCGTCGAGCCGATGCACCTGGACGCGCTGCTGGAAGTTGCGAAGCGGTGTCTCGATCCGGAATCCATCGATCGA
>CAJBCV010000481.1 GCA_903951635.1 uncultured Planctomycetaceae bacterium
GGAAGAGTGGGGGATGACACCGCAGACGGTGAACGCCTACTACAACCCCTCGCTCAACGAGATCGTCTTTCCGGCGGCGATCCTCCAGGCTCCGTTCTTCTCGGTCGATGCCCCCGACGCCCTCAACTACGGCGGCATCGGTGGCGTCATCGGCCACGAGATCAGCCACGCCTTCGACGATCAGGGAAGCCGCTACGACGGCAACGGCAACCTCGAAAATTGGTGGACCGACCAGGACCGGGTGGCCTTCGAGGGGCTCACCAAACGGCTCATTGAGCAGTATTCATCGTACGAGCCACTCCCTGGGCGGAAGCTCAAGGGGGATTTCACGCTCGGCGAAAATATCGCCGATCTCTCTGGGCTCGCTGTGTCATACAAGGCGTTTCAGTTGGCGAAGGGCGGGAAGGAGCCGGAGCCTGTGCAAGGTTGGACGAGCAACCAGCTGTTCTTCGTCGGCTGGAGCCGGGTGTGGCAGCGGAAGTATCGCGAGGACGAACTCGTCCGCCGTCTCCTCACCGATCCCCACAGCCCGTCGCGCTACCGCGCCAACGGCCCGGTCTCGAATCTCGACGCTTTTTATGACGCCTTCGAGGTCAAGGAAGGCGACGCCCTCTGGAAGCCGGAACAGGAACGGATCCGGATCTGGTGAACGGCACCCGAGCACTCGGCCGGGAAAAAGGTGCCAGCCACCATTTGCCGGTCGCCGTAGCGACACGGCCCCGGCCGACGGCCGGGGTCTAGAGACAAATGGTGGCTGGCACCTTTTTCTTCCCAACGCACCAGGTAGCGAGGGGGCGACCGTGCCACGGGAGCCGGCCTAGCCGGCCAGCGAAGCCATGGATGGCGGAGCGCAGGCGGGTCGGAGAGAGCGGAGGCCCGGACGGCCTCCGCGAACGTCCGGCGACGTGGCACGGTTGCCCCCGAGCGGCTTCTGTTCTTTGAAACGTTGAAGAGAGAAAACCCCCCATGGCCAAGGTCTTCTACGTCGGCGACTGGGCCGTTCTCACTGGCCCGTGGTTTGCCGAGAGCCCCTTTCAGAACGCGATGAAGGGGATCGAGATCTTCAACTACGGCAAATGGCTCAAAGACGCGCTCGAATCGACCGGTGAGCACACTGTCGAGAGCGTCGCCTCGTGGGATTTCTACAAGCTCGGCCCCGGGGAATACGAAAAGATCCTCGCCGACTACGACATCATCATCTTCAGTGACGTCGAAGGAAAGCTCTTCCAGTTGGCGCCGAACTTCTTCGACCGCACCAAGTTCGGCAAGGAGGTGCTGACGTTCCCCGACCGTGTCCGGCTGACGATCGACGCGGTGAAGGCCGGCAAGGGACTCATGCTCCTCGGCGGCTGGTATTCGTTCACCGGCGAGCAGGGGAAGGGGGGCTGGGGGCGGACGCTGCTCAAAGGCGCGATGCCGGTCGTCTGCCACGACCACGAGGATCTCGTCGAAAGCACCGAGGGCTATCGGCCGCGGGCCACCGTTCACGGCCGCGAGCGCTTCGCCGGGATCGATCTGACGACCTGCCCGCCGATCCTCGGCTACAACCAGGTGCGTGTGAAGCCGGGGGCGGAATTGCTTCTCGACTTCGCCGAGACGGGCGACCCGCTTGTCGTCCTCGGCCACGAGGGGCAGGGGCGAGTGCTCTGTTACACCTCCGACCCGGCGCCCCACTGGGGCTGTAACATGGTGTTTTGGGATCGGTACGCCGAGTTCTGGCTCCGCTGCCTCGAGCTCGTGACGCCGGCGACGAGTCGTTAGCGAAAAGCATTTCTGTTGGGAGGGGAATCATGCGTTGGGCAGTCGTGGCAGTTGTGGCAGTCGTGGCGGCGATCGCGACGATGTCGGTGCCAGCGGTCCGTCGGGAGGTGGTAGCCATCAAGAAGTTAAGTGTTGAGCAGGCCACGGAGTTGGTTAAGGAAAACCCGACAACTCTGGACTTCTTCAGCCTCAACACACTTTCGCCCGATGCAGCAAAAGCGCTTGCGAACTACAAGGGGAGACTCTACCTCGACCGCCTGACAACGATCTCGATTGAGGCGATCGAGGCGTTTTCAAACTGCAAGGCCGATCTCTCCCTGTGCGGTCTGACTAAGCTCTCGGACCAGCAGGCGGAGGCGTTGGCGGATCACAAGGGCTTTCTGTACCTTGGTAACCTGGAGACGCTTTCGGACCAGCAGGCGGAGGCGTTGTCAAGGCACGAGGGCGGCCTTCTGCTGAACAGCTTGACCACGATCTCCGATGAGGCGGCCGAGGCGCTTTCATACTCCAGAGGCGACCTAGTCCTCGGCGGCCTGACCACGCTCACGGATCAGCAGGCGGA
>CAJBCV010000482.1 GCA_903951635.1 uncultured Planctomycetaceae bacterium
GTCTTGCGCGTCGCCCCCGGCTTCGGCACTTCCACCCGCCGTCGCTGCCGCTCCGGCGACATCTCCGCCCCGACGGCGGTGATCCCTGCGGCGCTGGCGGCCACGGTGGCGAGAACAGCACAGTCGAGGAAGTGGTTTTCCCGGCCGGGGAGGAGCTTCCACTCGTCCACGGTGCGGCCGCGGGCGGTGACGGCGATCGGCTGCTCGGAGGTCAGGTGGTCGAGCAGTTGGTGATGCTCGCCCTGGTGGTAGGTGATGGCGCCGGGATCGCCGACCGTGGTATTGAGCCGGGCGGCCAGGAAGGATTTCCAGTGGTTGGCGTCGAACAGCAGCCCGCGTTGTCCGCTGACGGTGCCGATCTTCCAGCCGGGGCCAAGTCGCTCGCCAGGCTTTTTCTTGCCGTCGTGAATTGGGCGGGCCGTCGGCCCGACACCGCGGCCGTGGCTGGGGAGGATCATGGCGCTGGAGGCGTGCCGTCGGCAGAACTCGCGGACGGTCTGCGTTGACTGCCCCCAGTTCGCATCGACGACAAGTTGCTCGATGCGGGCGGTCGTGCCATCCTCCCACGGCCACTCGCGACCGAGGAGCAAATCGACCAGCGTGGTGAGTCCTGCCGTCAACGTCGCCTCGAAGCCGCCTGGGTGGAGGTCGGCGAGGGTACGTTTGGCGCTCGAGGCGGTGAAGTTCTCGCCGGGCTGCTCGGGGTGGGTGCCATAGGCCATGAGGTGGCCGCTGTAGCCTCCGCTTCTCACCCTTCGGCCGCTCCCACAGCGGCACCGGGGCAGCGTCGGCCCAACCCCGAAGCGGTGTCGTTGGGCCTCCTCCTCGAGTCCGCCGTGGCCATCGATCAGCAGATGCCGCTTCCGGCTGCCCGGCCCGATGGAGCCCCCGAAAGATCGACGGCGGAGATGCCGTCGCGGATGAGGCAACCTCAAGCCGACGACGCTCCAAGAGCCCAAGGGCGCCGGTCACGAGGGTGAGGACGGAGCCCGTGCCAGCCGGGTCGATCTCGGGGAAGGGAGCGATCGAGCCCGTGATCGAGATGTTATCGGTCCGATTGGTTCCACCGACGTTTGAGTTGGTGTTTTCGGCATTCACGAATCGCGGGTACAGCGTACCCACGTTTTCCGCTGCGGCGGGGAACGAAGAGGTACCCGTGACGGGGAAACGATCGCACCGCCCCCTGCCGGACTGAACTCGCTCAGGCCACTGCTACACGAACCGACCTGCTTCGAGCGTTGCCTCCGCCAGGGCTTCGGGGACGATGACGAAGAACAGCGCGACGGTCGGGCAGAGGATCGTGACCTGCCCCTCTCGTGTCGGCCGGGGCTCGCCGGCCACGATCTTCACGAGTTCACACCCCTTCCGCCGCAGGTAGTTTTCCCCATGGATCGTCGCTTGGACGGACCATGGCTTCGGCAGGCCGCGCAGCATCGCCGCCTCGACGATCCGTGCCAGGAGTTTTTCTCGGCAAACCTCACAGGCGAGCGCCGGCTGCTGCCGTTCGTCCTTGAAGCGAGCACCGATCGCGCCGCTTCCGCACGGGCACTGGTGATTGGTGCGGTAGAAGGCGTCGATTCCCCTGGGGTCGAACGTCGGCACCGTTGCCGTCGCCACCGGGCCGTTCCCGAAGAACCAACTCCCCCACGCCGTGGCGACGCGCTCCAGGATGGCGACGGGCTGTTCCTCCCACACCGGCCCGGCTTCTCGGATCAGGGCATGCACCTGACCGCGGTCGCTCGTATCGACGTCCGCGGCTGCCGCCGCAGCACGGACGGCCGAAGGCCCCCTTCCGGCTTCCCACACGACCCGATCGTCCGTGACGAAAATCCAACCGGGGCCCCCCGGTCGCCAATCGACCGGAGGATGAATGTCGACGACCGGGTGGCCGTCAATGACGAGCCAGGGATCGCGGA
>CAJBCV010000483.1 GCA_903951635.1 uncultured Planctomycetaceae bacterium
CGCGACTGGGTGATCGGAGCCTTCAACGACGACCTCTCCTACGATCGCTTCGTGACCCTCCAACTCGCCGCCGATCGGGTCTGTGGCGAAGGGGATCCCGACCTCGCCGCGCTTGGTTTCCTCACCACCGGCCGACGGTTCCTCGGCGTCACCCCCGACATCGTCGACGATCGGATCGACGTCCTCACCCGCGGGCTCCTCGGGCTCACCGTCGGCTGCGCCCGTTGCCACGACCACAAATACGATCCGGTCGCCACGGCCGATTACTACGGCCTCTACGGCGTGTTCACAAGCTCCTATGAGAAGCTCGTGCCGCTGCGGGCGGCTGCCGGGGTCGCGCCACCGACGGCGGAGTTCACCGCCGAGCTTGCCAAACGCAGGCGCGCCCTCGACGAGGGCGCGCTGCGGCTGCGGGCCGAAAGCTCCGAGCGCTTTCGGGCCCGGATCGCCGACTATCTCTTCGCCCAGACCGAGCTGGGGAAATACCCCGAGCTCGGCTTCGACCAGATCATCGCCAAGGACGATCTCATCGCCGCGATCGTCCGCCGCTGGCAGGCGTATCTGAGCCCCGACCGGGCGGGGCACGATCCCGTCTTCGGGCTCTTGGTCGCCCTCCTTCCGCTCCCCGCCGAGGGCTTCCCCGAAGCGGCCGCGGCGAAGCTTGCCGAGCTCAAGGCCGCAGGGGCCCCGATTCATCCGCGGATCGCCGCCGCCTTCGAGACGCCGCCGGGGAGCTTCCGCGAGGTGGCCGATCGGTATGGAAAGGTGTTTGCCGAAATCGATGCCGGCTGGAAGCAGCGCTGCACGCAGGCCGTGGCGGCAAGCGCGGCTGTTCCCACGGCGCTTCCCGACGCCGCTGACGAGCAGCTTCGCCAGGCCCTCTACGGCCCCACCTCTCCCTGCACGATCCCCGATGAGCCGATCGCCAACATCGAAACGCTGATGGATTCCGACTCGATCAACCAAATCTGGAATCTGCAAAACGAGCTCGACCGCTGGCTGATGCCACAGCCGGAGTTGGCCCCGCAGGCGCTGGCCCTCTTCGACCGCAGCACGCCGCAAGACGCGCAGGTCTTCAAGCGCGGCAATCCGGCCAACAAAGGGCACGTCGTGCCGCGCCGGCTGCCGGCTGCCGCCACCGGTGGCGATCAGGGGGCCTTCGCCGACGGCAGCGGCCGGTTGGAGCTGGCCCGACAGATCGTCGCCCCTACCAATCCCCTCGCCGCGCGGGTGTGGGTAAACCGGGTGTGGCGGCAGCATTTCGGCCGCGGGCTCGTCGAGACGCCGAGCGATTTCGGCTTGCGCGCCGAGCCGCCGTCGCATCCGGACGTGCTCGACGCTCTCGCCGCCGGCTTCATCGCCGACGGCTGGAGCACGAAGCGGCTCCACCGCCGGATCGTCACCAGCCACACCTACCGACAGCAGTCGGGGCGCGTTGCCGGGGCGGCAAGCGCCGAGGAGATCGATCCGGAAAACCGGCTCCTGTGGAGAATGCCGGTGCGGCGGCTGGAGTGGGAGCCGTTTCGCGACACGCTCCTCATCGTCAGCGGCGATCTCGACCCGGCGGCCCGCGGCGGCCGCGGCAGCGACGTGCTCGCGGCCGGGACCGGGCCCCATCGGCGGAGTGTGTATTGCGTCGTCGACCGGCAGTTCGTGCCGGGCGTGATGAGCGTCTTCGACTTCGCTAATCCCGATCTCCACATGCCGAAGCGGTTGGAGACGACCGTCCCGCAGCAGTCGCTCTTCGCCCTCAATCATCCCTTCGTCGCGGAGCGTGCTCGGTCGCTCGTGCGGAAGCGCTGGCCGGAAGAGAGCGCGGAGGAGGCGGGCGTCGCCCTCGACCGCGTCTGGCAGGCGGTCTATCAGCGGCCGCCGACGAGCGACGAGCGGGAGGGGGCGATCGCCTTCCTCGCCTCGGCGCCTCTTCCTCCGCCCCCCGCGCCGCCTCCGCCACCGGAAGAAGGGAAGCCTGCTCCCGCGGCGCCCACGCCGCCGCTCTCCCCCCGCGAGCAACTCGTGCAGGCGCTCCTGCTGTCGAACGAGTTGATGTTCGTCGACTGATCGTCCCCGTGAAAGCCGCCGCGATGACGCATCTCCCGCCCCTCCCACTCTCCCGTCGCGATCTCCTCGCCCGCAGTGGCTTAGGCATCGGTTTGCTCGGGCTCGCCGGTGTCCTCGGCGAGACGGGGGGCGTGGCTCGGGCGGCCGGGGATCCGCTCCTCGAGCCGCTCGCGGCGAAGGCTCCTCACTTCGCCCCGCGTGCCAAGCGCGTGATCCACTTCTTTTTGAACGGTGGCCCGTCGCAGGTCGACACCTTCGATCCCAAGCCGGCGCTGGCCAAATACGCCGATCAGCCGGCGCCTGTCAATTTCACGACCGAGCGGAAGACCGGATCGCCGCTCCCTTCCCCGTTCGCCTTCTCCCGCCACGGCGAGAGCGGTCGCGAAATCAGCGACATCTTCCCGAAGCTCGCAGGCCACGCCGACCGGCTGGCGGTGATCCGCTCGATGCACGCTCAGGTGCCCAACCACGAGCCGAGCCTGATGCTCATGAATTGCGGCGACTCCGTCCAGCCACGGCCGAGCGTCGGGAGCTGGATCCTCTACGGCCTCGGGACGGAAAACCAAAACCTCCCCGGCTTCGTGGCGATGTGTCCTGGTGGGCATCCGGTGAAGGGGCCCGACAACTGGCAGTCGGGCTTTCTCCCCGGCACGCTCCAGGGGACGTCGATCGATTCGCAGCACACCGAGCTCGAGAAGCTCATCGAAAACATCCGCAGCCCGCATGCAAGCGCGCGGGTGCAGCGGCATCAGCTCGACTGGCTCCAGAAGCTCAACGCCGCCCACCGCGAGGCCCGCGGCGATGCTCGGCTCGATGCTCGCATCCACTCCTTCGAGATGGCCTTCCGGATGCAACTGGAAGCCGCCGAGGCCTTCGATCTCACCCGCGAGTCGGCGCCGATGCGGGCGCTCTACGGCGACACCGTCCACGGCCGGCAGACGCTCATCGCCCGGCGGCTCCTCGAACGCGGCGTGCGTTACGTCCAGCTCTGGCACGGGGCGGGGCAGCCGTGGGACAACCACGAGCAGATCGAGTCGAATCACCGCACGCTTGCCGGCCAGATCGACCAGCCGGTGGCGGCGCTGCTCACCGATCTCGCCGAACGCGGGATGCTCGACGAGACGCTCGTCCTCTTCGGCGGCGAGTTCGGCCGGACGCCGACGGTGGAGCTCGGCGGCGACGGGAAGGCGAAGGCGGGGCGCGACCATAACCACTACGGCTTCTCGGTGTGGCTCGCCGGCGGCGGCATCAAGGGAGGGCAGGCGTACGGGGCGACCGACGACTTCGGCTTCCGGGCCGTCGACAAGCCGGTGAGCGTCCACGATCTGCACGCCACGATGCTCCATCTCCTCGGCTTCGACCACGAGCGGCTCACCTACCGCTACGCCGGCCGCGACTTCCGCCTCACCGACGTCTCGGGAACGGTCCTCCGCCAGCTCGTGGCATAGCCTTCCGTTCATCACCCCATGCTCGAATCCTTCGCCGACGTCGCGGCTCTCGAGGAGCATCTCTCCCGCCCCACGCTTGGCGTCGTCGAGACTTTCAAGTGCCTCGACGGCGACGTCGTCATCCTCGGGGCCGGCGGGAAGATGGGGCCGACGCTTTCGCGGATGGTTCGCCGTGGGCTCGACGCCGCCGGTGGAAAGGCCCGCCGCGTCGTCGCCGTCTCCCGGTTTTCCGATTCCCAGGCCAGGGGGGCGCTCGAGCGGCATGGTGTCGCCACGGTGGCCTGCGATCTGATGGACGACGAGGCCGTCGGACGGCTCCCCGACGCCGCGCTCGTGATCCACATGACGGGGCAGAAGTTCGGCACGACCGATGCCCCGGAGCGGACCTGGGCGGTCAATACGCTCGCCCCGTATCTCGCGGCGCGGCGCTACCGCCGCTCGAGGTTCGTTCTCTTTTCCACCGGCTGCGTCTATCCGCTTCTCCCGGTGAGCGGCCCGGGGGCGGATGAATCGACGCCGCTGACGCCGCTCGGGGAATATGCCAATGCGTGCGTGGCGCGGGAGCGGGTCGTGGCCTACGAGGCGCTTGCCTCGGGGATGCCGCTGCTCCACTTCCGCCTCTGCTACGCCGTCGAGCCGCGCTACGGCGTGATCCACGACGTCGCCCGGGCCGTGGCCGAGGGGAGGCCTGTCGATCTGGGGATGGGCTATGTCCACCTCATCTGGCAGCGCGACGCCAGTGCCCGGGCGATTCAAAGCCTCGCCCTGGCCGGAAGCCCGCCGGTGGCGCTCAATGTCACCGGTGTCGAGCGGGTGCCGGTTCGCGCGCTCGCCCAGCGCTGCGGCGCGAGGCTCGGGCGGGCGCCGACGTTTTCCGGTGCCGAAGGAAACGAGGCCTGGCTGTGGGACGCACGGGCAAGCGAGCGGCACTTCGGCCCCCCGGAGACGACGACCGACGAGGCGGTGGCCATGGTCTGCGAGTGGATCGCCCGCGGCGGGGCCTCGCTCGGTCGGCCGACCCATTTCGAGGTCCGCGATGGCACTTTCTAACGTCCTCGACGGGATCGGTGCCGTGCGGGGCTGGCTGGCACGCGGGCAGGTGATCCCGGCCCATCCTTTGGCACTCACGGCCGCTGGTACCCTCGACGAGCGCCGGCAGAGGGCTCTCTCGCGCTACTACCTCGCCGCCGGCGCCGGCGGCTTGGCCGTCGGCGTCCACACGACGCAGTTTGCGATCCGCGAGGCCAGGGTCGGCCTCTTCCGGCCGGTTCTCGAACTGGCGGCCGAGGAGATCGCCCGAGCGGGGCGGCCGATGGTTGCGATCGGCGGAATCTGCGGGCCGACCGGGCAGGCGGTGGCCGAGGCGTCGCTCCTGCGGGATCTCGGCTATCACGCCGGCTTGCTCAGCCTCGCTGCGGTTGCGGGCGACGATGCGGCGCTGCTCGACCACTGCCGGGCGGTGGCGGAGGTGATGCCGCTTGTCGGCTTCTATCTCCAGCCGGCGGTCGGTGGACGGGGCCTGTCGCATACCTTCTGGCGTGGGTTTCTCGAGATCCCCGAAGTCGTGGCGATCAAGGTCGCCCCCTTCAACCGCTATCAGACGCTCGACGTCGTCCGCGCCGTGGCGCTCTCGGGCCGCGACGACGTCAGCCTCTACACCGGCAACGACGATCAAATAGTGACCGATCTCGTCACGTCGTACGACGTCGAGGGGAAGTCGCTGCGGTTTGTCGGCGGGCTCCTCGGGCATTGGGCCGTCGACACGCAGGCGGCCGTCGCCCTCCTCGAGCGCTGTCGGCCGGGGCGAATCGATGCGGCGCTGGCTTCGACGGCCGTGGCCGTTACCGACTGCAACAGCGCGTACTTCGACGCCGCACACGGCTTTCGCGGCTGCATTGCCGGCCTCCATGAAGTGCTCCGCCGCCAGGGGCTCCTGAAAGGGATCTGGTGCCTCGATGAGCGGGAGGGGCTGAGCCCGGGGCAGAGCGTGGAGATCGACCGGGTTCGGCGGGCTTGGCCCGATCTCTGCGACGATGCCTTCGTCGCGGCCCACCGCGACGCGTGGCTCTCCGGGTGAGCCCGGAATCGCGGTCGGATGGATTTTTCCCCGCGGAGCGGGTCGAATGGCCCGGAAGGGTGACGGTTCTTGTCAACAGGGGAGCAAGCGATGGCGCAGCGAGCGCGGTTGGTCGTGGCGGGATTCTTCGGTGTTGCCTTGGCCGGCGCGAGCCTCGTCGGAACGGCCCCGGCCCAGGATGCGGGAGCCGCGACCGGCAAGACCTGGCTCCAGTGGCGCGGCGCGGCCCGTGAC
>CAJBCV010000484.1 GCA_903951635.1 uncultured Planctomycetaceae bacterium
CGCGGCCGCCGGTCGCTCGTCCGCCACCAGTCGAGGGTCTCGGCCACCGTCCAGCCGGAGACCGTCCGCGCCGAGCCGTCGATGAGGCCCAGGGCATCGAGGTGGAGCATCACCTCCGGTACGCCTCCGGCGAGGAACACGCGCACCGTCGGGTGGTGGACAGGGCCGTTGGGGAGAACGCTCACGAGGCGCGGCACGGCGGAATTGACGTTAATCCAGTCGTCGACGGTCGGCAGGGAGAGGCCAGCGGCGTGGGCGAAGGCGGGGATGTGGAGGAGGAGATTCGTCGAGCCACCGAAGGCCGCATGGACGACCATCGCGTTGCGCAGAGAAGCCGCCGTGACGATGTCGCGCGTCGTTGATCCGGCATCGGCAAGCGACACCAGCGCCCGCGCCGAACGGACGGCGAGATCGCGCCACACCGGCTGTCCCGAAGGAACAAGCGCCGCATGGGGGAGCGTGAGGCCGAGCGCCTCGGCCACCACCTGCGCCGTCGCCGCCGTGCCGAGGAATTGACATCCGCCGCCGGGGGTGGCACAGGCCCGGCAGCCGAGATCGGCTGCTTCTTGGAGCGTGATCAGGCCGTGGGCATAGCGGGCCCCGATCGTCTGGATCTTCCCTGCGTCTTCGCCGCTCTTCGGCGGGAGCGTCACGCCGCCGGGAACGATGACGCCGGGGAGATCAGGGAGCCCGCAGAGAGCCATGAGCATCGCCGGGAGTCCCTTGTCGCAGGTGGCGATCCCGAGCACCCCCTGCCGCAGCGGCAGGGAGCGAGCCAGACGCCGTAGCACCGTGGCGGCATCGTTGCGGTAGGGGAGGCTGTCGAACATCCCGACGGTCCCCTGGCTGCGGCCGTCGCAGGGATCGGAGCAGAATCCGGCGAAGGGAACCTTGCCGAGGCGGCGCAACTCCTCCGCAGCTGCCTCGACGAGGAGCCCGATCTCCCAGTGGCCGGTGTGGTACCCGAGTGCCACCGGCCGGCCATCCGGAGCACGAACGCCCCCTTGCGTCGAGAGGATGAGGAACTGCGGATCAGCCGATCCCGCAGCGGCCCACCCCATGCCGACGTTTTGTGACAGCCCGAAGAGATCACCGGACGGGGAGTGACGAAGCAAGTCGTCGGTGAGCGGCAGCACACCGCTGGGCCCCTCTGCCGCGGAGGCAACGGAGTAGATGTCCGCATCGACCGGACCATGGGGATCAACCTGCGATGAAGGTTGTGTGGCCAACGATGAACTCCTGTGGATCGTTCGGGATCCCGTCGCTTCAAAGCTGTCGCGATCGACAGCCGGAAGGATTGAAACAAGGTGCCGTAAACCTCCGCAGCATGCCTCTCTCTCAGACCAGAAAGCAACCTCACGGTGATGAAAGCGGCCGGTTCCCCCGAAAGACGTATGCTCCGAAACATCTCGCCAACCGACTCGAATGTCGGGGTATCCCGTCTCCCTGTCCGCCAGGAAAACCAGCCATGTCCATGCCCCGCAGCCGCGCCTCGCGTCGCCAAAAGCCCTTCCACACCCGCCCGATCGAGTCGCGCCTCCACTGCGAGTCTCTCGAGGGCAGGATCGTTCTCACCGCCAGCATCGGCCTCGACCCGGCGACCGGGATCCTCGCCATCACCGGCGCGGAAACCGCCGACACGGCGATCGTCCGCAACGACCGCGTCAACGTCGTCGCCACGATCAGCAATGCCTCCGGCACGATGACGCGCTCGTACAAGATGTCCGACGTGAAGTCGATCGCCTTCTCCGGCCTCGCCGGCGACGACGCCTTCATCAACAACACCGCCATCGGCTCGACTGCCTCCGGCGGCACCGGGAACGACAGCCTCCGCGGCGGCTCCGGCAAAGACACGCTCATCGGCGGCGCCGGCGACGACAAACTCCAAGGGAACAAGGGGGACGACACCCTCCAAGGCGCCCTCGGCAACGACACCGCCATCGGCGGTGCCGGCATCGACACCCTCTTCGGCGGCGTTGGCGATGACTCGCTCGACGGCGGCATCGGCGACGACGTCGTCAATGGCGGCGACGGTGCCGATTCGCTCGCCGGTTCGTTCGGTGACGATCGCCTGAACGGCGGCGCGGGCGACGATTGGCTCGAGGGTGGGGCCGGCAACGACTCCGCGTCCGGCGACGACGGCAACGACATCGCCTACGGCGGCGTCGGCGACGATTCCCTCCGCGGCGGCAACGACAACGACGCCCTCTACGGCGACGACGGCATCGATTCGATCGAGGGGGAAGCGGGCGACGACCGCCTCGACGGCGGCGTCGGGGATGACGCCCTCCGCGGTGGAGTCGGGGGCGACACGAGCGTCGACGCCGAAGACAACCTCGACGATGTCGAGGGTACCGAGCAGGAGGACTCCGACGACGAGCGCCACGGCACGGCCATCTCGACCGTCGGCGTCTCGTTCGATGCCTCCGGCGTCGCCCAGATCACCGGCAGCCTCGCCGACAAGAAGGACCGAAAGTACTACTCCTTCCAGCCCGCGACCGACGGCCAACTCTCGCTCGATCTGCTTCCCGGGAGCGACGGAACGTGGGCCAAGCTCTCGCTCTATGACGGAAACGGGCGCGAAGTGATCGAACTCGAACCTTCCTCGCGGCCGCGATCGTCCGTGGTGGTGCCTGTGGTGGCCGGCACGACGTACACCCTCCGCCTCCGGACGCCGGGCAAGGCGGCCGCCGACTTCACCGTCGATCTCACGTTGGCCTGATACGGGCAGGGGCAAGGTTCAGACCGGATTCATCCCCGGGCATCGTGGCGGACGGCCGCCGCGGTGCCCGGGTGTTTTTTTCTCAGGTATCGGGGCCCATCCGCTCCGGATCGCCGAGATCCAACGGCGTGACCGGGTCGACAACGAGCCAGCAACAGGCGCCGACGAGGCAGATCAGGGCCGTGATGACGATGGACAGATCCCAGGCACCGAACCTGGCGATGAGGTCGCCGAGAATCGTCCCGGTTCGATCGACGTTCGTGTCGATGATCGCGCCCACTACCCAAGGCGAGACGACGCCGCCGAGGTTCCCCATCATGTTCATGGCGCCGGAGAGTGAACCGACCCCGCGACCGCCGATGTCCATACAGGTGGTCCAGGAACCGGGCAGCGTGAGGTCCATGGCGAAACTCGCCAGCGAGATCAGCACCACCGCGGCGTACGGATCCTCCACCCGCGTCGAGGCAAAGAACAGCGCTCCGGCCGACGCCATCGCCACGAACCCGATCCCGCGGCGGGCTGCCTTGCGTCCGAAAGCGCGGACCAGGGGCGGGGTGATCCAGCCGGCGGTGAAGGCTCCCAGCCCGCCGAGCGCCAGCGGCAGCCCCGCGAGGAGGGCGCTGGTCGCCTTGAGATCGAAGCCCCGATCGGCGAGGAGGTATTTGGGAAACCAAGTGATGAAGAAGTACCAGGCGTAGCTCATGCACCAGTACTGACCGAACAGCCCCCAGGCGGTCGCCGAGGAGAACATCGGCCCCCAGGGAACGTGCTTGTGGTCGTCACCGGCGCCGGAAACCACCGGAAGGAGGGCCGCCTCGGCGGCGTTGACGCGGGGGTGGGTGCGGGGATCGTCGCGGAACCAGGCGTTGAAGACGAGGGCCCAGACGACGCCCACGAGCCCGAAGATCAGAAAAGCCGTCCGCCAATGGACGACCTCGAGCAGCGCCCAGAGCAGGAAGGGGGTGATCGCCCCGCCCCACCGCGCCGAGAACCAGAGCACTCCCTGCGCCTGAGCGCGCTCCGAGGGGGGGAGCCAGCGTTTGAAGGCCTTGGAGATGTTCGGGAAACATCCGGCTTCGCCCGCACCGAAGAGGAAGCGCACCCCCACCAGTGGCCAGAAAGCCCGCACCCATCCGGTCGCGGCGGTGAAGAAGCTCCACCACAGAACGATCCGCAGGATCACCTTCCGCGGCCCGATCCAGTCGCCGAGGAATCCTCCGGGGATCTCGAACAGCGCGTAGGCCAGCGTGAAAGCCGCAAACACCATCCCCATCTGGCTGTCGGAGAGGCCCAGATCGCGCTGCATCACCGGCCCGGCCTGCGCGATGCAGACCCGATCGACGTACTGAAGGACGGCGAGCGACACGGCGAAGGCGACGACCAGCCAGCGCGTGTTCGTGGGACGTTCGCCCGCCGAGCGAGCGTCCGATGGCCGACCAACGGAAAAGTCACTGGGCACGGGGGATCTCCGGGCAGGGCGACGGGGCGAGGTTCACTTCGACGCCGCCTTGAGGGGGCGGAGCTTGATGTTGCGGTACCAGCAGTCCGAGCCGTGGTCCTGGAGCCCGACATGGCCGCGCCGCGGATGATCCTTGTAGGCAACGTCGAACTTGTGCTCGGAGCCGTCGGGGCGACGGTTGACTTCGGCCCACTGATCGAGATCGATGGCCGTCACGGTGCGGCCATTGATCGCCACCTCGAGCTTCGGCCCGCGGCTCGTGACGAGCGCCGTGTTCCACTCGCCGGCAGGCTTCATCGCGTTGGCCGTTGGCGGCACGAGATCGTAGAGGGCGCCGGTGTCGTGGAATCCCGCCGTCGTCGTGTCGTCGATGGCGATCTCGATCCCGTTGAAGCCGACGTCCTTGCCGGGCCGCGGCTCGAGCGGCCAGGTGCGGACGAAGATCCCGCTGTTGCACTTCGGGCTGATCTTGAACTCGAGGGCCAGTTCGTAGTCGTCGAGCGGTTTTTCATAGACGAGCATGTAGTCGCAGGGGTGGGGGTTGAGGGCTCCGTCCTGGACATGGCTCTGGGAGAGCGGCTTTCCCTTCGGGCTCATCCACCCTGTCGTCGAGCGGCCGTCGAAGAGGAGCAGCCAGCCGGCCGCCTGCTCCGCCGGGGTGAGCTCATTGTCGGCAGCCACGGCCCGACGGGAGCCGATGGCCCCGAGCAGCATGACCGAGAGGGCGACAACGAGGGTGAAGCGGGGCACGAGGGGTTGCATTTGGTTCATCCGAGCGACCACCCTGGGCGGTAGTCGATGTGGAGGTGCTCGTTGAGGTCGGGGAGGTTTTTGACGTGCAAGTTCGGGCCGTCCCATTCGATTCGCTCGCCCGGGACGCGCATCGCGAGGACGCCGAGGAGGACCGTCTCGGTGAGGGGCCCGGAGACATCGAAGTTCGACATCGTCTTCCCCTGCCCCTTGCAGGCGAGGAGCCATTCCTCGTAATGGCCCGGGGAGCGGGGAATCGACGCGGGCACGCTCTTGGCGCCGTCGGCGAGAGCGGCGGGAAGGAGCCGCGGCATGCCACCGTGGGAGGAGTGGAACATCTTTCCCTTCGAGCCGACGTAGAGGACGCCGTTGTCGGGGAGCTTCTCCCCCCCGGGCATCTCCGCGGGTGTCGGCGGCATCAGCCCCCCCTCGTACCAGGTCATCCGCACCGGCGGGAGGTTTCTTCCGCCGGCCTCACGGGCGGGGAAGTCGTAGGTGACGATCGCCGCGATCGGGAAGGAATCGAAGTTGCGTGTGTTGCCTTCGAGGTAGGCGCCGTCGAGGGTGATGCGTGACTCGACATGGGTGGGGGAGCCGAGGGAGAGCGCCCACATCGGATGATCGATGATGTGGCAGCCCATGTCGCCGAGGGCGCCGGTGCCGAAGTCGACCCAGCCGCGCCAGGCGTGGGGGCAGTAGGCGGGGTGATAAGGACGGTCGGCGACGGGGCCGAGCCAGAGATTCCAGTCGAGCGTGGCGGGGATCGGCGGGGAGCCTTCGGGGCGGGCGATCCCCTGTTTCCAGAGACGACCGGCCCGGTCGGACCAGACATGAACCTCACGGACCTCGCCGATGACGCCGGCTTGGATCCATTCATTGGTGAGCCGGGCTCCCTCGGTGGCATGCCCCTGGTTCCCCATCTGCGTGACGACGCCCGCCTTGCGGGCCGCTTCGGTGAGCGTGCGGGCCTCGCGGAGGGTGTGGGTGAGCGGCTTTTGCACGTAGACATGTTTGCCGGCGCCGATGGCGGCCATGGCAGCGACGGCATGGGTGTGGTCGGGCGTGCTCACGGTGCAGCCATCGAGGTGCTTTCCCTCTTTGTCGAGCATGACGCGAAAGTCTTTGTAGCGCGTCGCCTTGGGGTGGGCCTGGAACGTGCCCTGGGCACGCTCGTCGTCGACATCACAGAGAGCGACGAAGTTCGCGCCGAGCTTCGTGAACGTGGCAACGTCCCCACCGCCCATACCACCGACCCCGATGCCCGCGAGGTTGACCCGCTCGCTCGGTGGCACCTGCCCTTCCCCGCCGAGGACATGGCGGGGAACGATCATGAAGTTCCAGGCCGGACTCGCGGCCACCGCAGCCGCAGCAGACCGGGTGAGAAACCGGCGGCGGCCGAGGGCCGCACCGGCAGGCTCGGGCGCCCGTGGCGCAGGCGACGATCGATCAGTCATGGTGACAGGCTCCCGGAAAACTCCCCTCGAACGACCCACGAGCCCCATCACCGTACCGGGACCGCCCCGCGGGGGAAAGCCCCGCCACGCTTGCCAACCACCGCCGGCGCCCGGACAATCCCGCCCCGGTCTCGCGCGCACGCCCAGAGGAACTCGTCCCATGGCATCTCACGCTTCCCGCCATCCCTCGCCCCTCACGCCCGGCACGGCGCGGGTGCTCGTCTGCCGCTTCGTGCCGAAGGCCGGGGGCCACCCCCGCATCGGTGCCGCGCAAGCGCACGACCGGATCGCCGACCTCACCGCCGCGGGCGTCGAGTCGCTCTCGTGCCTCCTCGACGGCGTTGATCCGGCCGCTGCGGTCGCAGCGCTCGTGCCGACGGTACCGACTCTCGCCCTCGCGGATGTGGTCCTCCTCGAGCCGGTGGAGAGGCAAGAGGTGTGGGCTGCCGGCGTCACCTATTTGCGGAGCAAGACGGCGCGGATGGAGGAGTCGGACTTCAGCGCCTCGGCCTACGACCGGGTCTACGACGCTGACCGCCCCGAGATCTTTTTCAAGAGCCTTGCCGAGAAAGTGGTGGGCAGCGGCGACGCCGTCGGCATCCGCGCCGACGCGACGTGGAACGTGCCCGAGCCGGAACTCGCTCTCGTGCTGAACTCGCGCGGGGCGATCGTCGGCTGTGCCATCGGCAACGACATGAGCTCCCGCGACATCGAAGGGGAAAATCTCCTCTATCTGCCGCAGGCGAAGACCTACGACCGCTCCTGCGCCCTCGGCCCCTGGGTGGCGCTGGAGACCGACGAGGCGACGATCCGCAGCTGGACGATCGGCATCGACATCGAACGGGGCGGGACGTCGGTATTTTCGGGGCAGACCGGGATCGACCAGATCAAACGCCGCTTCGACGAACTCGCCGGCTGGCTCCTGCGCAGCCAGCGTTTTCCCCACGGCGTCATCCTCCTCACCGGCACGGGTGTCGTCCCCGACGAATCGTTCACGCTCCGCGCCGGCGATGTCGTCCGGATCGCCGTCGACGGGATCGGAGTCCTCGAGAATCCCGTCATCACCGTCTAAATCATCCCCCGCCAGCCCCCGCTCTCTCCGAAGGAATCCTCCATGGCACCGCTCCACGGTCTCAATTTTGTCGCCGCCGCCTTGCGGAAGAGCGGACGGACGTTTGCCGTCTCCTCCGCCGCCGATGGCGGGCTCCTCGACGGAAAGTTTCAACTCGCCCGCCCGATCGACGCCGAGGAGGCGCTCGCGGCCGCCGAGTCTGCGGCCGGGCCTTTCGCACGGATGACCGGCGCGGAGCGGGCCGCTTTCCTCGAGCGCGTGGCGGAGGAGATCCTCGGAGTCGGTGACGCTCTCATCGAGCGCGCCGCGGCGGAGACGGCGCTGCCGGTGGCCCGGTTGACCGGGGAACGGGGGCGGACCGTCGGGCAGCTGCGCCTGTTCGCGGCGGCGGCCCGCGATGGCTCCTGGGTCGACGCGCGGATCGACCGGGCCCTCCCTGACCGACAGCCGCTGCCGCGGCCCGATCTTCGCCGCATGAAGCTCCCCCTCGGCCCGGTCGTCGTTTTCGGCTCGAGCAACTTTCCCCTCGCCTTCTCCGTGGCGGGTGGCGACACGGCCAGCGCCCTGTGCACCGGCAATCCGGTGATCGTCAAGGCCCACCGCGGCCACCCCGGAACGTCGGAGCTCGTGGCCGGGGCGATCCGCCGGGCGGTCGATGCCTGTGGCGTGCCATCCGGCGTGTTCTCGATGCTCCACGGAGAGGGGAGCGTGATCGGCGTTCAACTCGTCAAGGATCCGCGCGTCAAGGCGGTCGGCTTCACCGGCTCGCGTGCCGGTGGGCGGGCGCTGATGGCGGCGGCCGCGGCGCGCCCCGATCCGATCCCGGTGTTCGCCGAAATGAGCAGCTGCAATCCCGTCTTCGTCCTTCCGGGGGCGCTCGCCACCCGAAGTGGCACGATCGCCGAGGGCTTCCGCACTTCGATGACGCTCGGTGTCGGGCAGTTCTGCACGAAGCCGGGAATCCTCGTGGCGGTCGAAGGGGACGATCTTGCCCGCTTCCGGAGAGAGCTGTCCACCGCCGTGGCCGCGGCCCCGCCGGCACCGATGCTGACCGCGGAGATCCTCCGGGAGTACGACGCCCACCGCGAGGCGCTCCTCGGCGTGGCGGGGGTGCGGGTGTTGGCCAGAGCCGATGTGGCGGCCGACGCCGTCCACTCCCAGGCGGCCGCGGTCGTGGCGGAGACCGACGCCGCCACGTTCCTGGCGCAGCCGCAGTGCTCCGAGGAGGTTTTCGGCCCCTGCAGCCTCATCGTCGCCGTCCGCGATCTGGTCGAACTGCGCACCGTCGCCCGCCGGCTCGACGGCCAGCTCACCGCCACGATCCACGGCACCGACACCGATCTCGACGAGGCGGCGGATCTGTTCGAACTGCTCGCCGAGCGGGCCGGGAGGCTGATCGTCAACGGCTATCCCACCGGGGTCGAGGTCTGCCATGCGATGCAGCACGGTGGCCCGGCACCGGCCACCTCCGACTCCCGATTCACGAGCGTCGGCACGGCGGCCCTCGAGCGCTTCATCAGGCCGGTCTGTCTCCAAGACATGCCCGATCGGCTCCTGCCGCCGGCGCTCCAGGATGCCAACCCACTCGGCCTGGAGCGGATCGTGGAGGGAGTTCGCGGCCGGCATTGATCCGGCTTCAGGGGCGTGGCCAGCGCGAGCGACGCGTCGCCTGTCAGGCCGCCGGGCGGCGGCTGATCAGGCGCGGGCGGCGGGCGCCGACGGGCCGAAGATCGACCCCGGCGACGGCCGCCGGACGGGCGACGGATGCTCGTCGCAAGCGCTTGCCAACGAGAGCGGCGGCCTGAATCCCGATGGCGAGAAGCGCCGTGATGAGGACAGGCATCAATTCCCCCAGCGGCGGAAGGGCTCGTAGACGCGGAGCGAAAAGAGCAGTTCGCTCGCGCCAAAGTGCGTCCCGATACTGTCACTGAAGGAGAAGGTCGGCGTCGTGACATCGATCGTGGCCGGTCCGCCATCGACGGCATACCAGCGGTAGCCAAGGTCGAGGGCGATCCGTTCGGTGACGAGCCAACTCGCCCCACCACCGGCCTGCCAGGCGAAGCCGGTCACGGCAGTCGTGCCGGAGAGTGCCACGCCGAGCGCCGGGAAGCCACCGTCGAAGGCGACCGTGTAGCCGCCGCCGCCGATTCCACCGCCGAGATAGAGGGCCACCCGATCGGTGACCTCCAGATCGCGCCAGCCATTGATCATCGTCGACCAGCCGTCGCGGCCCGTAACGGTCGCGCTGCCACCGAGGGCCGGGTCGCTCGCCGTCGTCGCCACCGGGTCGCGGTAGCGGGCCTCGAACTCGGTTCGCACCCAGCCCTGCGGACGCTCGAAGGCCATTCCTGCGGCGGCACCGGTGGTGAACAGCGAATCGGTGGCGTTGGGGCCGTCGCCCACCGACAGCGTCCCGAAGTCGGCCCCGAGGATGCTCGTCAGGTAGAAGCGACGATCGGGTCCCTCGGGGATGTCGTCCCAGGACGGCATCCGCTCATCCGCGTCGGACGTTGGAAGCGGCGGCGGCGGCGTGAACGGAGCCGCCGTGATCGAAGGCGCGCTGCCGTAGGCCGCCGGCGGCGACGCGAAGGGCGCCAGAGGCTGCTCTCCGGCGGGCGGCGTGGGCAGGACCGACATCGGCGGCACGGCCGGGGCCGCGGTGGCTGGCAGGCGGAGCGTGTCGGTGGTCATCGCAGGCTTGGGGGCATAGCTCACCGGCGGACCGTAGCCGAGCGACGGCGCTCCGTAGCCTGGGGTCGGGGCTGCCGCGGGGGCACCCTGGGCCGGAAGCGACGGCGGCGGACTGGTCGCCGCGGGATCGACGCTCGGAAACGCCGGGCCGCCGGCCGCCGCGTCCGTCGCCCCCTCCGGGGCCGTCATCGTGATCGGGGCGACGAGCGGCTGGCTCCCGTAGAGACTCGCCTCGAAGACCGGATCACGGGGCGGCGCCGCCGCAGGGATGGCGCCGGAGGGAGCGGGGGGAAGCTCGCGCGGGGCGACGGGCGTCCGCCGCGAACGCTGCGAGGGACCGAAGGGAATGCCCGTCGTCGCGCTCGCCCCCATGCCAGAGGCCGTGCCGTAGGCGGAGACGCCGGAGAGCCCGTCGGCTCGGGCGCTCGCCGGCGTCGCCAGGACGACGGTCGTGATCAACGCGATACCAGCACGGGTGAAGACGCCACGGCACATCGCTCGAGTCTCCGCACGACCAGTTCCGGCCATACTCCTCCCATCGATCCCGGACGGCCGGGGAGACCGCATCCAATCCGGGGGGGCGTCACGGTCGACGGGACCGGCACGGGGATGGGCCGCGGGCCCGACGTCCCTTTCCCAGGTTGCCAGAGAGGACGCCTGCAGCAGCGAGGCGAGCAGCCGGACACGGATCGCCGGCTCAGCCGGCGGTGAGGCCGAGCCGGCGCGCGAGAGGAGCGATCGACAGCCCCTGGACAAGGATCGAGAACACGACCACCGAGTAGGTGAGCGTGAGGATCGTGTCGCGCTCGGGCCCCGGCGGGAGCGACAGCGCCAAGGCGACTGAGATCCCGCCGCGAACCCCGCTCCAGGTGAGGAGCCAGCCGGCACCAGGCGGCAGCCGGAACCAGGCCGGAAAGCAGAGGACGGGGAGGCCGACGACGAGGAACCGCGCCAGGAGCGACAGGACCACCGCCCCCACCGCGGCCCGCACCGAACCAGGCGTGTAGTGAATGACCGCGAACTCCAGCCCGATGAGGACGAAGAGAACGCTGTTGAGGATCTCGTCGAGGAGGTGCCAGAAAAGATCGAGGCGATCGCGGGTGGTGTCGCTCATCGACCACTCCCGCCCCTCGCTGCCGACGAGCAGCCCAATGACCACCATCGCCAGCGGGCCGGACGTCGCCAGGTGCTCGGCCGCGGCGTACGCGCCGACCACCGTAGCCAACGTGATCAAGACCTCGACGCGGTAATCGTCGATCGTCGCCAGGAGCCGATTCACGAGCCAGCCGACACACAACCCCAGCACGATCCCACCGACCGCCTCGTGGACGAGGAGATTCAACGCCTCACCGGGCGTGGGGGATTTTCCGGTGCGGAGCGTGTCGAGAAGGAGGGCGAAGATAACGACACCCACGCCATCGTTGATGAGCGATTCGCCGGCGATCGTCGATTCCACGTCCCTCGGCACATGGGCCGATTCGAGGATGCCGAGGACGGCGACTGGATCGGTGGGGGAGATCAGGGCTCCGAACAGGAGGCAATGGGTCCACGACATCTCGAGCCCGAGGAGACGAAACATCCAATGACACCCGACACCGATGAGAAGCGCCGAGAGGGCCGTGCCGATCAGTGCCAGGATGCCGATCGGCCGGGCAAGCCGCCACAGTCGCGCCAGATCGACATGAAGGGCGCCGGCGAAGAGGAGCACTGACAGCATCCCCTCCATGAGGACGTCGGTGAAATCGATCGAGGCAAGCAGCGCCCGCTCCTGCTTCCCCGGGGTCGTCACCCCCACCATCTCGAGGCCGACGATCCCGAGGGATGCCACCAGCGCGATCGCCATCACGCCGATCGTGGGGGGAAGCCGGAAGAACTTCCGGTTGAGCCAGGCGGCACCGGCGGCGAGGACGAGAATGACAGCAACGATGTCGAGCATGGTTCAAGGGTTCTTCGTGGCAGCCTGATCGATGGCTTCGTCTTCGATCGATCCTTCCGCAGGATCGCCATCGGCACGCCGCTTCCGCCGGCCGAGGAACCCGGAGGCGGAGAGGGCGACGAGGATCACCGCGGCGGTCGCCGCGAAAATCACCGGCCAGGTGACCAGTGGCATCGGCGTGGCCGCGGGATGATCGGGGATCGTCGATGGTACGGGCTGGAGCGTGGGAGGAATCGCGGTCGGCATGGCATCGACCGTCGCGAGGCGTGCGGTGATCCGATCGGCTTCCTGCGTATCTCCCACTTTTGCCTTCACCCGGGCAAGGGTCGTCAGGGACCTCTTCGTGTAGGGATGCTCGAGCCCGAACTGTTCCTCGTAGATCGACGCGGCCTGGGCGTAGTGCTCAGCGGCGGCGGCAAGGTCGCCGCTGTTGTCGGCGACGAGGCCGAGGCCGTTGTGAGCGGCGGCAAGATACGCTCCCCCTCCCCCGCTCTCTCCTTCGAGTGCGGCAATCTGCTCCCCGAAGGCCTCGCGGGCACCGGGCCAATCCTCGAGACGGGCCCGGGCGGTGCCGATCTTGCCGAGCGTCGTGGCGATGCTGATGGCTTTCGCGTGGGGATCGCCCGCGACGTCGGCAGCCAGCATCGCGCGGGCACGCTCGAGGCAGGCCAGCGCCTCGCTCCAGCGGTCGAGCGCCATGAAACTGTCGCCGAGGACCGTCAGCGCGTTCCAGTCACTTGCCGGGGCGACGAGGGGGCCGGGCGCTTGGAGCGACTGCGCGAAGGGAGCGAGCGTTTCGATCACGTCACCGGGGCGTCCGAGGCCGTACAGCGACTGTCCTTTGAGGATCAGGAGCGTGAGGACCTCACGGTCGCCCCTACCCTTTGCGGCACTGAGCGGCCCGAGGGCCCCGTCGACGAGGCGGAGCGCCTCGGCGAACCGCTGGCTCCGCAGGGCCAGCACGGCACCTTCGAGCACGCTCGCCCGCGGGGCAACCCCATCGCCGGGCTCAGGAGGGGCCTGAGCCGAGAGCGACGCAGCGGAAAGCAGGAAGACCGAAAGGCTCACCAGGAGCGTCAACCTCAGCCGGCGGATCTCGAACCGGCAAGACAAGGCCCCGGCTGTGCACAACCGATCCATGGGAGGCGTCTCGCTTGCCGGCCGCTGGTGGGCCGTGGAAGAGTTCAGGAGGAGGGAACAGGGCTGCTGTCGGCGTTCGGAGAGGCCTCAGCCCGTTTCGTTTATAGAACAACTCGCCCCAGGCGTCGGCGCCAACAAACCCCTTCCCGAGAGGCCGCCCCCAGCGACGGAGCACGTCCGACCGGATAGGATTCCGGAGGGGCCCCGCTCATGCCACCCCCTCCCGCCCCACCGCCCGCCGACGAGGCGCCTCATGCCCCCGCTTCCTCCTCGCAAGCCGCACTCCTGCATCGAGATCCTCACCCGCCTCGGCGACAAGCCGAGTTGGGACGACTACCTTGACCGGTTGGCGGCTGCCGCCGAAGAAGAGACCGCGGCCGACGTCGCAGCATCGCCGGCGGATCGGGCCGCGATCGAAGCGCTCGAGGCGAGCCAGATCGCCGACCTCCGCCGTCGCCTTGGCCTCGACTGACGCCGCGTCGGTCCTTCGACTCGGGCCCTTCGACTCAGGAACCGCGAAGGAGAAACTCGGTCAGGTCGGCAAAGTCCCGGGGATTGAGGGCCTGTTCAAAGCCCTCCGGCATGAGCGACCGTCCCGTTCCCCTGAGGACCTCGATCGCTCCCCGGGGAATCGTCTCCACTTTTCCTTCGGCGAGCGTCAGGTTCACGGCCGACGGTGTCTCGCCGCTGACGAGCCCGGTGAACGCCGCTCCGTCCCTGGTGACCACAGCCACAGCGGCGTATTCGCCGGTCAGCCGTCGGTTGGGATCGAGGATGTCCTCGAGAAGTTGCTCTCGCGTCTTGCTCTGCATCCCGGCCAGATCGGGCCCGACGCGCGTGCCGACGTCCCCCGAGCGATGGCAGCCGGAGCAGTGGCGGACGAACAGCTCCCGCCCCCGGTGCCGGTCACCGTCCGGGGGAAGCGCCGCCTCGATCGCCGTGATCACGCCCTGCCGGTCGGCGTTTGCGGCCCCCCCGAGAAGGGTCACGAACCGGGCGCGGACCCCGGCCGAAAGCGACTCGGCAGCGAGGATCGTGCGCCGTGCCTCGGGATCGATGTCGCCCGGAGCGACGTCCCCGCTCTCCATCGCGGCCGCAAGGCGCGGAAGCCCTTCCGCAGCGATCGACGGTGTGGAAAGCGCCTCGAGCATCGCCCGACGCACCGCCGGGCTCGCCGTCGGCCAGGCGATCAGGACACGATCACTCACCGCGATCGGATCGCGGCCGCGGAGGCTCCGGAAGAGGAGCGCCGCCTCGTCGACGCCGATCGGCAGTTCCAGGCGTCCGAGGAGAATCGACAAAGCGTCCGTAGATCGATCGAGTTGCAGCAGCGCGATCGCATCGCCGCGGCTTTCGTCCGTAGCGCCGGCGGCGAGATCCCGCGCGAGGGCGAGCCAGGCGTCGAACGGCCGACCACCGAAGTCTGCCGGCAGTTCGGCTCCTCCGGCCAACCGTCTCCCCTCCACCCATCCGGCGAAGAGGGCGACTTGCTCCGCCCGATCGAGCGTGCTCGCTGCCACGACGGAGGAAAGGGGCGAGGCCCCCCCTCCGGCATCGACCCGTCCACAGGCCTCGGCGAGCCCACGGAGAATCCCCGGTGGGGTGCCGTCGCGCCGGTCTTCGGCGACGAGCCCCCGCACGACCGCGGCCGCCCCATCCTCGGCAACACAGAGCACCGCCCGCTCGACCCACCGGTCGGCCGGCGCGGTGGCGACCACCTTCGCAAGCACGGCGCCGCGCGTCTCCGCCGGGAGCGATTCCACCGCCAAGGCCACGTCAAACCGGATCGCCGGATCGGGGTCGGCAGCCAGCGCCAGCGCCACCGAGGCGAGTGCCTCCCCCGCCCCATCGAGCCGCTGTCGTGCCACAGCGCGCGCGGCGCCCGCCTCGGCCACTCGCTGCGCCGCACCGTCGCCCCGCGGCAACGCGGCTCCCGCCGGTCGCACGCGCCAGATCCGTCCCCGATCGGTCCCCTCGCTCCAATCGACGCCGTCGCGGAGGTCGGCGCGGACGAAGTCGGGATGTTCGACCCAACGCCGATAGAAGTCGCAGATCCACAGCGCCCCATCGGGGCCGGTGACCGTGAACACCGGCCGGAACCAGGGATCACGCGAAGCGAGAAACTCACGCGTCTCCTCGCCAGCCGGACGACGGGCCTCGAAGGCGACGCCGGCCGGAACGAGCTCGCGACGATGAACGAGATTGAGCAGCGGCTCACAGACATAGGCACAGCCGCTCGGGAGGAGCCGCGATCCGCGGTCGATCGACAGCCCGCAACTGGCATTGAAGGCGTCGGTCGGCTCGCGGTTGAACGTCGTCGGCGTGCCACTGATCGGGAACAGCCGATTCTGCTGGATTGGATCTTCGAGCACTTCCATGTCGGTCGGCGGCGCCGAGAGTGGATGACGGACGGCGACGTCGAGCGGGAAGATGACCTGCCGGATCGGCGCGGTGTTCCAGTTGCTGAACCGGTTGCCCTGCGCGTCGAACGCCAAGCCGAACTGGGAAAACCCCGCCACGGCTTCGACCTCGCCGGTGTCGGGGCGGAAGCGGAGATCGTGGCGATCGATCGAGACAGCCGGGGCGTCGGGGCGCTTCGGCGCGGTGATCGAGCCGCCGCTACGCCCGTTGGCGGCATAGATCCAGCCATCGGGGCCGGCACAGAGGCCGTTGACGCGGAGCTGCTGGTTGCCAGCCTGAAAACCGGTGAGGATCACCTCGCTCGTCTCGGCCACGCCGTCGCCATCGCGGTCGGCGAGGTGGAGGATGTCGGGGGCGGCGGTCACCAGGAGCCCCCCGTTCCAGGCCAACAGACCGTTTGGAAACGGGAGCCCCGCGGCGAACACCGTGCGGGTGTCGATCGTCCCGTCGCCGTCGGCATCGGTGAGCATGACGATCCGGCCGCCGCCGTCCCCGTTGGGATAGTCGCTCATCTCGGCGACGAACAGCCGGCCGTCGTCGTCCCAGCAGATCGCCACCGGATCGAAGACGAGCGGCTCGGCCGCCACGAGTTCCACGACATGCCCCGGCACGACGTCGAAGCAGGCCAGCGACGCGGCCGGAGAAAGTGGCCGCGGCGGCTCGGCGGCGCCCGGGAATGCCCACAACGCGATCGCCGCCACCATCCCGAAAGCCGCGAACCAGCGTTGCACGTTCATCGCCCCGATCCTCCCGTGCTTCCCTGATCCCGAACCTGCCCCCGAAGCTCCTCGTGGAGCCGCTCGAGCTGATTCACGGCCGTGGCCACCATCCGCTCGCCGGTGCCCGGCTCGGCGTAGCTGTGGTGGCCGGTCCAGGTCTGGTAGCCACCGAGTTCGTGGCCTCTCGAATCGGGGATGTAGCCGACCCAATCGTTGGAAAGCTCCGAGACAAGCGTGTGGCGGAACGGGCTTTGTCGCTTGATCTCCTGCCCGAGGACGGTGAAGAACTCCGCCGGCACCCCGACAATCGCCACGTCACCGACGACGAGCGTTTGGATCGACGAGGTTCGGGGTTCTCCTTGATGGGGGGCGATCTCGGCCCGCTGGGTGCGGAACACCTGAGCGATCCCTTCGGCTGCCTCCTCGCTCCCCACCCGCTTGCGGCAATAGCTCTTCACCGCCTCTTCCTCGGCCGATTCGTCGAAGACGCGGACGCGGAACTCGAACGGCTCCTTGAGCGCCAGGAGGCGCGGCACCTCCCGCGGCGTGGCGGCCGCCCGGGCCCGGTTCACCGCATCCTTGATGCGGATCACCATCTCCGCGGGGGGGACGGTGAGATTGTGCGTCGATCCGGAGGCGCCCTGAAGGAAAACGTGATGCCCCCCCTGCTCGGCTTCGAGCTCCTGCGCGGCGAGGCCGTAGAACGCCGGCGAGCGTTTTCCCCCCTCGCGGGCCCCGATGCAGTGGGTCGAGTGGTTGAAGAGCGTCGCCACCGGCTTCCCGTCGGCTGTCTCGAAGGCCATCACCGGGAGGTCGGGATCGAAGGGCCCGGTGGGGCGGACGGCGTCGTCGCGGTTGCCGATCCAGAAGATGGTGCCGTCGCCGAGGAGGATGCGGCTGTTCTGGCCGACGCTCGACTCCTCGCCGAGCCGGTAGCGGAGCCGGCAGTCGGGGTGGGCATCGAGGGCCGCGTGGGCAGCGATCACCGCATCGGCGATCGCCTTGGCGAGCCCCTCCACGAACCGGGGATCGCGCTGATACCCATGGACGCGCGTCGCCGACGGGGCGGAGTGGGTGTGCGTGGCATGAACGAGGACGCGCTCGGGGGGAATCCCCGTCGCCGCACGGATCGCCTCGAGGGCGGGATCGACGAAATCCTTCTGAACGAAGAGCACGTCACAGGAACAGATGGCGAGCTTTTCATTTCCCCTGGCCACCACCAGCGCCGTGGCCCGAAGCGGCGCTTCGGCCCCGTTGGCTCTCCAGGGATGGATCCCGCCGGCCATGTCCATCGAGTCATCGGCAGCGATCTCGATCGCCGCACTCCCCACTCGGAGTGCCTCGGCGGCAGCCGCGACGGAGAACAGACCGATCGACAGCCACAGCCCCGCCAGCCCCCCCGCGATCAGGAGCCCCGATCCCCACTTGATGGTCATCGCTTTGCCTCGGTCTTCAGGTCGGTGGCGAGGAGGCAATCCTCGGCCGTAGCTCTCCCCGTACGTCTCCCATGATACCGCTGCAGCGGCCGGCACGCCCCGCCGAAGACGCCGCCACACGACGCCCCTGCCGCAGCAGGTCGTGCCGCATGACCGTCCTCGGAGGTGACGCGAATCGAGTCGGTCGATCGTCCGCAGCGCCTCACCGCTCACCGCTGCGCGTCGCCCCGAGGCCAGCCTGCTCCCGCAGCTGCTCTTGGAGCCGGCCGAGCTGGCTCACGGCCGCAGCCACCATCCGCTCGCCGGTGCCCGGCTCGGCGTAGCTGTGGTGGCCGGTCCAGGTTTGGTAGCCGCCGAGTTCATGCCCTCTCGAATCGGGAACGTAGCCGACCCAGTCGTTGGAGAGCTCCGCGATGATCGTGTGACGGAACGGGCTCTGACGCTTGATCTCCTGCCCAAGCACGGTGAACAGCTCCGCCGGTACGCCGACGATCGCCACGTCGCCGACGACGAGCGTCTGGATCGACGTTGTCCGCGTCTCTCCCTGGAAGGGGGCGATCTCGGCCCGCTGCGCGCGGAACACTTCGGCGGTGGCGTGGGCTTCTCCGCCGGTCCCCATTCGCTTCGTGCAGTAGCCCATCACGGCAGCTTCCTCGGCCGACTCGTCGAACGCGCGAACGCGGAACTCGAACGGCTCCTTGATTGCGACGAGGCGATCGATCGCCCGCGGCATGGCCACCGAACGGGCGCTGCTCACGGCCGCTTTGATTCGAAGGATCGCTTCGTCGACCCCGACGGTGAGATTGTGGGTCGATCCCGAAGCGCCCTGGAGGAAGAGGTGAATCCCCCCCTCCTCGCGCTCGAGCTCCTGGGCGGCCAAACCGTAGAAGGCCGGCGAACGCTTCCCGGGCTGGCGAGCCCCAATGGTGTGGGTGGAGTGGTTGAAAAGCGTCGCCACCGGCTGGCCGAGTCCCGTCTCGAAAACCATCACCGGCAGCTCGGGATCGAAAGGACCGGTGGGACGGACGGCATCGTCGCGCTTCCCGACCCAGAAGATCGTGCCGTCGCCGAGGAGGAGCCGGCTGTTCTGGCCGACGCTCGACTCCTCGCCGAGCCGGTAGCGGAGACGGCAGTCGGGATGGGCGGCGAGGTCGGCATCGGCGGCGATGATCGCGTCGCCGATCGCCTTGCCGAGCCCGGCCACGAAGCGCTCGTCGCGCTCGCACGCGTGAGCGCGCACCGTCGATGGGGCCGTGTGGGTGTGGGTGGCGTGCACGAGGACACGCTCCGGGGGAATCCCCGTGGCCTGCCGGACTCGCTCGAGCACCGGATCAACGAAGTCCGCCTGGACGACGATCACGTCACAAGCACAGATGGCGAGCTTTTCAGCGCCGCGGGCCAGCACCACAGCCGTGGCCCGCAGCGGCGCCTCGGCGCCGTTGGCCTTCCAGGGATGGATTCCCCCGGCCATGTCCATCGCATCGTCGGCCGGGATCTCGATCGCCGCACTTCCCACCCGGAGGCGCTCGGCGGCAGGGCAGACTCGATGGCTCATTGCCATGGGCACCGACAAGAACGCAACCGACAGCCATCCCGCGATCCCCGCTCCGCATCGCCGATCGAGACGCATCGTTTCTTCCCTCTTCCACATGTCAGATCCGCTCGCCACCGAGCGGTCCCTCCAGATGATACCGATCGGGCAACTCCACGCCGCGCGGCACACGCGACCTGCCGGCTCAGCGTTGCTTCCGGCTTCGCAGGAAGGCAGGCAGGCTCCGGTCCGGCGGCACCCACCGGAGGCGACGTTCGAGCAGCGCCATCTCCGGTCCGGTGCACCCGCGCTGCTTGAGTTCGCTCCAGCAGGTCCGAAACAGATCCCGGGCGGCACTGAGATCGGGGAGCGGGAGGGCGGCGATCTGCTCGAGCGACAACGGCGTGTCGAAACAGGGAGGACTGGGCATCCCCGCGGCCAGGAAGTTCAGCCGGGTCATGACGCACTTCTGGCAGCGTCCGCAGTTGCGGGAGGGATCACTTCCTTCCCAGCAGACTTTGATCCCCTTGATCACCTCGGGGAACGGCAGAAGGGCTTCGATCTTGTCCGTTCGCCCGAAGGCTCCACCGTCGGTGACGACATGGAAAGCGTCGTTGGAGACCAGCGCGTCGAGGACGGCCGGATGGGAGACGCCAAACCGCGGCGAGCCGTGTGGCGCGGCGCCGGAGACGAGGCCGATGCCGCAGCGGCTGGAGAACAGCGACAGCGCGGCCGCGGTCAGCGGGATCGCCGAATGCGGCCACACGCTGTTGCCTCCAGCCTGCTTGCTGTTGGTGACCACCGTGAACAGCGGCAGATCGAGCCAGCGCGCGAGTGGCTCGACCCGATTCCGCATCGCGGCGAACTGATCGGCTTGATCGAGCTTCGCATCGAAGCCGTGAATCATGACGACGCCACCGAGCCGGTACGACGCCTCCCCTGCGAGCCGGCGAGCGTGCCTGACCACCGTGAAAGTCGAGTCGAGTCCGGCGGACAGCGCCGCGATCGCCAGGCCGGGATCCCCCTCGGGCCGGGGCGATGACACCGTCTCCGGGATCAGCTCGATGGGCCGCGGGTAGCGTTGCGGCGACAGACAGCGACGGATCTCGAGGAGCTGGCCGAGATTGAAAAGCCCCCCTCGGCTGATCGCCCCATGGACGACGAGATTCTGGCCGAGCTTGGCCGCCCAGAGCAGGTGGCCGGCAAGGAGCGAGTCGAGGACGGGTGGGGACGGCAGTCCGGTGACTCCCGGCACGCGCCACCAGACGTCGAACCGCGGCCGACGCCGCCCTTCGGCGCCTTCGAAGACAAGTCGGCGCACCGAGGCGCCCGACTCGACTCCCTCCTCGAACCAGACGTGGATCGGCTTCTTCATCGCGCTCACCGGGGCCACGGGGCGAGCAGACCGGCGACGGCGCCGGCCCAGCGGAAATGATCGCGCACATCGACGGCGAGCCGGTTCAAGCCGACCCGGGCGCGGAGCAGCGTCTGCCATCCGCTCCGATCGCTGCTCCAGTCACGAAGCGTCGCGATCGCGTCGGCCGCGACGACAGGATCTCCAAAGGGGAGCCGGGCAACCGCTGGAACGGAAATCCGCAGACGGCTCCGTGGACAAGGGAGGCCACGGGCCGCGAAGGCGAGCGCCAGGAGCGTGCACTCCGGGCAGGTGCCGCAGGGGGGACCCGGTCGGGATCGTCGGCAGTCGGAGAGCACCGCGGCGAGCGCCTCATGCCGGCCGACGGCTTCGGCCATGAGCGCTGGCGACGCTGCCCCACCATCGGCCCGGACCGCGAACGCATCCCCGGAAAGGAGATCGGCAAGCGCCGGCCCGGGGCGGGGAAATCGTAACTGGGCTCCGAAGTGCCAACGGCGGGCGTGGAGGCCGATGGTGCCCGCGCCACTCACGGCATGCAGCGCCGCCGCTACGATCGGCAGGCCGCCGATCTCGCGATCGATAAGCCCCTGCCTGCGGGCATCGGTGCGCACCGTGATCGCGCCGATCCCCTCGGCGCCAAGCGCCGCCACGGCATCCCCGCCGGCGTCATCGGCCGCCGCGTCCCCCGCTTCCCGATCGAGCCCCACGACCCTTACGGCGGCTCGGACACCAAACGCACCAGGGATCAGTCGATCGCGGTGTCGGACGAGCGTGTAAGTCGATCGTAGCCCCCCCGACCAGGCCACGAGCGCCTCGTCAGGAACCGAAAGTCGCGGCAGATCGACGATCTCGTCGGCCGTGATCGTCACTCGATGAAAAGCCGCGGGGCGCCAGTTCGCCCAGGACTCGGAGTATTCGGTGAGGTTTCTCAGGGCCCCGCGCGTCAGCGGCCCGCGCACGTGGAGGGAGCCGCCGGCGCGCATCACGAGCGGAAGGAAGGCGATCGCCAGGCCATCGAGGATGTCAGGAGGAGTTGGCCCGTCCTCGGCGATGAAGAATTGCACCGAGAGTTGGGGAGCGTCTGCCCGGTGCAAGACCCCCCGCCAGCCCGCGGCATCGCCGGCGACACAAGCGCGCTCGAGGGTGAAGCTGGGCACCGCGGTGATCATCAACAGCCCTTCCGGAGGTGGTGAAGTGATGTCGGCCAAGCAGGCCGCAGCCGGCACGCGGTGCTCCGTGCCCAAGGGCGCCTTTTTTCCACAACCCCGATGCGGAAACAAGGATACCGCTCCCGGTGCCGCCACACCCAAAGGTTGCGGATCGAGACGTTGAAAGTTGATGATGGCACCGCGGCCGACAGCCGGCAGTCGCACGATCGATGGCAAACGTTCCCGCCGCGATGCCGGGGCGGTCACAGTGGAGTGAGGCGATGGCTCTTCGATACCGTGGTGGACGGGCGGTTGGTGAGCGCGCCATCGGCGCGGGGGAACGACTCGAGGATCGCCATCTGCTGGCGACATTTGTCGTCACGAACCTTCTTGACGCGGGTACCGGCTCGCTCCGTGAAGCGGTGACCCAGGCCAACGAAACGGCCGGTGCCGACGCGATCCGGTTCGCTCCGACGCTCGCCGGGACGATCGTGCTCGCCTCCGGCCAGCTCGACGTCATCGGGGGCCTTTCGATCGCAGGCCCAGGCGCCGCCAAGCTGGCCGTGAGCGGCAATGACTCGAGCCGGATCTTTGCCCTGAAGGGGGCCGAGACGCGGCTCTCGATCGACGACATCACGCTCTCCAACGGAAGGGCGACCGTCCTCGACCCGGTCGGCCCCGGACTCGTTCGCGGTGGTGCGATCCGCAACGACGGCGGCACGCTCGTCCTCTGGCGCGTCACCTTCAGCGGCAACTCCGCCGTTTCCGATCCCAGCCAATCGGGTGCGGCCGCAATCGTCGGCGGCGGAGCCGTGGTCAATTCCAGTGGGGCGATCCTCAGGGCCACCGACTGCACCTTCATCGGCAACACGGTCGCAGGGGGCACGCGCTACGCCTTCGGCGGCGCGATCGCCAATGTCACAGACGCTCGCGCCAGCCTTACCCGCTGCACCTTCACCGGCAACACCGCCACCGGCTCGATAGCCGCCCATGGCGGTGCAATCGGCAACTTCGGAGCGAGTCTGCTGGTTGTCAACGGCGGGACGTTCTCCGGCAACGAGGCCCGTGGGGCAACCGGCAGCGAGGCTCCCGCCAGCGGTGGCGCGATCGCCACGCGGCCGGGGACGGTGAGCACGAGCGGCAGCCGCACGACGATCACAGCCACGCAATTCCGCGGCAACCGGGCCATCAGCGCCGGCGGCAGCGCGACGGGGGGAGCGTTGACGAATGTCGATTCGTTGCTGACGGTGAGCCGCAGTGGCTTCGTCGCCAACGAGGCCCTTGCCGGCGGTTCGCGCGAGGCCTCCGGTGGTGCCATCGACGCTTCCTCGCTGTTCGGGGAGATCTCACCGCTGACGCGCCTCGGCAATTGCCAATTCATGTCGAACCAAGCCGTGGGAGGCGCGGCAGGCTTCGCCACCGGTGGTGCGTGTGGCAACGGCGAAGGGACGATGACGATCGATCGGTCGTCGTTTGTCGGGAATGTCGCGAGGTTGTCGGTGGCCCCCGCTGCCGGGAGCCCCGTCGCGCCCCCGGGCAGCGGTGCTTACGGTGGTGCCATCGCCAACGGCTCGACGCCTGCGTCGTCGGGCGAAGCCAACGCGACGCTCGTGCTCCGGTTTTCGAACGTGTCGCGCAACCACGCCGTCGCCGGCCCCGGCCGGACGGCCGCCGGCGGCGGACTTTTCAACGGAAATCTCGCCCCGGGAACTTCCCCAGTCGTCAGAACCGTCGCCAGCCGATTCGTCGCGAACACCCCGCCCGGCTTCGGCAGCGTTTCCCGGTAAGTCGCCCCGCACACCGGAGCGTCCACTGGCGTAGACTGTCTTTGGTCGCGGTTCGTTCCTTCCGGTGTTGATGAGTCGTGGAGGTGCGGCATGCAGGTCAGGTTGTCTTCGCGGTCCCTGTCGGGTGTCCTTGCGGCGTGCCTTCTTTCGCCGCTGGTCTGCGTCGTCCCGGCGACGTCGGCGATCGCCAGCCCGGTGTTCGACGACGAGCACCTCACCCACACGTTCCTCCACGGCCTCGCGGCCCTCGCCTCGTCCGATGCCATTCTCACCGGCGAACGCGCCGAGGAGGAGGTGCTGGCGACGGTCGGCCGGGGCGTCTCCCTTCCGTTCGCCTCGACCCCCTGCCATCGCACCGAGGAGAAGGCCCTTTACGACGCGGTGGTGCCGGCGGTCGTGGCCGTCTCGAGCGTCTTCAAGTGCGAACGCTGCAGCGACTGGCATCTGGGGGGCTCGGGGAGCGGCTGGATCGTTTCCCCCGATGGCCTCGTCGTCACCAACCACCATGTCATCCAGCGTGAGGCCGGCCACCGGATGGGGATCATGATGGCCGATGGCGAGGTGTACGCGATCACCGCCGTCGTCGCGGCCGATCCGGTCGGCGATGCGGTCGTCGTGCAGATCGACACCCGTGGCCGCAAGCTCCCCTTCCTCGCCGTCGGCTCCTCCCCCGACTGCGGCACCGAGGTGAGTGTCGTCAGCCATCCGGTGGGGCGTTACTGGTGCCTCACCGAAGGGGTCGTGTCGCGGTTCCACCGACAGCAAAAGGCGACGGGCGACGCGATCCCGGCCGTCGATGGCAATGCCCCCGTCGCCACGCCCGCCCGGGCTACGCCCGGAGTCAAGCCGGTGTGGATGAGCATCACCGCCGACTACACAATCGGCTCCAGCGGCGGCCCGGTGTTCAACCCGGCCGGCGAGGTCGTGGGGATGGTGTCGCGGACGGTGACGAGCTCGCAAATGAAGCCCGACAGCTCAAGCCGCCGCCGCCCGCTCGCCGGCGAGACGATCGTTTTCAAAGACTGCGTCTCCACCGAGACGCTCCACAAGCTCCTCTCCGGCCACCCCCAAGCCGCCCCGGCCGACAAAACCGCCAAGCGGTAAAAGACGCCACCCCAAGACGCCACCCCAAGACGCCACCCCAAGACGGCGCGCCAAGACGGCGCACCAAAAAGCGTTTCAGCGAGGGGTCGCCCGTGCTCCGTAAGCCGGCCTCGCCGGCAAGCGCAGCCCGGAGGGCGAAAGCGCAGGCGGCGCGGAGAGAGCGAAGGGCATGGATGCCCGAAGCGAACGTCCGGCGACGGGGCACGGGCGACCCCGAAGCCTCCTACTGGCCCCGACTACGGCCATCTCTGAGCGCAAGGCCATCCCCGAGCGCACGGGCTACCCCGAGCCTGCCACGGCCCACCCCGCCCCACCCGCCCGCCGCCACTCAGGCGCGGCGCGGGACATCGATGTGGAAGTGGTGCTCGCCGAGACGGAGGAGTTGCCGATCGGTGAGGTCGTCGATGTCGGCCCGGACATTGGCGACGATCTTCGCCGCCACGTCGCGATGGTGCTTCTCGAGAAAGCTCTCGAACTGATGGCTGAAGTTCGCCTTCCCCTTGCCATGCCCCACGAGGAGCACCCCGCGGGCCGGGGCGAGAGCGTGGGCGAGGGCCTTGAAGTAGGCGGCCGTCTCCGGGCCATCGACGTCGAAGGCGCCGCTCGGATTGCCGTGGCGGTGGAAGATGTTGTGGTTGACGTGCGACGGATCGGGGGCCTTGACCGTCTCCGGCGCGGTGGCCGCCTCGGCGTCTACGGGATAGATGCGCGCATGGCCGGCATCGACCGCCACGACGGCGAGCTTGCCGGTGATGTCGACCGGCGCTCCGCCGTTGCTGCCGACGGGATGGACGGTCGTCGTCGGGGCATGGCGGTTGTGGGAGTCGCTCGTCATGGATCAGTCCTCTGGGGTGTGCGTGCGGGGTGAACAGAAAACAACCCACCTTAAGACAAGCTACCAGTTTGCCGCCGCGGAGCCAGAAACTGGTGTCACTCGGCTCCCTCCGTCGCCGGCTCGGTCCAAAGCTTGGCGACGCCGGCAGCCGATCGGTAGATTTCCGCTGCTTCCCTTGAATCAAAGGAGTCGCTCCATGCGTTGCGGTCTCGTCTCTCCGTTCCTCGTTCTTTTCCTCTCGCTGCTCGCCGCCCCACGGGCCGCCCGCTCCGAATCAGCCGAAGCGATCTACTCCGGCGGGCCGATCCTCACGATGCGGGGTACGAGCCCGGAGTATGCCGAGGCGCTCGCCGTGAAGGACGGAAGAATCCTCGCCGTGGGTCGAAACGCCGACGTGGCAAGGCATGCCGATGCGACGACGCGACGGATCGATCTCGCCGGCCACTGCCTCCTGCCGGGGTTCATCGACACCCACGGCCACATGGTCTATTTCGGGAAAAACCTCGTCGATGCCGATCTCTTCGGCTCGAAGGACATCCCCGAGGTCGTCGCCAGGATGACGGCGCACGCTGAAAATGTGCCGGCCGGGGGATGGATCGTCGGCTTTGGCTATCAGGCGAAGCTGATGACCGAGAAGCGGACGCCGTCGCGCGAGGAGCTCGATCAGATCTCGACCGACATCCCGGTCATGATCGTCGACAGCTCCGGCCATGCCGGTGCCGGCAATTCGAAGCTCTTCGAGGTGACGGGCATCGATGGAGAGTCACCTGACCCCGCGGGGGGCCTCTTCGCCCGCGGCCCCGATGGCAAGACGCTCCTCGGGCCGATGGAAGAGACGGCGCTCAATGCCGTGCGAAGCAAGCGCCCGCCGTTTACCGGATCGCTTGCTGCCGCGGCAATCACCGGCGCCGCGAAGCGCTGGGCGAGCTACGGACAGACGACGGCGATGGAAGCGGGGCTGGGGCTGGGGAGCGACGACATCGGCATCGTTCTCCAGGCGATCGAAGAGAACACGCTCCCCATCGATCTCTATGTGGCCGCGAAGGACTCGACCGTCGACGATGCCCTGGCCGCGGCGTACCGGGTGGGAGAGGCGGTCAAGGCCACGGATGGCGGCGGCGACGTGGCGACGCGGCTGCTTGCAGCCCGGCCTGATCTCGATCGTCGCTACGTCAACCGCGTCCGGCTCGGCGGGGTGAAGTTCTGGCTCGACGGCAGCCTCGACACGGCCTGGATGAACGAGCCCTACACCATTAATCCTCCGGGCAAATCGGGGGAATACCGAGCCTATCGGCAGATCCCCGACGAGGTTCTCGAAGCGGCCTTCGATCGCTTCTGGCCGACCGATTTCCAGATCCACATGCACATGAACGGCGACGCCGCGGCCGATCAGGCGCTCAAGGCGATCGAGAAAGCAGTGGCCAAGCACGGGATGCACGACCATCGCCCGGTGTTCGTTCATGCGTCGTACTTGCGCGACGATCAGATCGCGAAGCTGAAAAAGTACGGCGCCGTGCCGAGCTTCCTCACCTCCGGCCTCCTCCCCGGCGGGGACGCGGTGGTGCGGATGTGGGGGGAGGATCGGGCGGCGCAGTCGATGGCGACGCGGACGATGCTCGAGGACGGGATCCCCTTCACCTTCTCGCACGACGCGCCGGTGAGTCCGGAGCCGTGGATCCTCACGCTCGTCAGCTGCGGCGTGAATCGGAAGACGCCGTCGGGGCGGGTGATCGGCCCCGATCAGCGGATCCCCCCCTACGCCGCGCTCCGCGCCGTGACGGCGATGGCGGCGTACGAGATCAAGGAAGAGAAGACGAAGGGCACCCTCGAGCCGGGGAAGCTCGCGGATCTGGTGATCCTCGAAAACAACCCGCTCGCCGTCCCTTCCGAAACGATCGGCGACATCGCCGTCCTCGAGACGATCAAGGAGGGGAAGACGATCTGGCGCCGCGGGGAGGATTGATCGACGCGTGACCCGTCACGGCAGGCTCGCCGTGGGCTCCAGATCGAGCTGATACTGCCGTACCAGACTCGGGAAACGAAAAAACGAGCGGCCCGCGGGAAGCATCCCGCGGGCCGCTCTCGATCAGTCGAGTCGCTTTATCGACGCCTGCGGCAGACGCGTCACAGCGCCCGGCGGTAGCGGCGATTGACCTTCGCCGCGCCCCCGGTCGGAGCCGGCCGCGGGGTCGAGGGGCCGCCATCGCCGCCGGTCACCTCGCGGAACGCAGGCGCCGGGCCCGCGGCAGCCTGGCCGCCGCCGCCATTGCCACCACCGCCTCCCGAACGCCGACTGCCACCGGAGCGTGCCCCGCCCGAACGGCCGCCGGAAGACCGAGCGCCCCCCGAGCGAGCGCCCCCGGAACGGCTGCTCCCTTCCGAGGAACGGCGCTGACCGCCAGGGCGACCACGGCCCCGGCCGCCGCCACCCGATCGCTCGCCGGAGTCACGCCCGCTCGATGAGCTTTCCACCTTCGGCAGATCGGCCGGGAGGTCGTTGCGAACCGGAATCCGGCGGCGGAGGAGCCGTTGGATCGCCTCGAGACGATCCTCTTCCTCGCGGTCACAGAAGCTCACCGCCTCGCCGGTCAGCCCGGCCCGACCAGTGCGGCCGATGCGGTGGACGTAGGTCTCGGGCTCGTGGGGGAGCTCGTAGTTGACGACGTGGCTGACCTCGTCGACGTCGATGCCGCGGGCCGCGATGTCGGTGGCGATGAGGACCGGCGGCCGCGGCGACTTGAAGTCGGCGAGGGCCTTCTCCCGCTGGTTCTGGCTCTTGTTGCCATGGATCGCGGCGGCCCGCACTCCGGCCTTCTCGAGATCCTGGGCAAGCTTGTTGGCACCACGCTTCGTCCGCGTGAACACGATCACCCGCCCCATCCCACCGGTCTGGAGGAGGTGGACCAGGAGCGACCGCTTCTGCTTCTGCGGGATGTGAAACACCGACTGGGCCACCGTCTCGGCGGGGGTCGCCTGCGGGGCCGTCTTCACCTCGAGCGGATCGCGAAGCATCGTGTCGGCCAGGTCGCGGACCTCCGCCGGCAGCGTCGCCGAGAAGAACAGCGTCTGCCGCTGGCGGGGCAGCATCCCCACGATCCGGCGGACGTCATGGATGAACCCCATGTCGAGCATCCGGTCGGCCTCGTCGAGGACGAGATACTCGACCGTCTTGATCTCGAGAAGCCGCTGCCCGATGAGATCGAGGAGCCGGCCAGGCGTCGCCACGAGGACATCGACACCACGAGCCACGGCGCTGGCTTGCGGGTTTTGATTGACGCCGCCGTAGATCACCGCGCTCTTGAGATGGGCGTGGCGGCCGTAGGCCTTGAAGCTGTCGTGGATCTGCCCGGCAAGCTCGCGCGTCGGCGCGAGGACGAGGATCCGGCAGTGCTTCGGCGCGGCGGGCCGCCGGTCCTTCATGAGCCGCTCGATGAGCGGCAGGGCAAAGGCGGCCGTTTTGCCGGTGCCGGTCTGCGCACAGCCGAAGAGATCGCGGCCGGCGAGGACGTGCGGCATCGCCTTGGTCTGGATCGGTGTCGGCGTCGTGTAGCCCTCGTGGGCGAGGGCCTTGAGGAGCGGCTCGGAGAGGCCGAGCGCCGCGAAGGCCGAGACATCCGCGCCGTCGCGGCTCTCCTCCTGGTCGTGCCGGTCGTGATGGTCACGGCGGTCGTGGTGGGCCCGCTCCGCACGCGGCTTGGCATGATGATCGGCCTGATGGTTGGCGGGGGCGTGGTCTTTGGTCGTCGTCGTCATCCTGGAATGGTCTTTCTGCATGGAAGCGGTCCTGTGCTGAATGCCGGAAACACCGCTCGCCGGGATCGGTCGATCGCGACCGACGGGTGCAGGCTCTCTGGATGCAGCGACGGAATCACGCCAAGGTGAACCGGAAACGCCGACACACGAAAGCCCACCGGCTCCCGGAGGGAGCGGTTCCCGCGGCACGAAACAGGCCGCGGGGGGCGAAGGGGGTGATGTTCAACCGCGGTCGAACGGCTGTTTCGTGCCGGCGGCGTCCGGTGTTTCCACGGGAACCCGCCAGGCAACTCGTGCCGGCCACGGCGTGTGTGTCAGAAGAATCATCGATCGAACCGCGGGCCGACACGTCAGCTTTCCAGAGACTCCCCCAAGAAGGGACTGGCGGGCACTGAACTGCCTCACCCTGGAGCCTCACCTGACACGTCGCGCGGTGGCCGATCGCACCTTTGCCACTTCGCTGGGCAGAATCCTACCACGCCCGCTTCCCCACCGCCACGTTTCATTTCCGCGGATTCTTGGCCGGCTCGCCCGTTCCCCGACAGGCTTCGGCCAAAAGAATCCCGCAGGCGACCGCCACATTGAGGCTCTGCACCGCCCCGCTCCCCGGAATCCGCACCTGCAGGTCGGCGAGCCGGCCGAGCCGCGGCGAGACCCCTTCCGCCTCGCTGCCGAGAATGAGCACGACGTCGCGCGAGAGCCCCGCCGCCGCCAGCGCCGTGCCCGTCCGGCTCGTCGTCGACACGATCCGCATCCCGAGTTTTTTGAGCGCCCCGAGCGTGGCGACGGGATCCTCCAAAGCCACGAGCCCGACGCTCTCCGCGCCTCCCTCCGCGACGCGCAGCGCCGCCGCCGAGAGCGGCGGAAGGTGGGCCGCCTCACCGATCACGCCGCCACAGCCGAAGTGGGCTGCCGACCGGAGGATTGACCCGAGGTTGTGCGGATTCTGCACCCCGTCGAGCAGAAGGAACGGTCCGCCGATCTTCTTCGCCGCAATTCCGGCGAGCCAGTCGTCGACGCTGATCCGCGGTGCTTCACGGGCGAGGATCACGATCCCTTCGTGATGGATTCCGCCGGAGAGCTTGTGGAGATTCTCGTCGTCGACAAACTGGAATCCGAGTCGGTGGGCGACGCAGTATTCGAGGAGCGCCTTGAACGTCGGCTTGCGATTGACCGACAGATAAACACGGATGATGTCGCCGGGGCGCTTGGCAAACAGCGCCGTACAGGCCCTCAAGCCATGGACCTTCTGCTCCGACTTCGACGCATGGCGGCGTGCCTCGGCCCCGTCGCCCGCTTCCACGCGCTCCGCCGCCGGCCTCCCCTTCCCTTCCCGCTTCGGGCCTGCCCCGGCCGGAGCGGGGCGCGAGGCGTGCGGGGAGGGAGACGAGGACGGGCCGCGGGCAGGCTTTTTCATCGTGGGCTTTCAGAGGGGACAGAGTCGGTCGGAGAACGGGAAGGAGAGCACATCGACGCGCGGCTCGAACGCCTTCACTGGCAGCCACAGGCGCCGCTGCCGCAGCCGGTGCGGGCGGCGGCGAGGCGGGCCTCGATCGCCAGCGACGTCGGTGTGATCGAGAGGCCGCCGAGCGCCGTGCAGCGCAGCTCGCGGGGCATCTGTCCGGCGACGCGGCGGGCGGTCGCGATCACTTCATCGAGCGGGATGACCGGATCGAAGCCGGCCAGCGCCATGTTGGCGCTCGACAGGGCATTGGCCGCGGCGGAGACGTTCTTCCCCAGGCAGGGGGCCTCGACCCGGTTGGCGATCGGGTCGCAGATCAGCCCGATCATGTTTTGCAGGGCCATCGACGCCGCGGCGAGGCTCCGCTCCGCCGTCCCGCCGGCGAGGCCGACAAGCGCCGCGGCGGCCATCGCCGAGGCGGCGCCCCCTTCGGCCTGGCAGCCCCCGACCTCGGCGGCGAACGTCCAGGCGGTGGCGATGAACGCCCCGACGAGTCCGGCGGCGAGAAACGCCCGGGCGATCTCCACTTCGCCGAGTTCCATTCCCTCGGCAAGCGCGATGACGACTCCGGGGAGCGCCGCACACGCGCCCGCGGTCGGCATGGCGACGATCACCCCCATCGAGCTCTTCACCTCCATCAGCGCCGTCACGTAGAGGATCGCCCGATTGAGCGACCCACCGTCGAGGAGCCTTCCCGCGCGGAGGGCCGCGTCGAATCCTCCCGACTGCCACCCGAGCACCCGGTCGGCATACGTCGTGCCGGCGATCCCTGCGGCGATCGAGCGGCGGAGGATGCGCACGATTTCCACCATCATCGCTTCCACGCTCGCCGCATCGAGGCCGCCACGGGCCATCTCATACTCGATTCCCAGTTGCCAGAGGGGCCGCCTTGCAGCCCCATCGCGGGCGAGCAGTTCGGCGGCCGTGGAGAAGGGCACGGCCGCGTCGTGTCGAGAAAGAACCGGGAGCACCGGCGCGAGTTCGCGGACGCGCCCGACGCCAGGACGGCCCCTCAATTCGGCGACGAGCGGCGCGGGAAGCGCCGCCATCGAGCGGATCTCGACCAGCGTCGTCGCGTTCTCGGAGCGCTCGTGGAGGAGCACCGCGTCGATCTCCTCGCGGGCAGAGAGTTCATCGCGGAGGGCTGTCGCTCCCCCCTGCGCCCAGAGGAGCGTCGTGAACGCATCGCCGCCGATGGCCACCGGAAATCCATCGAGCCGGATGACCTCGATCATCCCGCCGCCCGTGGAGATGGCGTGGAGGGTGATCGAGCCTTGCGGTCCTGAGAGCGTGAGCCGGTAGGTGTTGGGATGGGGGTCGCCGGCGTCGATCGTCTCGATGCGAATCCGCACGCCGCTGTCGGCGAGGGTCTGCATCGAGCCGGGGAGGCGTTCGTCGGTCGCCTCCCAGCCGAGGAGCCCGCCGAAGAGCCCCATGTCGGAGCCCTGGCTGTCGTGGGTGGTGGGGAGCGACCCGGCCCGGTCGAACTCGACGAGGCAATCGTCGAACCGGCCCTCCATGAGATCGCGCGCGAGCCTGCCGATCCGTAGGGCGGCAGCGCAGTGAGAGCTCGACGGCCCGCGCATCACCGGGCCGATGACGTCGTTGAAGATGCTGACGAGCATGAGCGATCCGAAAAAGGTGCCAGCCACCAAATCTGGGCAAAGGCAGGAAGCGGTGAGCGATCTCCCGACCGCCGAATCTACCCTGAAACAGTCCCGCGACCGGCGGCTGGCTCTTTTTCAGGCTGCTATCGCCCGGCTTCGGCGAGCCCCGCAGGGGCCAGTCCGCCCCCAGCCGCCTTCCGTGCCGGTTCGGCCGGACGGATCGGGATCGTGTCAGGAGCCTCCTCCACCCCATCCTCGCCGAGGTTCTCGGCTTCCCAGGCCCGCACCTTTCTCCGCGCCGCATCGACGAGCCGCTCGTAATTCCCCAGCCGGACCGCCTTCGAGGCCTCGGGCGTGAGGAGCTTCCACAACGGGTCGTAGTCGTGATAGGTCTTGAGGTAGGCCTCCTGGCTCTTCGGTGCGACTGAATCGGTGCCGAAGAGGAATCGAGTCGGATGCTTGTTGATGAGATCGGCCCAGGACTTCACCGTCGCCTCATCCTTGACGACCCACTTTGCGACCTCGTCCCAGGAAATGTCGAAGGTGACATGATCGAGCGAGTGATCGCGGCACATCTCGTCGAGGAGCGTGACATGATTGGCCGTCGGGCCGACGAACCGGCCTAGCCCCGTGTGAGCGTGGATGATGCTCGTCCGTGGATGGCGGGCAAACAGTTCGCGGAGGTCGGCGGCATGAGCGGGATCCTCACCGACGGCCCGCATCTCGTTGATGTCGCAGTGGAGGATGACGAGCAGGCCGGTGTCACCGGCGAGGTCGAGGATCTCATCGACGGCCGGGTTCTTCACGCTGGCCACGTGTCCAGAAACTTTCGACGACACGAGCTCCTTGTGGATTGAGAACTCCCCGATCCCCACGAACACCCCGGGGAAGGTTTTGAGGACGTTTTCGATGTGCTGCTTACCGTTCATGTCGGTCGGATTGAAGCCGACGATGAACGGATCGAATCGCTGCCGATCCTTTTCCGGGAGACGGAGGTACTGCCGGGCAATGAGCGCATCGATGAAGCTGTAGTAGTACATCTCGGCGTCCGACTCGAGGTAGTAGCCGGGACGGCGACGGCCGTTGACGAAGTAATCCCACTTTTGCATGAGCGGAATCCCGAACAACGCCACACGCCCCACCTCGTCATCCATCAATTCGAGGAGCCGCGACGTGTCGATCCCCTCGTGGACGTAGTTGGAGAGATGGAAGTGGCTGTCGTGGAAGAGCGGCTCGGCCCGCTTTCCCTCGGCCACAGCGACGGGCTCCTCGGCCCGGATCGAGGAAACGTGCTGCAGACCTGCGATCGCAGGCAGGAGCGTCAAGATCGCAACATGGAAGCGGCGAGGGAGGTCCATCGAGGCGGCGACTCCTGGAACAAAGGGGACGGGAGGAACGGCGTAACGAGGATCATACTGGTCAAGTCGCTGGATTCTCCAGCCCGAGGCCCGACCCGTCTCACAACGTCTCGAGAAACCGGCGGAAAAAGGTGCCAGCCACCAAATCTGGGCCTCCCACACTCCGCCCAGAGGGAGGGTTACCGTCCTGCGGGGGGCGGTGGCCGAAGCGAGCGCCGCGGCCACGGGCAAGGTGGCGGCGATCGACGACGCGGCGACGGCCATCGCCAAGGCCGAAGCTCAAAAGCTCTTGGCCGACGCGACGGCGGAGCTTGTCTGTGCGGCTCAGATCGAAAACGCCGTGACCCACGCCGGGGAGTCGTTCGTCCAAGCCACCGACGCCTACGTGGGGGCGATTGTGTCGACGGCGACGTCCGCGGCAGCGACGATCTCCGGCGCCGTGACGTCGGTCGTCGCCTCGTGGCAGGCAACCCAAGGCACGCACTATGCCGACTACGTGTCGGCGGTGATCAGCACGGGTCTCGAGCGCTTTCAGTCGGATCTGGCAAGCGACCTGGCCCAGGCGGCTGCCGAAGCCCATGCCTCCGCCGTCCTCTCGGCAGCCGAGTCGAGTGCTGACGCCAGGCGCGATCGCGAGATCGCCGGGGCGGGGCTGGCGTGGGCGTCGATCGTGGGGCCGGCGTGGAGCGCGGCGGCCGCGGCGCAGGCTCAAGCAGCGGCCGATTCAAACGGCGCGCTGGCCGACGCCTCCCAAGCTTGGGCTGACGCGGTCGGGAGTGCGTTTGTCGGCTGGGCGATGGCCCAAGCCCAGGCCGATGCCGATTTCGGGATCGCCGGAGCGATTGCCGGTGCCACGGCCGGGAAAGCCGCCGCGGCTGCGGGCTCGATCTACACCGCGGCAGTCTCGAAAGCTGCGGGCGATCTGACACGGGCGCTCAACGCCGTGCAGACGGGCTTTGTCGACGCCGCGACGGCAGCGAGCGTCAAGGCGACGAAGGCGATCGCGGCCGCGGAGACCGTCGAGCGGAAGGCGGTGGCGAAAGCCGACGTCATCCTCGCTCAGGATCTCCAGTCTGCCTGGGGAACCTACGCGGCGGCCGAATGCGGCGCCGTAATTCTCAACGCCCGCGAGCGGGCCACGATCGGGGCGGACTACAAGAAGGAAGTTGC
>CAJBCV010000485.1 GCA_903951635.1 uncultured Planctomycetaceae bacterium
AAAGCTTGGGCACGAAACGGTCTCCTGAAAGGGGCTATTGAATCGGTCTGGGCTGTGTCGTTTGAAAAAAGCGGGGCGGGGGAGAGGCCCCCGCCCCGCGTCGAATTCCGTTGTCGCTCTCGTTCGCGACAGCTCGGCTCACTTCCCCTTGGCGTCGAGGTTCGCCGCCATGTCGTCGGGGGTGACGCCACTGGCGATTCCCTCGGCGGGGACATCCAAGCCCGTCGTCCACACCAGCGCGTTGAGCATCAGGCGACGGAAGTCGTCATTGGCCCAGTTGCGGTGGAAGTGGGCGCCGGTGCAGCCGAAGCCGCGGCCCCCCTCGGGACGCTCGTACGCCCAGGCGAGGACCTCGCGGCTCCCCTTGCCGGCCCGGACGGTGGGGTTGTTGCTGTGGGGGCCATCGGGACGCTCGCGGGTGTCGTCCGGCGGGACGGCCGAGAGGATCGACACCACCTTCGACTGCGGCTCCTTGAACCGCATGTGGTAGTACCACTCGTCGTTGGTCTCAAACGGCTTCACGCCACGCGTGATCGGATGATCCTTGGCAAGCTCCGTCTTGGCGAGCATCCAGTGGGGATTCACCGACCAGTGGGGCTCGAAGTAGCCCCCCATCCACTCGAGGAACTCGGGGCCACCTTTCTCCTTGGGCACTTCCACCGCGTAGTGAAGGCACGCGATGCCGACGCCCCGCTTCGCCAGCGCGTCGACCATCGCCAGCCGGTTGCTCTGGAGGACGGGATGGCCGCCACCGCCGTCGGCGAAGAAGAAGATCCCGTCGGCGTTGTCGAAGGCGGTCGGGTCGGCCGGCCAGCCGTGGTCATAGGCCGCCGTAACGAGCTTGCCGCCGCTGGCATCAAGGCACTTCTCCAGGAGCTTCACGCCGGCACGGAACTCGTGCTCGCCGGGGCCGTGGCTGGCGTTGCCCGCCACGAGGACGAGCTTCTTGCGACCGTCGGCGAGCTTGGTGCGCTTGAGGTGGATGTCCTTGAACTGGACCACCATCGGCGGGCCGGCGTGGAGCTGGAGGGCGAGGATCCCCTTCTCGACGCGCTTCCCTTCCTGCTCGTCGATCGTCTCCGACATCAGCGTGCCGTTGATGAAGTGGGAGAGCTTCGGCCCCTTGGCGACGAGGTGGTAGTCGTTCCACTCCCCCGGCTTGATGAGCTTCTGGAGCTCGTCCTTGTTGCCGATCTCCTCGACCGACTTTTTGCCATCAGCGGCGATCGTGACCCGCTGGCCACGCTCGGCGAGGATCCCGCGGCCCCGTTCCTCGTAGTTGATGCCGGAGTAGGTCGGGGTCGAATCGATGTCGGCCTGGTAGCCGCCGACAACGAAATCACCATGATCGTGGCTGCGGTACTGGATGCCGCTGTTGCCCCCCTCGATCTTGTACTTGATCTTGAGCTCGAAGTCGTCGAGCGTGCCCTGCCGCCAGATGAGGAAGGTGTTGCCGTTGGTCGGCTTCTCGGCCGTCGTCGTGCCGACGATCGCGCCGTCCTTGACCGTCCAGAAGTCCTTCCCCTCCCAGCCCTCGAGCGAGGTGCCGTTGAAGATCGGCGTGAAGCCGGCATCGCCCTCGGCGGCGACGCCGCGGCCAGAAAAAGAAAGGGCGGCGAGGAACCCCGCCACC
>CAJBCV010000486.1 GCA_903951635.1 uncultured Planctomycetaceae bacterium
AACCTCGGCAAGCTTCTCCTGCTCGGCGCCCGCAAGGGCCTCCTTCCAGCCAGCCACGATCCGCCGCGCGATCTCGTCGAGCCGGGAGAGGCCGCGGAGCCGGCGCATCCGCTCCTCGGCGGCCTTGCGGAACATCAGATGCGGCGACTGATCGCCGGCGGCGCCGGTCCAGGCGAGGACATGGAGCCCGGCACCATGCTCCTTCCGCAGGGCTTCGCGGACCGGATGCCAGAAGTCGGCGTCGACCTGCCCGTTCCCTTCCACTTCCTGGGCCGGACAGGCGACGTCGATCGCCGTCGCCAACAGCGTCCCGTCGGACTTCCAGACGAACAGCGCATCGACGGCGTGGTCTTCGTAGCCCTCGAGCATCCGGAACGTCGGGCGATCGGTGACGCCGTACATCACGGCGTTGTTGTCGGCGTAGACGCTGCGCCGGTTGTAGGCGACGACCGCCTGCCCCATTCCCCAGCCGACGGTGCACGGCGATCGCGTCGTCCATGCCTCCTCGATTCCGGCGGCGATCCGCGCGGCGAAGAAATCGACATACTCCGTCGGCTGGACGACGCCGGCTGCGGGGATGTCATAGACGCCGTCGATGAGCACCGGCGCCGTGTGGGTGTGGGTGGCGCTGGCGACGATTCGTTCCACGGGGAAGTCGGGGATGCGGCTTTCGACCTTCGTGCGGATCGCCGCCAGGGCCTCATCGGGGATGGCGACGACGTCGCAGGCGACGAAGGTTGTCGTGCCGAGCGACCGCTCCCCATCGACGCTCTCGAGGAGGAGCACCGTCGCGGTGACCGGGCTGGCGACGCCGGTGGAGATGCGGGTATTCATCTGCCCCCAGAGGGCGACCGGGCGATCGGGGGTGACGCTCACGGTGGCGGCGCCGGCCCGCATTTCGGCGCCGTGGACGGCGGCCGCGACCAGCCAGCTCCCGGCGGCGATGATGAGGATCGCCCGGCCGACCGGCCGGACCGAGCGCCTGAGGACTCGCGCGGAAGAGGGCTTGAGGGAAGCGATCGTCATCGTGGAATCTCCAGAAGGCTCGTCAGGCCGGCGCTCGGGACGCCGTCAACGCCCGCGGTGGTTGGTCGCGCTCCAGCCTCACGATACGCCCCGTGCTCTCCTCTCCACAACGTGCCCGCCGATCGGGCCATCGATCGGCCTTGCCCGCCGCTGCGCTCGGCCCGTAGTCTGAAGCGATGCTACGGTCCCCTCTTGTTGCAGGCCTCGAGGGGGCGCCGATTCCAAGCCGGCCGTGCCACCCCCCTCGTCGGAGCATCAAACGTTGACCGCGCCCGGGCCACGAGACACACCGCGGCGCCCGCTCCGCTGGTGGGCGCTGGGGTCGCTCGTGGTCGGCGCTGCCCTGGGCGCGATCCGCTTCGGGGTGGTGACCTTGCCGGGGAGTGCGCCGCCGCCGGCCGCGGGGGAGGCCGCGGAGCCTGGCACGACGGCGACGACAAAGCAGGCCGAGCCGATCGTCGTCACCGTCGCTGCCGCGACCCCTAGGCCGGTCGAGCGGCGGGTGCGGACGGTCGGCACGCTCCACGGCTTCGAGGAGATCGACGTCTCGTCCCTCGTCGATGGCCGCGTCGCCCGGGTCGCCCACGACATCGGCGACATCGTCGAGCCGGGGGAACTGCTCCTCGAGATCGACGACGCCGATTTCCTCCTCTCGACCCAGGAAGTGGAACGCTCCCTGGAACTGGAGCTTGCCGCGCTTGGCCTGTCGACGGTGCCCGATCTGTCTTTCGATATCTCCAGGCTCCCGTCGGTGGAGCGAGCGGGATTGGTGGAGCGCAATGCCGCCGACACCGTCGAGCGCTTCCGGGGGCTCGAGGCGCGGGGGGCGATCACGAAGGACGAGATCCAGAAAGCCGAGCTCGCGCTCGACACCGCCCGGCTCGACCGCTAGCAGCGCCTCCTCGAGGCCGAACTGGCGCTCGCGGCGGTCCGGCACCGCGAGGCGCTGCTCGAGACAGCGCGGAAGCGGCTCGGCGACACGCGCGTCGTCGCTCCGGCGATCGAAGTTCGCACCTTCCGGCAGCGGGTCGAAGGGAGTGCCGACGAAATCGGCAGCGCTGCCCGCACCTACACCGTCGCCGCGCGCTCCGTCACCGAGGGAGAGGTC
>CAJBCV010000487.1 GCA_903951635.1 uncultured Planctomycetaceae bacterium
CGATCAGCCGAGGCCGGGGATCGGCCGCCCCTGGGAGAGCGTCGCCTGGAGCGATTTGGGGAGGCTGTCGAGGAGCCGCACTTCGGAGAGATCGAGGAGCGAGCGGGTGATCGTGCCGACGAGGTCGGGAATCGTCACTGCGTCGGAGGCGGGCTGTCCCCCGTCCCGGCTCGATTGGCCGACGACGATCCCCTTGCCGAGGCCCCCGCCATAGAGAAGGAGCGGGGCGAGGCCCCCCCAGTGGTCGCGGCCGCCGGCGGCGTTGAGCTGCGGCGTCCGCCCCATCTCGCCGCAGCACACCAGGAGGATCTTGTCGGAGAGCCCACGGGCCTCGACGTCGTCGATGAACGCCGCTACGGCATGGTCGAACGGAGCACCGACATACCGCATCCCCTCGGTGACGGGAGCGTTGTTGATGTCGGCGTGCATGTCCCAGACGAAGCTCGTCGTCACGGTGACAAACCCCGCCCCGCGTTCGCAGAGGCGGCGGGCGAGGAGAAGCAGCCGGCCGATCGACTGACCATGATCGGCGTAATGCTTGTGGTTGTTCCACTTCTTGTCGATCGACTCGGGGCGGAAGCGGGGCGCGGTGTCGTAGCGATCGACGAGCCGGGGGTCCTCCTTCGCGAGATCGAAGGCGTCGGAGACGCCGCGGAGGAGGGCGTCGAAGGCGGAGTCTTGGATCGCGCTGTCGCCGCGGAGCGCGGCGAGATCACGCCACCTCCTCCCCCGATCCAACTCGGCAAGGAGCCCACGCCGATCGCCGAGCCGGTCTTGTGGGAGATGGAGCCGCATGTCCTCCTGGAAGCCGGCGTCGGCGCCCGGCACGAGCGGCGCGTAAGCGGGGCCGAGGTCGCCGGCGGAAGCGAAGTTGCCGAAGTCGGTGATCGGCGGGCCGGCATCCTTGATCACCGCCGGGGGGAAGAGGGTGATGTTCGTTGGCATTGCCGTGGCAGGGCGATTGGCCCCGGCAACGCGGGCGTAGAGCGAGCCGAGATTGGCTCGATTGGTCGCCGCCCCCACGACCGGCTTGATGTCGTGGTTGCCGTCTCCGGTGACGAAAGAGCGAACGATGTTGAGGAGATGGGCCCGCTTGGCGAGTTCGGTGAACGTCGAGCCGAACGAGATGCCGGGGATCGAGGTGGCGATCGCACCGGTCTGGGCGTGGACGTTCGAGGGCCCCTCGGTCTTCGGGTCGAAGGTCTCAAACTGCGACGGCCCGCCGTGCATGAAGAGGAAGATCACCGAGCGGTCGCGGAGAAAGCGGGCCGCGGGGGCTCCTTCCGGAGCGGCAGCGAGCCCTCCGGACGACTGCCCAAACAGGCCCGAAAGCCCGGCGAGCCCCGCCAGGCCGGCGCTGCCGACACGGAGGAACGGCCGTCGGGCGAGCCGACCGCCACACTGCACCGAATCGCCGATCGTCAGCATCGCCCGCCTCCTCCCCATGATGGAGAGAGTTTACAGTGGTTTCAGGGGTACCGGCCAGACGAGCCCCCTGACGCCCTCAAGGGACCCGACGATGAAGTGCCTGCTGTCCGATTTTGCGCTTCGCATGGCCCGAGCGACGGTGCTCGGCCTGCTTCTCGTCCTCGCCGGCGGTGCCGATGCCCGGGCCGGTGGCTTCCGGGCCGGCGCGGCCACGATCGACATCACCCCCCGCAATGCTCCCCCGGAGGCTCCTTCGATCGTCGCCGGAGGGTTCCTCGAGGGCCGGGCCGACCGCGTGCACGACCCGCTCCTCGTCCGCGCGATTGTCCTCGATGACGGCGGCGGCGAGGGGGCGAAGCCCGTTCGGCTGGCGCTCGTCGTCGTCGACAGCTGCATGATGCCGCAGGCCCTTCTCGACGAGGCGAAGGCCCAGGCGGCCGAGCGCACCGGGATCCCGGTCGAGCGGATCATGGTCTCGGCGACGCACACCCACTCCGCTCCGGCGGCCCTTGGGTGTTTGGGGACGCGCGTCGATGCCCCCTATGCGGCGCGGCTGCCAGCGGCGATCGCGGCGGCCATCGCTCAGGCCAACGAGCGCCTGAGCCCTGCGCGGATCGGCTGGGGGAAGGTCGACGACTGGCGCCACACCCACAACCGGCGCTGGGTGCGCCGGCCGGAGACGCGCGTTGTCGATCCGTTCGGCAATCCGACGGGGCTCGCCCACATGCATCCCGGGCACCTCTCGAAGGAGGTGATCGGCCCCTCGGGCCCGGTCGATCCACAGTTGTCGGTGATCTCGATCCAGGATAGGGCGGGGAAGCCGCTGGCGCTGTTTGCCAACTACTCGCAGCACTACTTCGGGTCGCCAGCGGTGTCGAGCGACTATTTCGGACTGTTTTCCAAGTTCGTCGCCTCCGCCCTCGGTGCCCCTGGCGACGGCAACGGCCCGTTCGTGTGTGCCCTCTCCCAGGGGACAAGCGGGGATCTGATGTGGATGGACTACGGCGCTCCCCAGACGCCGACGGGGATCCAGGACTATGCCGCCGCCGTGGCCCGCAAGGCGCTCGGCGTGATCGAGGCGATCGAGCACCGAGACGACGTGTCGCTTGCGATGACGGAGAAGGTCCTCGAGCTCGGCTACCGGGTGCCCGACGAGGCCCGGCTCGCCTGGGCCCGCGGGATCGCCGCTGGAATCACCGACGACCTCCCGAAGAACATCCCCGAGGTCTACGCGCGCGAGGCGCTGATCCTCCACGAGCGCAAGCGGACGACCGTGAAGCTTCAGGCGATCCGCATCGGCGAGCTGACGATCGCCACGCTCCCCAACGAGGTCTACGCCCTCACCGGCCTCAAGCTCCGCAACCGCTCCCCGGCCGCGATGCACTTCAATGTCGAGCTTGCCAACGGCGCCGAGGGCTACATCCCGCCGCCGGAGCAGCATGTTCTCGGGGGCTACACCACCTGGCCCGCGCGGACCGCCGGTCTGGAGGTCGCGGCCGAGACGAAGATCGTCGACACGCTCGTCGCGGCGCTGGAGGAGGTGACGGGGAAGCCGCATCGTGAGCCCGGCGATCGCCACGGGCCGGCCGCCGCAGCGATACTCGCCGCCAAGCCTGTCAGCTTCTGGCGACTCGACGACGAGGATGGCTCCGAGCCGCGGAATGCCGTCGCTGGCGGAAGGCCGGCGACGCTCACCCCAGGCTTCGCTTGGTATCTCCCCGGTGTCGGCGCGGGAACAGGCTGCGGCGCGGGCGAGGCCCTCGTGCCCTCGGCGTTTTCAAGTGACGACGCGATCAATCGGGCGGTCCATCTGGCCGGAAGTCAGCTCGTGCTGCCCGGTAGGCCCCCGGCCGGCGACGCGACGCTCGTCGCCTGGGTGTGGCTCGGCGAGCGGAGTGGCGCAAGCGACCGACAGGGGGCCCTCTGCACCGGCCTGACCGCTGAGCCCCTCATCGCCCGCCAGAACGCCGATCACGCCCTCGAGTTTTCCCTCGGCGCCCAACGCTCCGACATGCGTCTGCGGGCCGACGACTGGCATCAACTGGCGATCGTGCGCCGTGGCGACGCCATCGGGATCCATGTCGACGGCAGCCCGCAGCCGCTGCTCGACGGGAAGGCTGCCGAAGGGGCGACGGCGATCGTCGTCGGGGAAGGGTTGCAGGGGAAGATCGACGAGGTGGCGCTGTTTGATCGGGCCCTCGATCCCGCGACGATCGCCACCTTCTGGGAGGCATCGGGCGTGGGTGCAGAGCGAGCCGCAGCCGCCGAGCGTCAGCGGGCGGCGGAAGCCCGTGAGACGCGGCTTGCCGGCGTACCGACATTTCCCTCCGACCACGCCTCACGCCTCGCGGCGCTGCAGCCAACGCGAAGTTGGACGCTTGCCGAACAGCCGGCCGACCTCGTCGCCGCCGGTGCGGTCAGCTTCCATCCGCAGGCCCGCGCTGCCTTTCGCGGGGGTCGTCTCGCTGGCCGTGACGAGGCCCTCGGTGGCGATTGGAGCGCGGCCTTCTGGTTCCGAAGCGACCTGCCCGCCGAATCGCGCCCCGTGGCCGCCTACCTTTTTTCGCGCGGACCGGCCGGCGCGGCCGGCGCCCCTGGCGACCACCTCGGCCTTGGCGGCAGCGCCGTGCCAGGCGGTGCCGGCAAGCTGATCCTGTTCGACGGCAACGACCGCAACGGGCTCCTCGTCGGGGAGACGGTCATCCCCCCCGGGACGTGGAATCATGTCGTCCTCGTCCGCCGCGGTGAGGAGGCGACGGTGTGGCTCAATGGTGCGGCGGAGCCTGAGTTTGACGGCACGCTGGAGGTGACGGCGGCCGACTCGCGCGAGTTTTTTCTCGGGAGCCGCAGCGACGATTTCGCGCCGCTCGCCGGACGGCTCGCGGAGGTCGCGATCTTCGACCGGGCGCTGGAGGCGCCAGAAGCCGCGGCGCTGTTTGGGGCGAGCGGGCAGAAAGTCGGTGAGCCGGTGCCGGCGCCGGTGGCAGACGACGGCCCGCGGAGCCCGGAGGAAACGCGTCTGGGGATTCACGTGCCGCGGGGATACCGGGTCGAACTCGTCGCCAGCGAGCCGGAGGTTCTCGATCCGGTCGCCTTCGACTGGGACTCGCAGGGGCGGCTGTGGGTGGTGGAGATGGCCGACTATCCCTCTGGCATGGATGGCAACGGTGCTCCCGGCGGCCGCGTCCGACGCCTCGAGGACAGCGACGGCGATGGCCGGTTCGAGACGTCGAAACTGTTCGCCGAGGGACTGTCCTTTCCCAACGGCATCGCCGTGTGGCGCGATGGCGTGATCGTCACCGCCGCTCCGCAGATCCTCTTTCTCACCGACAATGACGGCGACGGGGTCTGCGACCGCCGCGAGATCCTCATCGATGGCTTCATGGAGGGAAACCAGCAACTCCGCGTCAACGGCCTCCGTCTCGGCCTCGACGGCCTGCTGTGGTGCGCCAGCGGCGGCCATCATCCCGGCCACGGTACGGAGACGGTCATCACCTCGCATCGCAACGGCAGGAAGTACACGCTCGGGAGCCACGACTTTCGCTTCCATCCCGATTCGGGGGCCGTATGGATTGAATCGGGGCCGTCGCAGTTCGGTCGCAACCGCGACCCCTTCGGCCACTGGTTCGGCACGCAAAACGCCAATCCGCTCTGGCAGTGGGTGATCCCGGAAGCTGCCGCGGCCCGCAATCGGTTCGTCGCCCCGGAGCAGACGATCCGGCACGTCGTCGGCGCCAACAGCCCCCCGGTGCGCCCGGCGAGCACGCCGGAGAAGCGGTTTCATTCGTTCGAGCAATCGGGGCGCTACACGTCGGCCTGCGGGAGCACGATCGACGGCAACGGAATGCTCTTTGACGCGGGGCCTGGCACGCTCCACGCCTTCACCTGCGAGCCGTTCCACAACCTCGTCCAGCACAACGAGCTCGTCGACGACGGCGCGAGCTTTTCGGCCCGCTGGCCCGAGGAAGAGGGGCCGACCGATTTCTTTGCCAGTGACGACCGCTGGTGCCGCCCAGTGATGTCGCGGATCGGGCCCGACGGCGCGCTCTATGTCGCCGACATGTACAGGGCCATGATCGAGCACCCCGACTGGCTGCCCCCCGAGGGGCGCGCGGAGATGCTGCCGAAATACCGGCTCGGCGACGACCGCGGCCGGATCTGGCGCGTCGTTCGCGCGAGCGCTCCCCCCGCCCGCTTTCCTGCGACGGTGGTCGCAGCGCAGACGCCCGCGGATCTCGTCGCGCTCGTGGAAAGCGGCAACACTTGGCAGCGCGATCATGCCATGCGTCGCATCCTCCACGACTCGAGCACCGATTTCCAAGAGGCGGCCGCGCCGCTGCTCGTCGATGTCGTGCGCACCTCGCCCAGACCAGAGTCACGCGTGCAGGCGATCGCGACACTCGTGCGGATGGACACGTTCCCGGCAGATCTCACCCTTTTGGCGCTTGCCGACCCGCATAGCCGCGTTCGCGAAGCGGCGGTGAAGTTCGCGGGAGAAAGCCGGTCGCCGGAGGTGCGCCACAAGGTGTGCTCGCTTGCCACCGACCCCGATGCGAAGGTCCGCCTCCAGGTGGCACTCCGCTGTGGCGATTGGCCCGAAGGGGAAGCCGGCGCGGCCCTCGCGGCGATCGCGGTGAGCGATCATGCCGATCCGCTCTTCCGCTCGGCGGTGATGACGTCGGCGCTTGCGCAGGCCGAAGCTCTTTCGAGGGCCATCGCTGCGGCTGCGCCGGAGGTAGCCGCGGTTTACCGCGAGTCGATTCTCCGCATGGCCGTCGGCCAGGGGCGGCCAGCCACCATCGCGGCGCTCCTTGGCGGGGCGCTTGCGGCTGAGCCGGCGACCCGCATGGTCACGCTCGACGCATTGCTTGCCGACATGCAGCGGGTGGGCGTCGATCCGTGGGGGGTGAACGTTGCTGCGGCGACGCTCGCCGGGCTCGATCGCGAGCTCGAGCGGGCCGGGGGCATCGCATCGGATGACGCGGAGCCGCCGGAGATCCGTTTGGCCGCCGCGCGACTTCTCTCCCGCACCGGGAAGACGCGCGACCGCGCCGCCGCGCTCCTCGCCGGCTGGCTCGTGCCCCGAGTCGACCCCGAGATTCAGGCAGAGGCGATTCATGCCCTTTCCCGCTCGGGGGCGGCCGGGGTGCCGGTGGCGCTTGCCGAGGCGTGGCCCGGCTTGGGGCCGGCCTCGCGGACCCTCGCCGTCGACGCTTGGCTCTCGAGGCCCGAGTGGATGACTGATCTCCTCGACCGGGTCGATAACGGCCTTCTCGCCCCGGGGAATCTCTCGCTCCAGCAGCGCGACCGGCTCCTTGGCTCACCCGACGGCGTCCTTGCCGCCCGGGCCAAGACGCTCCTTGCCGGCGGAGAGAGCGCCTCCCGGAAGGAGGTCGTCGCCCGGTATCGGGTGGCCCTCGAGGGGGAAGGGGACGGCACCCGTGGCCGCGACACGTACTTGCGGGTCTGTGCCGCCTGCCACCGCCGCGGCGAGTATGGCCACGACGTCGGTCCGAACCTTGCCACGGTGATCGAGCATGCGCCAGAGCGGCTTCTCGCGAACATCCTCGATCCCAACGCCGACATCCAGCCGGGCTATCAGGCCTCGACCTGCGTCCTCACCTCCGGCGAGGTGATCGCCGGGCTGATCGCCGCAGAGACCGGTGGCAGCGTGACGATGAAGCTCGCCGACGGCACGGTGCGGAACATCGCCCGAGCCGAGATCGACGAGCTCGTCACCTCCAACCGCTCCTTCATGCCGGAGGGGGTGGAGGAGACGGTCTCGGTCGAGCAGATGGCTGACTTGATCGCGTTTCTCCGCGGTGGGCTGTGATGACGAGGCCCTTCCTTCGTTAGACCGTGCGAAGAACTCTATCGTCTTCGCCGGGTGGCCTTGGCTTGAAACAGCCGATGGCCCACTCGGTTTTGGTCGTTACGTCGCCGCGACTGCCCGGGAAATCTCATCGACGAGTGCCGGGTCGCGTTCGAGCTGGTGTGATCGCTCGAGGGCCGTGTTGATGGCGGCCACGATCTCGGTGTCCCGGAGGGTCTCGGGGCGGATCATGTCGTTTTTGGAAAGCCAGGCGCCCACGGCGTACCAGGACCAGAGCGGCTGACCTTCGGTGAGGTTGCAGTCGGGGGCAGGAAAGCCACCCGGTCCGCGGGCCCCGGTGATGTACTGGTGGATGAGTTGCCGAGTGCGTCCGATCCGCCTGGCTATTTCCGAAGGAGAGACGAGATCGTGGCTGTCGACGCGCCACACGTCCGCGCCCACGCCGGCCTTCCGCACGTCTCGGATGGCGCTCAGGATGGCATCTTTCAGCGAC
>CAJBCV010000488.1 GCA_903951635.1 uncultured Planctomycetaceae bacterium
AGGCCTGAACAGGCCTGGCGCGGAACCGGCAACGCGAGCGCCGTCCAGCGCCCCGGACGCACGATCAACCGCACGCCGGACGAACGACCCTGCGACACTGATGCCCCTCACCACCGCTGGTGTAGCCCAAAACAACGGGCCGAAACCGGGGGGTTTTCGTGCTCAGGAACCGGTAGCCACCGACTCGATGTCGAGCAGCGTGCAGATGCGATCGACGAGGACTTCGGCCTCGAACGGCTTCTGGAGGAACTCATTCGCTCCGGAGGCCTTCAATTCCTCGATCTTGTCGGCCTCACACATGCCCGAGATGCAGATGATCCGCACTTCGTCCATCGTGGAGTCGCTCCGGACGCGCTGGCAGACTTCCTTGCCATTGATGTCCGGAAGCATCACATCGAGCACGATCAGATCGGGACGGTAGTCCTTGACCATCATGCCGGCATCGAAGCCGTTGTTGACACTCCGCGTCTCGAAGCGGCCGTCCCGCTCGAGCACGTCGGTGATCAGTTCGACGAGATCCTGATCGTCGTCGACGACGAGAATCTTGCGACGGCCAGACTCGAGGGCGTCGGTCGGAATCCCGTTGTCCCGCATGAACAGGAACAACTGATCCCGGGGAATCCGCCGGAACCGGCTGCCCGGAACCCGGAAGCCCTTGAGTTGCCCCGAGTCAAAACACCGGATGATCGTCTGCTGGCTGACCTTGCAGATCTTCGCAGCTTCACCGGTCGTGTAGACAGTCTTCTGCATGTGCGTTACCACCCTCTCCCTAGCCGTGGTGCAGCTAGTCGAAACGGCTTCCCGGGAAATGCCTCTTCCACAAAGGCCACCCCGGTTGCCTAGGCCTCCTTGTTGCCTGATCAACGCGTTGCCACATCAACGCGTGCTGAACCCCGCATGTGTCCGGTACCGCTGTCGGCTCTCCGGTCGAAGAATCACCCGTTCCGGTCGACTGGGCGCTCGAGGCACTCCCGGCCTGACGGACCGGGGCAGGGGGGGGAAGATCGGGGGGAAATCCATTTCCCGCGACATCCTCCCTGCTTACCGTCCTTACCTGTCGCCAACTCTAACGCCATCTTGCGCATTGAGTCAATATCGATGCAGTCAGCGTAAACACTGCTCGCGCAACACCTTGGGCAAACAGCCCGAAACCGTTTCCTGCCCTTCCAGCTTCCGATTGCGCCCTGGAATACCCGCGTCCCCCCAGGTCGCCCGCCAGAGCGGACGGCAGGGCTTCGGTCGCCAGGGACCGATCGAGACTTCAGCCGCCCGGCGGGGGGACGACGACTTCGAGGAGTTCCACGGCTGGGTGGCCGCCGAGCGAGATTTCAGCGACACGGCCGTAAGTCGGCGCCGCCGCAACGCCAGGCACGGGGAGCCCGCCGAACAGCGACGCCAATCGCGGCCCCGGACGGACTTCGAGCAGACTCACATCGTGGACTTCGCGGAGGAGTCCGGCGTTGATGAGCACGCGACCGAGCGGAATCTTCGCCGCCCGGATCGCCGCCGCTGTCGGGGCATCAACATGAGCCAGATTGATGCGGACGATGCCGTATTGCACGGGCACGCCCTGAGGCGAAAGGAGGAGGATCTCCCGCGCGTACCAGGGATTGCCCCCCTCGGCGTTACCCAGATCACGGGCCCGAGCAACGACGCGCAGTCCGAGCGGCGCCCCGTGATGGGCCTCCATCGCCACTGTCATGTGACGGTTGTGGTCGAGGAGGGTGCGGGCCGGTTCTGGAACCTCGGCGCGATCGACGCTCCGGAGTGTGGCGAAGCTCGGCCCGGGGTCTGCGAACAGGCAAATCAAATGCAGGGCCCGCGCCACAGCATCCTCGCTCACACGCCCCGGAAGCGAGGCGGGCGCGGCATGGTCCTGCGGGACCGCCGCGGGAGCGATGGGTTGGTCGGACACGTTCGCCTCCACCGGGGACGGGGCTCGACGTTCGATCCCCGCCTGCACGGTGGACCGGGCAACCATCCGGTCGCCGCGGCGGCAAGATTACGCCCCCGGATCGCCATGACGCAACCGTTCCCCCCCCGCCCGGGGCCCGTTCAGCCGACAAGTTGGGCTGCGGCCCCCTCGGGAACGGCAAGATCGAGGAGGAACTCGAACACTTCCCGAAGCCGCGGATGCCGGCAGGTAGCTGCCGCGGCCAGGGCACCGGCGCGTTCGGCATCGACGATCATCGCCGCCCGGTCAAAGACATCGGCGGCTTCGTAGAGCCTCCGGGCCTCGGCGATCACGTCTGCGGCGGAGGGTCCGCCGGGCAGTCCGGCCTCCTCGGCCAGGCGGGAGAGTCGCTGCAAGTCGGCGGCGTCGACGCGCTCGCGTGCCAAGGCCCACATCACCGTGGGCCGACCGCCGAGGAGGTCGCCGGCCGCATGCCTGGCGTTCTCCGGGTCGCCGTGCCAATCCTTGAGGTCGTTGAGGACCTGGAAGCCGACGCCGACATGCCTGGCGTAGCGGTCGATCGCCCCGGCTTCCTTCGGGCTGACGCCGGAGAGCCGAACTCCGATCGACAGCGCCACCTCGAAAGCCGGCGACGTCTTGAGACCGTAGATGGCCAGCGCCTCAGGCACCGTCAGCGGCGTGTCTCGTGCAACGCGCCACCACAATTCAGCCCCTTGTCCGCGCGAGAGTCTCACATGGGCATCGGAAAGCATCGCCACCAGATCGGCACGACAACCGGCATCGACCGTGGGAAGAGTGGCCATGATCCGGTAGCCGAAGCCAACGAGATGGTCGCCGGTGTTGATGGCAACCGGAATCCCCACTTCCTCGTGGAGCGCCTTCCGTCCATAGCGCATCCCGTCGGCATCTTCGATGTCGTCGTGGATCAGCGACGCCTTGTGGAACACCTCGACCGCCACCGCGGCAGCCCGGACGGCGGTGCGATCGGCACCGACTCCTGCCGCGGCATTCCCCGCGTCTGCCACGAGGGCCTCGTACGAGGCCAGCGTGATGAACGGGCGGAGGAACTTTCCTCCGCGGCCGAGGAAATCAGCGGCAAATCGGGCCGTGGACGCGAGCGGTTCCGGGCGTCCTTCCAACCAACCCAGCGCCTCCGGCATCCCGGCCGTCGACGCGATCCCCTGGAGCGATCCGGGCAGAAACAACTCGGCCGCCTCGCGCAGTAGCGGGAGATGATCGGCAACCGGGGCCGTCTGCCCTCCGGCCACACCGAGCAGACCGAGGACCCACTCGACATCGAGCGCCGCTCTGGCGGCGGCGGCGGCACACGCAGCGCTGCCACCGGCCGGCGAGTCGGACGGAGTTCCCGCTTGCGGATCGAAGGGCACCGCAGCGATCGGCAGGGCAAAGGCCGGGAGCATCGCGAAGGCTTTCTCGAGATGCTCGAGCCTGGCGATTCCGAGAACGCCGTCGTACTGGCCGGTGAGCAGGCCTCCAATGCCGGCGACAGCCCGTGGCGTCGTCTCCACCACCCATCCCTGCTCGCGGGCGGCTCCCCACAACGTGCCGATCACACACCCCGGCCCGCAGAGGTGGGGGGGACGGGCGACGTCGGCGTCGTCACCGCGTCCGATCGCCATCGGGCAGTCGGGGAGGAGGAGGAGCCGCCGGCCGCTGGAACCGGCCGCGATTTTGTCGCGCCAGTGTTCCGACACGATCGTGACCATCGTCCAGCCGATATGGCTGGCCCCGGCCCCGGCCCGCAGACAGAGCATTTCGGCCTGCGACCGCAGCCCTGCCGACGACCTGACGCCGGCGGGCATCCCTCCCGACCGCCATGACGCGACGAGGTCGGCGGCCATCGCCCGGAGCCGGTCGCGGAGCGGCTTTTCCGCCGGGCAAGCGAGGGTCACACCGCCACCGACCGCCGGTCGGGTGGAGCGCGTCGCTGGGAACACCGGTTGTTGCCGCTCTGCCGAGAGGCCGGGAAGCTCGAGCGAAGGGGGATTGGGCACGGAAACAGCCGCCTTTCCCAAGAGGAAGGGGGGCGGCGACACCGGACCGTGTCATCGGACCCACGTGCCAGCCACTCCTTACCGGAGTAAACCGGACGGCCACGCAGGCGCTAACCCCGTTTTCCCGCGGCCCCCGGGGGCCCCGCGGGGCGACCTTTTGGGCCGGCTTGTGCCCCCGGGAGAGCGTCAGGTGACGCGTCAGGTCGGCGCGTCGAAGAAACGGGGGAGGAGAGCATCGACCATGAGGAGGCCCCGCCGGGTGAGGACGGGGGCTGGGCCGATCTGCTCCAAGCAGCCCTCGGCCTCGAGGCTCTGAAACTGCGGCGCGAACGCCTCGAGCGGATCGATGCCGAACTTTCCGCGCAGGCGCGCCACATCGAGCGCGCCTTTCTTGAGGCCGAGGATCGTCTCGCGGATGAAAAGCTCGCGGGCCGTGGGAACGAGCCCGCGGGTGATCGGCAGCCGCCCCCCCTCGACCGCCCCGAGATAGTCGTCCCAGTGGGGGGCGTTTTGGTAGTGGCGACCAGAGAGATGGCCGAAGCTCGCCACGCCGAGTGCGAGGAGATCGCTCCCCTCCCACAGCATGTCGCGGTAGCGGAAATGGACCCGGGCGGGATCGCGGACGAGCGTGTAGCCGCTCGATACGGTGTATCCCGCCGCCACGAAGCGATCGAAGGCCCGCCCGACCCACTCCCGCTTGGTGCGCCAGTCGGCCACGGGCGTCGGCGCCCCGGTCTCCCGGGCATCGTGGACGAACGTCGTGTTCATCGGGAGCTCGAGTTGGTAGATCGTCAGGCTGTCGGGCTCGAGGGCCAGCGTCCGCTCGATCGTCCGGTCCCAGCTCTCCGACGTCTCGCCGACCATCCCCGAGATCAGATCGATATTCGTATTCGGGAACCCGGCGGCCTTGATCCAACCCCAGCAGCGGAGGATCTCCGCGGAAAGATGGGCCCGGCCGTTGGCCTCGAGGATTGCATCGTCGAAGTTTTCGACGCCGAGGGAGAGCCGCGTCACGCCGAGTTCGCGGAGCGCCTTCACCTTCGGCTCGGAGAGCGTTCCTGGCTCGCACTCGAAGGTCACTTCCTCGGCGTCGTTCCAACCGAAGCTCCGGTGGAGCCCGGCGACGAGGCGCTCGAGCTGCTTCACCGAGAGGAACGACGGCGTGCCGCCGCCGAAATAGACGTAGCGGAGCTTGCGGCCGGCAACGGCGGGCTGGGCGGCGACGAGCTCTGCCTCGCGTGCGAGCCCCTGCGAATAGCGATCGACGTCGCTTGCCGAGGTGTCGGTGTAGACGCGGAAGTAGCAGAACTTGCACCGCTTCCGACAGAACGGCACGTGGAGATAAAGCCCGAGCGCCGCGTCGGTGGGGGGGGCAGCGAAGGCGTCGAGGACCGCCGGAACCGCCGCGGTCGTCCACGACGAGAACGGGGGGTAGTTGGAGATGAAGTAGCTGCCCGGTTCGGTCGACTCGGGTTTCGATGCGATCTTGTTTTCGATGCTGGTTTCGATCTTCGTTTCGCTCATGGATCGGTAGCCGTCGGGAAAAAAGCGTCAGGAGAGGCCGCGGGCAGCGAGGAGATCGTCAAAATCGCGGAGGTGGTAGGGGATCTTGGCACCGTCGAGGAGCCGACAGAGGCCCCGCAGCGCGATCCCCATCCCATCCGGGCCGCTCGTGCCGCCGAACTGCCCGCCACCGCGGACATGGGGCTCGAGATCGAGAAACACCCCAGGGATGCCCCGGCGATCGAGGCGTTTGGTGAGGGCGGGGAGGAAGGTCTTGAGATCGGCGAGGATCCGCTCGTGCCCCCCGACGCCGCGGTCGGCGGGGACGAAGTTCGAGAGCCCCCCCTCGTCGACATGCCGGCCGCGGGCACTGCCGGCCACCTTCCGATAGTCCTTGATGTGCACCCATCCGAGGCCGGGCTTCATCGCTTCCCACTGCCGGAAGATCTCCGTGGGGGAGAACCCCTGAACGACGAGATTGGCGGCATCGAAGACGAGGACAAGGCCGGGATGATTGACGCGGCGATGGATCTCGGCGAGGAGGTGGCCATCGCGACCGACGAGATTCGCCTCGACCTCGAGCCCGAAGGTGAGATCGGAGCGGTGGCAGGCCTCGGCAATCCGCCCGATGCGATCGACCGCCTCCTCGAGATAATCCTCGGGGCGGGCTCCCTTGGGGGGATAGAAGGAGAACCCACGGATCAGTTTTGTCTCGAAAGCATGGGCCAGCTCACAGGCCCGGGCCACGTCCTTGGCGAGATAGGTCTTGAACGGGACGTAGGCGTTCTTCGTGCCGTCGTCGACATCATCGAGCTTGACCTTCCCGATCGGCGAAGCGATCGAGGCGACGTTGAGCCCGTAGCGATCCTCGAGGTGGCGGATCTTCTGGATCTCCGTCACCGTCAGCTTCATGACGTTCTTCACCCCCTTGCCGACGTCGATGAATCGGAGCGAGTAATACTCCAGTCCGATCGCCGAGAGCGCCGTGAACTGCTCTACGGCGGTGAGGTCGAACGCCGACTCGTCGGCGAGCGCCGAGAGGAGGACGGGGCAGGCTTGGGCCATGGATGGGATTTCCCGGGGGGTGATGCCGCGGTCCTGGGAGCCTGGCGCCGGTGGATCGGCCGGTGGGCCGCGACGCCGACCGGCCCGGCGGTGCTCAGACGGAAGGGGGGAGATCGGCCCCGGAAGGATGCGAAACGACGATCCGCGACGAGATGCCGCCGCGGGGCGTGAAGTGGGCCACGAGGGTCATCCGCCGTGGCGCGACCACCGCGACAAGATCGTCGAGAATGCAGTTGGTGACGTTCTCGTAGAAGATCCCTTCGTTGCGAAAGGCCTGGAGATACACTTTTAAGCTCTTGAGCTCCACGCACACCTTGTCGGGGATGTAGCGGAAGGTGAGCGTGCCGAAGTCTGGCTGCCCCGTCTTCGGACAGACCGACGTGAACTCCGGGCAAATGATCTCGATGAGGTAGTCGCGACCCGGAAACCGGTTCTCGAAGACCTCGAGTTGGGCGCGGGAAGGCGAGGCGTGTGTGGGTGTTGTCATAAAAGAGAGTGTGCCATGAACGCGCCGCTTCCGAAAGCGGTCCTCCCGTCCCCGCCGGAAGGTTCCCGGGGAAGGATGGTCGTCCTCCTCTCGGGAGGCCTCGATTCGGCGACGGTGGCGGCCTGGGCCCAGGCGCGGGGCTTTGACGTCATCGGGCTCTCGATCGACTACGGCCAGCGTCACCGCGTGGAACTCGACGCCGCCAAGGCCATCGCCTCCCACCTCGGCCTCGCTGACCATGTCGTCCTCCGGGTCGATCTGGCGGCGTTTGGCGGTAGCGCCCTGACCGACGCCGCGATTCCCGTTCCCCGCGACCGCCCTGAGGAAGCCCTCGCGGCCGAAATCCCCACGACCTACGTCCCGGCCCGCAACACCGTCTTTCTCTCCCTCGCCCTGGCCCTCGCCGAGGCCCGCGGCGCGACGGCGATCGGCCTCGGGGTCAACGCCATCGATTACAGCGGCTATCCCGACTGCCGTCCCGAGTTCCTCGACGCCTTCCGGCACCTCGCGGCGCTCGCCACGAAGGCGGGGGTCGAGGGGCATGCCCCCGAGATCGTGGCGCCGCTGGTCGACCTCACGAAGGCCGAGATCGTCGAGCTCGGTGTCGAGCTCGGCCTCGACCAGGGGCTGACGACGAGCTGCTACGACCCTGACGCGTCAGGCCGCCCCTGTGGCCACTGCGATTCCTGCCGGCTCCGCGCCGCCGGCTTCGCGGCTGTCGGCATCGACGATCCGCGCGTGGCGGGGAGCTGACCGACACCGTGCGGATCGCCGAGCTCTACGCGTCGCTGCAGGGAGAAGGGCTGCTCGCCGGCACGCCGAGCACCTTCGTGCGGACAAGCGGCTGCAATCTCCGCTGCCATTGGTGCGACACCCCCTTCACCTCCTGGAAGCCGGTGGGGGAGGAGTGGTCGGTCGACCGTGTCCGCGGGGCCGTCGAAGCCCTCGGTGTGCCGCATGTCGTCCTCACCGGCGGCGAGCCGCTGCTCCCTGCCGACGCAGTCGATCTCTGCGCGAGCTTGCGCGAAGGGGGCCGCCACCTCACGATCGAGACGGCCGGCACGATCCTTCCACCGGCGGCCGCCGCCGAGACCCTCGCCGATCTCCTCTCGATCAGCCCCAAGCTCGCCTCCTCCGCGCCTCCTCCCGACACGCCCGCCGGCTGGCACGCCCGCCACGCCTCGTCGCGGCGCCGCGACGACATCCTCGTGGCGATGCTCCGCGCGCCGCGCTGGCAGCTCAAGTTTGTCGTCGGGTCGCGCGTCGATCTCGACGAGGTGCTCGCCTGGCTCGACGACCTCGAAGCCGCCCTCGGCCCGGGGAAGCTACCGCGGGGACGGGTGTTTGTGATGCCGCAGGGAACCGCCCCGACAGCCCTGCAAGCAACGACCGCCTGGCTCGCCCCGGCCTGTGCGGCCGAAGGGCTCCGCTTCGCCCCCCGCCACCACATCGCCTGGTATGGCAACCGCCGCGGCACGTGACGGCATCGTCGACCACCGACGCAGCGGCGGATCATCTGCCCGAGGCGCACGACCGGTTCGATGATCCGCTCGTCGTCGCGACCTGATGGGACGGCTCGCCGGATTCAAGTACCGCGAGATCGTAAAAAGGCTCAAGGAGACGGCTTGACGTTCCACCGTCAAGCGGCCGGCTCGCATGAGATCTGGTTCAATGAACCATTTCGCGCGGAGACGAGCAGGTTCGTGTCGATGGCGATCATCGCTGCTGCTGGAGCCAATCGTGCATGGCAGAGCGATCGGATAGATCGACGCCGGCAGGGAGTCCGC
>CAJBCV010000489.1 GCA_903951635.1 uncultured Planctomycetaceae bacterium
AACCACGATTGTGGAGAGGGCGTGCGGGGGCGTCAACGAAACGCTTCTTTCCCCGGGAAAGGACGGCTGCCAACGGCCAAAGGGAACGCCCCTCCCTCAATCGAGCAGGAGCGGCTCCGGCATGAACGTCAGCACGGGAATAAGGAGCGACAGCAGCCCGAGCGTCGTCCGCTGCCAGCCGAGCGGCGGCCCCTCGTCGCGGACCGGCGGATGATCGATGCCGATGAGCGTCACGAGCACCACCATGAGGGTCCAGTTCGTCCGCCCCGTGACGATGATCGCTGCCATAGCCGCCAGGAGTACGCCGCGGGCCAGCCACTTCGACGGCTCGCCAAAGAGCGCATAGATCACGTGGCCGCCGTCGAGCTGGCTCATCGGCATCATGTTGAGCCCGGTGACGAGCAGCCCCACCCAGCCGGCCATGAAGAGGGCGTTGGGGCGGATCGTGCCGGCGGCGATGTCGGGACGCACCCACCCGAGCAGCCAGTGCCCGGCGATCGGCAGCCCGAACAGGCTCTCCGTCGCAGGCTCGGCCCAGGCCATCCCTGCCACGAGCGCCGGAATGGCGATCGCCAGCCCGGCCAGCGGCCCGGCGATGGCGATGTCGAAGAGCTCGCGGCGGGTCGCCCGCGATCCCTCCATGCCGATGACGGCGCCGAGGGTGCCGGTGAGCAGCACCGGCACGGGGAGGAAGAAGGGGAGCGTGGCCGGGATGCCGTGGATCGTCGCCGCGATGAAGTGCCCCGCCTCGTGGGCCGTGAGCACCGAGAGCACCGCCACCATGTAGACCAGCCCGCGGAGGCCATACTCGGCCAAGCCACCGGCCACATCGGCGTCAATCCCGAGGATGACCGGCTCCCAGCCGACGACGCCGGCCGAGAAGGTCGTGGCGGCGGTGAGGAGGTAGAGCACCCCCTGGAGCAAGCGGCGGCGGATGACGAACCGCGGAGTCCGCCCCGGGAGCGGGAAAACAGGGTAAGCCGGGGAGGCCGGGTCGAAGGTGGGCGAGGTCGCAGCCATTGGGTCTTGAGGATACCGTGGCGGCCACGATTCCGCAGGGTTTTGCCCCACCCGACCGATGCCCGCCCGGAGGGGGACTGCTACACTGCAAAACTTGTCGAGGCCCCGCTCCGTCCGCCCACGAAAGGCTCTTCAGTCATGGTCCTTGCTACCATCCGTCGACTGGTCGGCCCGATCCCCGCCGTCGTCGCCACCATCGCCCTCCTCCTGCCGGCGATCGCTTCAGCCCAGACCGGCACCGGCCGGAAGGTGCTCGCCGTCGTCGCCATCGACAGCTACGGTGATCTCAAGCAACAGCTCACCTGGATCGGCCCCCACGTCGACAACCCGGGCCTGGCCACGATGCTCGAGTCGCTCCTCCTCATGTCGACTCAAGGGAAGGGGCTCGGCGGCCTCGACGTCAAGCGCCCCTTGGGCGTCATCGTCACTTCGGCCAACGACGACATCGGCATTCATGCCGCCATCCCGGTGAAGGATCTCGAAAAGCTCCTCGGCTCGCTCCAGGGAGTCACCGGCCCGACCGAGAAGGATGGCGACCTCCGCCGGCTCACGCTTCCCAGCGGCCAGGAGATCGAGATCCGTGAGCAGGACGGCTGGGCGGTGATCGGCCAGCGTGGCCAGGAGTTCGACATCGACGACCCCGCCAAGCTCCTCGCCCCGCTGGTCACCGACTACACGCTCGCCATCGAGACCCATCCTGCGGTGATGCCGGAATCGCTTCGCGCTCTGATCGCGGCCGGGATCCAGCAGATGGCCGCCGCGTCGGCCAACCAGGGGCGGCCGGTCGATGCCGAGGCGCTTCAGACGGCGCTTGCGGGCCTGGCCGGCGTCGAGACGATGACGATCGCACTGGCCCTCGATCCGGCGGAAAATGCGTTGTTCATCGAGAACAAGGTGATCGCCGTCAACGGCCCCAAGGCCGGCTCGTCGACGTCGGCCCTGACGGTGGCGACCGCGGCCACGCAGGACGGCGGCCTGCCGGCCCTGGCGGCCCACGCCGTCCAGCCGCTCAATGATTCGCAGCGCCGCCAGATCGTGGCGATGCTCGACGGCGCCCTGCCGCAGGGGAACGACAAGACGATGAAGATCGTGGCCACGGTTGTCCGCGGGCTCGTCGACGCGATGGCCGATGCCGGCGGGCTCGATGCCGCCGTCACGGTCGACACGAGCGTCGCCGGCCAACTCCCGCTGATCACCGCTGGCGCCCATATCGCCGACGGCCCGAAGCTCGAGAAGCAGGTCAAGGAACTCTTCGGCCCCGGTTCCGCGCTGCCGAAGGAAGTGAAGGCGAAGTTCGACAGCGGCAAGGTGGGGAAGGCGAACCTTCATACCGTGACGATCGACGTCTCCGCCACGCCGGCGGCCGGGATCGTCGGCCCAGCCGTCGAGTTGACCCTCGCGGTCACCCCCGACTACGCCTTCCTCCTCCATGGCGGCGACGTCACGGCCCGGCTCGAGAAGCTCCTCGAGACCAACGGCAAGGCCAACACCACCCTCGCCGATGCGGAAGTCCCCGGGGCCGCGATCGCCCTGGCCCTCGACCGGATCCTCACCTACGCCGCCTCGATGGGGGTCGGCCCGCAGGCCGAGGCTGCCGCCGAGCAGGCCGGCAGCTTCGTCGAAACCGACAAGGACTCCGGCTCGGTGAAGGTGTCGGGGAAGCCGATCGACGGTGGCTTCGTCACCCGTCTCTCAGTCGGAGCCGGTGCCCTCAAGGCCGCGGCGACGATGGCCCAACAGCAGCAACAGGGGATCGGTGGCCCCGGCGGTCGCCCCGGCCAACTTCGGCAGGTTCCCGCCGAGCGTGCGCCGGCCGGCACCCGCTAGTCCCCGGCTAGACGCGATTGCGACACGCGGAGGCAAGGGGGACGCCCGCCTTGTCTCCGCGTGTTCGTTCGTCGCCCCACGCCCAATCGATCACCGTTCCTCTTTTCGGTTCTCCCACCCCCAAGCCCCACCCCCCAGGCCGTTCCGTGATCACGTCCGCCTCCACCGCCTCCTCCGATTCCTCCCCCCAGGGCGGTCTCCGCCACACAATCGCCGGCGTGAGCGTGGCTGACCTCGCCCGCGCCCATGGCACGCCGCTCTACGTCTACGACGCCGAGACGATCCGCCGCCGCTGCCGCGACCTGACGCAGCCGCGCGGAAGCCATGCCTGGGACACCGTCCGCTTCGCGCAGAAGGCGTGCTCGAATCTCGCCATCCTCGACCTCGTCCGCCGCGAGGGAGTGGTGGTCGATGCGGTCAGCACCGGCGAGATCCAGCGGGCACTGGCCGCCGGCTATTCGCCCCACGCCGACCGCACGCCATCGGCCGACGGCCTGCCGCCGGTCCACCCGATCGTCTACACCGCCGACATCTTCGACCGCGATGCCCTCGACGAAGTCGCGCGGTTGGGGATCCATGTCAATTGCGGCTCGGCCGACATGCTCGAGCAACTCGCTGCGCGGGTGCCGGGGGCTGAGGTGACGCTCCGCGTGAATCCCGGCTTCGGCCACGGCCACAGCCAGAAGACCAACACCGGCGGCGAAGGCTCGAAGCACGGCATCTGGCACGCCGACATCGCCGACGTGATGCGCCGCGCGGAATGGGCGGGGATCGCGGTCACCGGCCTCCACATGCACATCGGCAGCGGCACGGATCTCGCCCACCTCGCCGAGGTCGCCGGCACGCTCGAGAAGGTGGCCCGCGAGATCGGCCGCTCCCTGACGACGATCAGCGCCGGCGGCGGGCTGCCGGTTCCCTACCGCCCCGGCGAGGTTCATGCCGACCTGGGAGGCTATGTCGAGCTTTGGAACGCGACGCGCAAGCGCCTCGAGGAGGCTTTTGGCCACCGCCTCCGCCTCGAGATCGAGCCGGGGAGATACCTCACGGCCGAGAGTGGCTTTCTCATCACCGAAGTGCGGGCGGTGAAGAACCAGGGGGCGCGGAAGTATCTCCTCGTCGACGCCGGCTTCAATACGCTCGCCCGGCCGGTGATGTATGGCGCCTACCACCCGATGAGCCTTTGCCCGGCCGATGCCGGCCCCACGTCGCCAGCCGGCAGTGGCCTCCGCGAGGAGGTGGCGGTGGGAGGCCCGTTGTGCGAGTCGGGCGACATCTTCACGCAGACCGACGGCGGCTTCGTGGCGACGCGCGATCTCCCCGTGGCTGGCGTTGGCGATCTCCTCGTGATCGAGATCGCCGGGGCCTACGGCTTCGTGATGGCAAGCAACTACAACTCCAAGCCCCTCCCGGCGGAAGTCCTCATCGACGGCGGCCAGGCCCGGCTCGTCCGCGCCCGGCAAACCCCCGCCGACCTGTTCCGCGGCGAGACGGTGTGAGGCTTGGGCCTACGCATTTCTTCCGGCGCTCACCCTCTGGATCCTCGGAGGAAACCGTGGATAGAAAGAGTGTCGAGACCTCATTCGGGCCGACCTCTCGATCAGCCTCCGATGCTGCTCCGCGGAGCTACTTCAAAGAACATTTGGGAGCGGCAGAAGCGGACGTCAAACTCCAGGAAGAAGTTCGTTTGGCCGAGAATCACCGGGATGCTATTGCTCCGGCTCCACGCGAAGGCAAGTCGGACCGGAGCAAATCCCTCAATCTGCCCGCTGAGGATCAGGCCTCTCGCTTCTGATTCCGCCAAATTGCCACCAAGCCGAATCGGTGCCACCTGCGCTTCCCAATCGGCGCCAAGCTGGAGGCCGACATCGTAGGGAAGCACATTGAGCGTGGCTCCGCTGTCGATCAGCGCAGACACCTGCACGCTACGATCACGCGCCTGAAGGGTGATCGGCGCGAAAGGCAAAGCACTGGCAGGGCCCAAAAGCGGCTCTGATTCGACGTACCCAAAGCGCTTCCACATCGGGGCCCTCAACGAGTCTTCTCTTCCTCGAGCATTTGCATGAGGGTTGCGGCACCGTCACAGGCACCATAAGGCGACCAAACGGGGTAGGACGCCTCGGAGGGGGGCAACGTCTCGCCGTCTTCACGGGCGACATCGGCCGCCAGCACCTGGATGGCGAGAAGCTTCTCGCTCCGTGCGAGTCCGTGCAACGCCGGGAGTAACTCTGCGAGCGTCATTGGGCGATCCTCCTCCGGTGCCGATTCTACATGCGCCAAAAGGCGATTCTGGCCACCGCGGTCGAAGGGCATGGGCAAAGCGAAAAAAGCCCACCAGAAAACCCGGCTGCTTCGGAACCGCTCCGGCGACCGAAATCGCCATTTTTGCTGCGACGGGAAGGCCCACCAGAGCCGGAATCCGCCGCCGGATTCTGCGGCGAAGGGAGTTTTCCCCGCCGGCAAAGCCGGTTGGCCCGGCAGCGGCTGCCGACTAGGATGGTGAGGTCGCGATCGCTTCAGAATCCCCCTCCCGCCAGCCGATCCCACCTCCCATGGCCAAAGCCGGACCCCGCAAAAAGCTGCCGAAGGAACTGGCCGTGATCACGGCCGACAACTGCACCGGGTGCGAGTCGTGCCTGGAAGTCTGCCCGGTCGACTGCATTCTGAAGGTGCAGCAGTACGACCAGTTCCACAATCTCCAGAGCTGGTGCGAGATCGACGTCGAACGTTGCGTCGGCTGCGAGGTTTGCGTCCATATCCCGGGGAAGAAGTCGAATCCCTACGACCTCAAAGTCTGCCCCTGGGACGCGATCGAGATGGTGCCGACGGAGATGGTGGCCGTCGCCGTCGCCCAGAGCGGTGGCCCCCCCGACTACGTCGAGGCCAACTGGGACCGACTCGTCGGCAACGCCCAGCGTCTGGCCGAGATGAAGGTCGCTGCCGGCTGAAGAGCCTCGCCACGGGTCCCGGGCAATCCTCCCCGGGCCGGCGAAGGCATCGTTGACTGCCCACTTCCCCGGGGCTACAACGATACAGACGTTCACCACCGAGCCGTCGTGTGCGGCGCGTCCGTGAGCACCTTCGCAGGGGCCTTCGCATGCCGGCCGACACGCTCGTCCACGAGCCCGACGACTCCGCCCCCCCGCCCAGCGCGGCGCCTCCGGCGAATCGCGCTGCCG
>CAJBCV010000490.1 GCA_903951635.1 uncultured Planctomycetaceae bacterium
CTCGCTGCCGTGGCGCTGGGGTGCACCCGCGCGGGGCAAGCCGAGACGGCCGCGGCCCTCGTCGACAGGCTCGAGGAGAGCGCCAAGGCCCTCGAGGAGCCGCGGGCGAAGGCAGAGGCCCTCGCCGCCGCCGCGAACGTCCGCGCCGAGACCGGGAAGAAGGACGAGGCTACGGCGCTGTTGAGCGAGGCGGCGGCTGCCGCCAAGTCGATCGAACGAGCCGAGGGGCGGGCCTACGCGCTCCTCGCGGTGGCCAACGCGACTGCGGCCTGTGGCGACAAGAAGCAGGCCCTCGCGCTGCTCCAGGAGGCCGACAAGGCGGCCAACAAGGTCGCCGATCCGGCGCAGCAGAAGACGACGATGGACAAGGTGCGGACGGCGATCGCCGAACTCGAGAAATGAGCTCGTCGCGGGGCTCCGACCGGAGCCTTTCGGGCCCGCGCGGGTGACGCCTCAGCGGCCGCGCGGCTTGGCGGGCTTTTCCTTGCCGGCCGTGACGGTCTTGAGGGCGGCCAGGGCGAGGACGCGGGCCTGGGCGTGGTCGACGATTTTTTTCGGATACGTCGTGCCGAGGGCGATCCCGGCCCGGGCAAGCGTCGTCTTGTCGGCATCCCCGGGGGCGTGGATGTCCGCCGCCGGCAGACCTTTGAGTTCGGGGACGAACTTCCGCACGTAGGCCCCCTCCGGATCGAATCGCTCCCCCTGGCTCTGCGGATTGAAGATCCGGAAGTAGGGGGCGGCATCGGCGCCGCATCCGCCGGCCCACTGCCAGCCGAGGGTGTTGGCGGCGAGATTCGCATCGACAAGCGTGTCCCAGAACCACCGCGCCCCGACAAGCCAACTGACGCGCAGATCCTTGACCAAAAAGCTCGCCACGATCATCCGCACCCGGTTGTGCATCCAGCCTGTGTGCCACAGCTGCCGCATCCCGGCATCAACGATCGGGTAGCCGGTCCGCCCCCGCTGCCAGGCCCGCAGGCCGACCGGATCGTCTACCCAGGGAAATCGCGCATAGTCGCCCCGCAGCGGCTCCTGGGGCGTGTGGGGGAAGTGGTAGAGGAGATGGGTGGCAAACTCGCGCCAGCCGAGCTCCCGCAGATACGTCTCGGCGCCGCCGCGCTCGATCTGCGCTGCCGGCCGCCCTCCGACGGCCTTACGGACGGCATGCCACACGCGCCGCGGCGAGATCTCGCCGAAGTGGAGATGGGGGCTCAAGGCGCTCGTGCCGTCGTGGTCGGGGCGATCGCGATCGGTGTCGTAGCGATCGACATGCTCGAGGAAGCGGTCGAGCCGGACGGCTGCCGCCGTCTCACCGGGCGCCCACCGCTCCCGCATCCCGGCCGCCCAATCGATCGCCGGCAGGAGCCCCAAGTCGCCGATCGCCACGCTCTTCGTCGTCTTGCCCACGGGCTTGGCCGCCACGATCCGCGCCGGTGCCGCTTCCGGCTCGGCCGGCTCGTCGCGCGCAAGCAGCGCTCGCCAGAACGGCGTGAACACCTGATACGGCTTCCCCTCCTTCGTCGCCACGTGCACCGGCTCGAAAAGCTGGCCCCCATTGAAGCTCTCGGCGACGAGCCCCTCGCGTTTGATCGCTTCCTTGATGAGCGTGTCGCGGCCGATCACGGCCGGCTCGTAGCGGCGATTCCAGGCGACGTGCGTGGCGCCATACTCGCGGGCCACGGCGAGGAGCGTCTCGAGCGACGGCCCACGCCGGATCAGGAGCGGCGCCCCCTTCTCCGCAAGCGCCGCGGCGAAGCGCTCGAGCGCGCCATGGAGCCACCACCGGCTCGCGGCTCCCGGTTCCCACGGGGCCTCTTCCTCCGGCGCATGGATGAAGAGGGGCACGACCGCCCCCCGGCCGACCGCGGCTCGCAGTGCCGGCTGGTCGTCGAGGCGGAGATCGTTGCGAAACCAGACAATCGTGACATGGGGCATGGTGGCTAGCGTCTCACAAACCAGATGTTGCGGAAGCGCGTCGGGCTGCCGTGATCCTGGAGGAAAATCGGCCCGCGGCCGGTCTCGAGGAGCGTCTTCTCGACCGCGCGGAGGTGGTCGGTAACGCCATGTTTGTACGGGATGTAGGGGGATCGCGGCTCGTCGAATTCGACGCCGTCCTGAACCTTCTTCCCGTTGAGCCAGGCGACGATCGACCCAGGCCGAGTCACCTTTCCGTCGGCGTCGCGCCGGGGGGCGGTGTAGCGGATGTCGTACACCTGCCACGCGCCGGCCGGCCGGGCGGCATTCACCAGCGGCTTGGCGAAGCGATAGAGGCTCCCTTCGTCTTGCTCGGTGACCGGATCGACGCCGGCCGAATCGTAAATCTGCATCTCGAACCAACCGTGGAAATAGAGGCCACTGTTCCCGTGCGCGATCGGGTCGACGACGAACTCGGCATGGAGATCGGCGTCTTCGAACGTGTCGATCGAATGGACATGATTGGCATGTCCCTCGGTGGTCGTGACGACGAGCTCGTCGCCGTCGTGTTTCCAATCGGTTGGCCCGCCGTCCATCCCCACGAACCTCGGCGCGACCCCCGCCCCGAGGAGGACGACAGCCCCGGCCGGCGCCTCGACCGGCAGCCGATCCTGCCGCGGCACGAAATTCTCACCCCACGCGGCGGTCGCCATCACGACCATCCCCACGACGAAAAGAGCCGCTCGCAACTCGTATCCGTTCGGCTTCATCATGTCCCCTGTTGTCGATGGATGAACCGGCCGGGATCATCGTAGCAGGGGAGCAGAGACTGTCCCCGCTCCGCCACCGAATCCTCGAGCCCAGACCGATCTCATGTTCCTCCACCATCTTTTCCGGTCATGGTGGTGCCATGCACCCCTGATCGTGGCCGCGTTGTGCCTCTCCGCCCGAGCTGAAACGCCACGCGCCGAGCTCGGCAAGCGGCTCCGCCGCTTCGAGATCGCTTGGCAGGAGGCTGATGGGGAACGGCGAGCGGCCGCCGTTGCGCCGATGACGGCGGCGGTGCGGAGTTTCTTCACGCTCAAGCTTCAGGCCGCCGCGGGCCATCTCGACGAGGCCTGGTTCACGGTCCGCTCGGGCGCTTCGCCCGATCTGGCCGAGCGCGCGGCGATCGCCACCGCCGTGACCGCGACACCCGTCCTGGCCGACACGACGGCGGAGACGCTCGCGGTTGAGTTTGAGCCTTTCTATGAGGCGGCGCAGGACGGCGCCGCGGGAGCACCGGCCCGACTGCGGCTGTCGATCGTCGACCGCGCCGGGGAGACCCTCGCGGAGCGAGCGGGCGACTGGGCCGAGACCGCCGGCACGATCCAGTGGCAGACCGGCCCGCTCCCGGAAGGAGATCTGACACTCGTCGTTGAGCGGCTCAGCGACGATCCGCCGATCGAGATCGCCCGGATTGGGCTATCGCGGGTCGAGCGGCTCCGCGAACGACTCGACGCACTCGCTACCGCGGCCAACACCTGGCCCGAAGCGACGCTGCCGACCGCCCGTGCCACCGTCGCCGCGTTCCTCCCGCTCTTCAAAGCTCTGGCCGATGGGCGCGGGCAGGAGACCGACTTCCCCGCCGCCCGACTCCTCCGCTTCGCTGAGACGCTCCGGGCCGGCCGGCCAACGCCGAGCAGGACGATCGCCGCAGCCGCCCGCGATGCCGATCTCTGGCTGACGCTCTCCGACGGCCGCGGCGAGGTGCCGGTGCGTCTCCGCGCGCCCGCCGACGCCACCGGCCCCCTCCCGGTGCTGTTTCTCCACCACGGCGCCGGCGGCAGCGAGAACATGTTTTTCGATACCTGCGGCGCCGGCCGCGCCGTCACCCTCGGCGTCGAGCGCGGCTGGCTCGTCGTCGCCCCACGGCAGGGGCTCTTCGGCCTCAGCCTCGACGTCGAGGGGATGCTCGACATCCTCGACGACATCTTCGAGATCGACCGGTCGCGCGTGTTCCTCATCGGCCACTCGATGGGAGCCGGGCAGGTGGCAAAGCAGGTGGGGCTCCACCCCGAGGCGGTGGCCGCCGCGGTCGCGCTCGGCGGTGGCGCGGCGGCGCCAGCGGGTGAGAAGGCGAAACGAGTGCCCTGGTTCGTCGCGGCGGGAGCCGCCGACTTTGGCCGCCCCGGCGCGGCGGCGCTCGCCAAGCGCCTCGAAGCGGCAGGGGCCACCGTCGACTTCCGGGAGTACCCCGACGTCGAACATATGGTGATCGTCCAGGCGGCGCTCGACGACGTCTTCCGGTTTCTCGACGCGGTCGCTGCCGGTCGGCCTTGAGCGGCCCCGAGGCCGTCGCGGCTTCAGGCGTCAGGCGAGGAGATCGCTGACGACGTGGCCGTGGACATCGGTGAGCCGGAAGTCGCGTCCCTGGGAGCGGATCGTGAGCCGGAGGTGGTCGATGCCGAGGAGGTGGAGGAGTGTGGCGTGGAGGTCGTGGACGGTGACGGGATTCTCGACAACCCCGTAGCCGAGGTCGTCGGTCGCGCCGTGGCTGATCCCTCCCTTGATCCCGCCGCCGGCCAGCCACATCGAAAACGCCTTCATGTGGTGGTCGCGGCCGTTCCCCTGGGCCATCGGCGTCCGCCCGAACTCCGTTCCAAAGACGACGAGCGTCTCGTCGAGCATCCCCCGCCGCGCCAGATCCTCGACGAGCGCCGCGGCGCCCCGATCGACCTCCGCCGCCGTCCCCTTCACATGCTCCTGGACGGCGCCGTGATGATCCCAGTCGCGGTGATAGAGTTGGATGAAGCGCACGCCGCGCTCGGCGAGGCGCCGGGCGAGGAGACAGTTGGAGGCGAACGATCCGTCCCCCCCCTTCGTGCCGTAGAGCTCGAACGTCTCGGCCGTCTCGTCCGAAAGATCGAGGAGCCCCGGCACACTCGACTGCATCCGGAAGGCGAGCTCGTACTGCGCGAGCCTGGCCGCGATCTCGGGATCGTCGACGACCGAGTTTCGGAGGCCGTCGAGCTTCGTCACCGCGTCGACCACCGCCCGCTGGCCGTCGAGCCCCACCGGCGGCTTGACGTAGAGGACGGCGTCCCCCTTGGAGCGGAACTCGACCCCCTGGAACCGGCTGGGGAGGAGCCCTGAGTGCCACTGCCGTGCAGCGATCGGCTGCCGCTGCCCGTAGTTGCCCGTGCTCACCATGACGATGAAGCCGGGGAGATCGCGGGCCTCGCAACCAAGGCCATACCACAGCCAGCTTCCTGCCGCTGGACGGCCGGTGATCATCGTACCGGTGTTCATGAAGGTGTGGGCCGGATCGTGGTTGATCGCCTCGGTGTGGAGGCTCTTCACGATCGCGATCCGATCGGCGATCCGTGAGGAGATCTCCGGGAAGATCGTGCTGATCTCCTGGCCGCTCTTCCCCACCTTGTGGAACGGATGCTGCGGCCCGAGGCACTTGAGCGCCTGCCCTTGGAGCTGGGCGATCTGCTGCCCCTTCGTGAAGCTTTCCGGCATCGGCTCGCCGTTCATCGCGGCGAGCTTCGGCTTGTGGTCGAAGGTGTCGAGGTGCGTCATCCCACCGGCCATGTAGAGCCAGATGACTCGCTTCGCCTTCGGCGGCACATGGTACGGCCGGATCACCCCCGGCCACCGTGCCACGGCGGCGGCGGGATCCTCCGTGTCGGGCGTGGCCGCGAGCGTCCGACTCGCGTCTCCGCTCCCGAGCAGGGAGCCGAGCGCGAGGGGCCCGAGCCCGCCGGCGGCGCGGGTGAGGAAGGCCCGCCGGGCCGAGCTGTGCCCGGAGAGCGGATCAAAGGATCGCGGGAGGAGATGGCGCATGGTGTCAATTCCTCGTGAAGGTTTCCTGCATGTTGAGCACGGCGCGCGCGGCGGTCGTCCATGCGGCCAGATCGACGCGGTCGACCCCCGGAGGGGTAGGCAGCTCGCCGATCGAGAGGAGCTTGTCGGCCGCGCCGGGATCGGCGGCAAACCGGACCCGCTCGGCGCTTGCCAATTCCGCGACCACCGCCACCTCCTCCTCGGAAGGCACGCGGCCGACCGCGCGGCGGAGGAGGAAGCGTGCCCGGGCGAGCGGCTCAGGCCCCGCTTCCGCCATCGACTTCGCTGCCAGCGCCCGCGCCGCCTCGACGTATTCGGGATCGTTCAAGAGCACCAGGGCCTGGAGCGGCGTGTTTGACCGGGGCCGACGGGCGGTGCACTCTTCCCGGCTCGGGGCATCGAAGACCATCATCGCCGGATGGAGATACTGCCGCTGCCAGTGGGTGTAGAGGCCGCGGCGGTAGAGGCTCTCCCCCTTGTCGGCCTGCCAGGTGCGCTGCGGGAAGTTGAGATAATCCCAGTAGCCCTCCGGC
>CAJBCV010000491.1 GCA_903951635.1 uncultured Planctomycetaceae bacterium
CCTCTTGGCCCTCCCCCTCGTCGTCGCGGCGCCGCAAGGTGCAGTGGCAGCTGAGCCCGCCGCGGGTCAAAAGCCGGTGCGGATGGGATGCGGGAAGATGACCTTCGACACCGTCCCCGGCTGGGGCCTGGGCGAAGACGGCAAGTCGCAGATCGGCTCGACCCACGGCGGCGTCGCCGTCGGCAAGGATGGCACGATCTGGACGAGCTCGTCTTTGGGGATCTTCGGCTTCTCCCCCGACGGGAAGGTCGTCCGTCGCTTCCTCGGCGACGCCTACTCCAATATCCACGACCTCAAGATCTACCCCGAAGGGGAAGGCGAATACCTCTACGGCGCCCGCAACGTCGCCGGCGAAGGGATCAAGGTTCACCCCGTCTCCGGCGACGTCGTCCTCAAGCTCGGCATCCCCAAGGAATCGGGGCTCAACCTGGAGAAGTGGGCGCCGACGGCGATCACCGTCGCCCCCAATGGCGATATCTTTCTCGCTGACGGGTATGCCTCCAACCACGTCTTCAAGTTCGACAAGACGGGCAAGTATCTGAAGCACTTCGGCGTCGCCGGCAACGGGTTGAAGGAGTTCAACACCGCCCACGGGATGACGCTCGACCCCCGCTACGATCCCCCGCGGCTCCTCGTCTGCGATCGCAACCACCAGCCGAAGGGGCGACTTGTCCACTACGACCTCGAGGGAAACTTCATCGAGGAAGTCGTCACCGGCCTGGGGATGCCCACCTCGGCCATCGTCCAGGGGGATTTCGTTGCCGTCCCCGACCTTCACGGCCGGCTTGTGATCCTCGACAAGAGCAACACGATCATGGCCGTCCTCGGCCACAACCCCGACGGCGAGACGCGAGCCAACCACAACGTGTCCCAGGAAAAGTGGATCGAGGGGATCTTCAACGGCACCCACGGCTCGGCCTGGGATGCAGCCGGCAATCTCTATATTCAAGACTGGAACGTCTCGGGGCGAATCATGAAACTCGTCCGCGTCGACTGACGGCCGGCACGCGCAGCAGCGCGTCATGACGGGGGATTTCCCTTGACTCTTGCCGCGAGCCTCCGATACTGCATTCGTTGACGGTGGTCGTCGGAGGCGGAGCCTCAGTCGACTCTCTCCGCTCATCTTCTCGGAAGACGAGTTGACATCTCTCCGGCAAGGTCCCTGAAGAAGACTCCTCATCCAGGTTCTTCAGGGTCCTCGAGCGAGCGGTGGCACAGCGTAGACCGATTCCCGGAATGCTCACGCTTTCGGGTGTCTCGCTTTGGCGCGCCGAACGTCTCGGCCGCTCGTCTCGAACGGACGCCTGTCCGTTTTCTCCTCCGAGAGTTTTTTCTCATGAAAACTTCCCCCTTTTCCACCGACGGGATCGTCGCCACCCCCGTGTGGCGCAAGCGCCGTCTTCCGAAGACCCGGTTTCTCGCCGGCGTTGCCGTCGCGTTTACCTTGCTCGTCGGAGGCTCGGCCCAGGCCGGATACCTCAACATCGGCACCGTGAGTACGTTTGCGGGCAGCTCGAACCTGAGCAATCCCACCGGCACGTGGACGCTCGAGGACAAGGACTGGACGTATCTCAGTGACAGCGGCAATTGGACCGGCATCGAGCGCGTTCAGCTCCTCACCAACGCCAACCCGCTGATCTATTCCAACCAGTTTCTCATCGACAATCTCTCCGGCTACTCCTCGCCGATCACCCTCCAGATCGGCTACAAGACCCACATCAACGGTTCCGCCGGGCCAGACTGGACGTTCCTTGACGCCCGGATGGGACAGGACACCTCCGGGCCGACGGTCGAAGTGTGGCAAGACATCTACGGCTCGCTTACTGCCTTCAATGCCAACACCACCCCGGGGAGCGGGACGCTCATGAGCCACTACAGTGTCAACGGATCGCTGCCGCCGGCCGGCGTGTTTCCGAGCGGCTTGATCGACATCTGGGTTCGTAACAGCATCGTCCTGTCGGCCCCGGGTGGCCAGATCTCGTCGGTTTCCGACACCTTCCGGCAGATTGTCCCGGAGATCGATCCGACGTCGTTCGGGAGCGCTCTCTCGCTCCTCTTCGGCGCCTTTGGGGTTCTCGAACGGCGTGCTCGCCGTCGCCTCGCCGTGTCAGTCGTTGCCTGACCGCTGAACAGGCCGTGGCAAGAGGCCAAGGAAGGCCTCTGCCACGGTTCGGCATTCAGCCCACCGCGGGAGCTTGCTCCGCGCTCCCGTCCGGGAGGCGAGCCAACGCCGCGCGGCCGAGGACGATCTGCCCAAGCGCGATGCCGCCATCGTTCGGCGGCACGATCCGGTGGGCAAAAGGCTCGTGGCCAGCGGCCGCAAGACACGCGAACGCTTCCTCGACCAACCGTGCGTTTTGAAACACGCCGCCGGTGAGGCCGACGGCAAACGGACGCTTTCCCTGTGGTGAATCTCCCCCCGCCACGGCGACGATCATCGCCGCAACGGCCCGGTGAAACCCTGCGGCCAGATCGCGCGGCGGCACGCCGGCACCGAGATCGGCCACGATCCCGCCGAGAAGCGACTGCCAGCCGATGGAGAGCACCCCCCCTTCTCCCGGTTGAATCGTGAAGGGATGAACCCGGGGGGTGGCCTGCGGATCGACGGCGAGCCCCTCGAGGGCCATCGCCGCCTCCCCTTCATGGTCGATCGATTGCCTGAGGCCGAGCACAGCCGCGACGCCGTCGAAGAGCCGGCCCATGCTCGTCGTGGAGACCGAGGCCAAACGGCGATCGAGTTGCCGACGGAGGATCGGCGCGGCAGGTCCGGCGGCCTGCACCGGCAAAAGCGCCGCATCCCACGGGATCCCGGCCTCGTGGAGGAGGGCGAGCGCCGTCCGCCACGGATGACGGATGCACGCCTCCCCGCCGGGGAGGAAAAACGGGGCCAGCCTGGCGCACGGCCGCAGGCCCCCGGGCACATGCCCACCGACGGCATCGCCACCGACGCACTCAAAAAACTCCGAACCGGCGATCGAGCCGTCGGAAGAAAAACCGGTGCCGTCGAAGGCGGCGATGAGCGTGGGGCCGGCGAGGGGCTCGCGGTGGGTGGCATGGCGATCGGCGAGGAGGGCGGCGGCGTGGGCCTGATGGTGTTGGATGTGGAGAAGTGGGACGCCGAACTCGGCGGCCAGCCTCCGGCCAAGCGCGGTGGTGAGGTAGCCGGGATGGAGGTCGGCGGCGATCGCTGCGGGACGGACGGCGAACAGGGCGATGAGATGGCGGGCGGTACGCTCGAGGGCGAGCAGGGCCGCGGGGCTCGTGACGTCGCCGACATGCTGGCTCATCCAGGCGTGGCGGCCACGGGCGACACAGAGCGACGCCTTCAGCTCGCCGCCGATGGCGAGGAGATCGGGGCCATCGTCGGCAAGCGGAATCGGCAGCGGCGCGTAGCCCCGCGAGCGGCGGAGGGGGAGGAGATGGCCGGCGGCGAGACGGACAACCGAGTCGTCACAGGGGACATGGATCGGGCGGTCGTGGAGGAGAAAGCCGTCGACGAGCGGCCCGAGGTGGGTGATGGCCGCGTCGTTGTCGATCTCGATCGGGTCGCCGGCGACGTTGCCGGAAGTCATCACAAGCGCCGGCATCGGCCGGCCTCCGGCGGCGTCGAGGAGAAGGACATGGAGCGGAAAAGCGGGGAGCATGACGCCGACATGGCCGTTGCCCGGGGCCACGCCTTCGGCAAGCGGCGCGCCGGCCGCGAGCCCCCCCGCTTCGCCACGCTTGGCCAGGAGCACGATCGGCCGCTCCGGGCTCTCGAGGAGCCTCTGCTCGGCCGCCGAGAGGATCGCAAACCCGGCGCAGGCATCGGCGCTGGCGACGATCACGGCCAGCGGCTTCGAGGGGCGGTGTTTCCGTGACCGCAGCCGGGCGACCGCGGCGGGATTGGTCGCATCGCAGACGAGATGGAAGCCCCCCACTCCCTTCACGGCAAGGATCGCCCCTGAGCGGAGGGCGGCGCGGGCAGCGCGAATCGCCTCGTCGCTCGTGCCACGGGCCGGCGCGGAGCGCGGCACAGCGACCTCCAGGCCAGCGTCAAACCAAACCGCCGGCCCGCAGGCCGGGCAGGCGATCGGCTGGGCATGGAAGCGGCGGTCTGCCGGATCGGCATAGTCACGGGCGCAGTCGGGGCAGAGGGGAAAGGAGGCGAGCGTCGTCGTCGCCCGGTCGTAGGGGAGCGCACGGATCACGGTAAAGCGGGGACCGCAGTCGGTGCAGTTGGCAAACGGGTGGCGATGGCGGCGGTTCGAGGGATCGCGGATCTCCGCCAGACAGGCCGCGCAGGGAGCGAGGTCGGCCGGGAGCGACGTCGCCCCACCAGCCTGCCTGTGGCTGTCGAGGATCGTGAAGCCGGCGGTCGATGTCGGGCCGCCATCGGCCGTGCTTCCGCGGGGGACGAAGGATTCGACGTCGATCCGCTCGATGCGGGCCTGTGGCGGGGACGCGCCGCGCAAGCCACGTTCGAAGGCGGCGACGGCGGCCTCCTCTCCTTCGACCTCGATCGCCACCCCCGACGCGTCGTTTTCCACCCAGCCATCGAGGCCGAGGCCCATCGCCAGCCGCCAGATCCAGGGGCGGAAGCCGACCCCCTGGACGACGCCGCAGACCCGAAATCGGCGCCCCTGCCGCGGCTTCGGCGGGCCGACTGCATGGGAACGCTTCACAGACGGAGCCATGATCGCCGTCCTCTTTTTCCCGGTCGGGCCGTGCGGAATCTGCCAATTTCACCGCTCGTTGGCGGCGGCTTCCAGTTGTCGGAATCGACCGACCGATTCCAAGATGACGTGGTTCATGAGAGGAGTTCGATCGGGCCACGCCCCCCCACCCACCGCGCCTTCCCGTCGAGGATCCCCGCCATGCACCTTCCCACCAGGCTCGTCTCCTCTCGCACCCTGCCCCGAGTTGTGATCGCCGCGACCCTCGTGGCCGGGCTGGTCGATCTCGCCCCCGCCGCCGCGAAAGACTTCGATCCGCGCGTGATCACCTTCGGCGAGACCCGCGAGCAGATCAAGAGCACGCCGGTGACCGCCCGCCCCAACCGGCCGCTCCATGTCTACGGCAACACCGTCCGACGCCGCGCCGATCGGGCGGCCCGCCCCACGGCGACGAATACGCGCTGACGCCAACTCCGGGCCGTCCGCTCAGCGCTCGCCGATGCAGACGAGCTTTTCCTGACGCCGGTCGGCGCTGGTGACAGCGACGCGGAAATAGAGCCTGCCGCCACAGATCGCCGGGGAGGCGAACGTCTCGTCGCCGAGCCGGTTGACGGCCAACTCCTCGAACTTCTCCGGCGTCGCCCGGAAGACGTGCGTCTGCCCCGACTCGCTCGTGGCGAAGATCGTGTCGCCGAGCATCACCGGCGAGGCGCTGAAATTGCCTCCGAGCCGCTGCTTCCACTTCTCCTCACCGGTGGCCGCGTCGAAGCAGGCGGCGATCCCCGCGTCGAGGATTGCGTAGAGGTGGCCTTGGGAATAGAGGAGCGAGGGAACGTACACGCGCTCGCCGTTTTCCCAGGAAATCGCCCCGGAGCCGTCGGCCCGGTAGGCGGCGATGTGGTTGCGGGGATAGCCGCCGGAGGAATAGACGCGCTCGCCGTCGGTGACGGTGGTCGTGACGCACTCCGTCGTCGCTCCCTCCTTCTCCCACAGCGTCTCGCCGGTGGCCGGATCGAGCGCCGCCACCTTGTCGCAGCCGGTGAGGATCAGTTGATCGCGGCCAAAAAGCTTCCAGACGATCGGCGATGAGTAGTTGGGGGCCGGCGGGCGTTCCTTCTCCCACAGCACCTTGCCGGTGGCCGGATCGAGCGCCGCGACGCGGCCCCGATTCTTATGGTCGGCGACGACGAACACGCGGCCTTCATGGACCAGCGGGGAGGCGCCGTAGCCCTGGTGGATGGCGTAATCGCAGACGCGCGTCTGCCAGAGGATCTGGCCGTCGGTGTCGAGGGCGGTACAGAAGACGGCGTCGGAGTTGGGAAAGGTGATGAACAACCGCCCCCCCTCGGCCGCCACCGTCGTCGAGGCGCCGGTCGATTTTTCATTCTTTCGCATCGCGCCTGCGGCGTGAACCTGCCGCGTCCAGACCGGCTTGCCGGTGGCTCGGTCATGGGCGACGACCGACTGGCTACCGGTCGCTTCGTCGCAGGTGGCGAGATAAACCCGGTTGTCCACGACCGTCGGCGAGCCGTTGCCGCGGCCGGGAACATCGACCGTCCAGACGATATGGTCGGCGTCGCCCCAGGCATGCGGGACCACCTGAGCGGCGCTTGCTTGGCCATCGTGGGTCGGGCCACGCCAGCAGGGCCAATCGGCGGCCGTCGGCGGCGCGGCGCGGAGAGCCGCTCCCCCGATCGAGATCGCGATCAGGACGGCGAGTGGACCGAGGAGCCGGCCCGAGAGCGGCAGGAGGCGGCGGCCGGGCTTCTGGGCGCGGGGCGTGGTCACGGCAAGGCTCCGGGTGGACCGGCAGGGCTGACACACCCCGCCGACGGCCGAGAGCATACCAGCGCTGACGCAGCCCTCATCCCACCGGGCCCTCCCCCACGGCCGCCGGACGGGAGCCGGATGGCTGCCGCCGCCGGGCCGGCGTCGCGGCCGCCAACACCTGTGCCGGGGGGAGATGCCCCCGCTTCCCCCAAAACCAGGTGATCGAGCGATCGACGATCGGAAGCCGAGAGCCCTCCCGGGAATGGCGACGGAAGGTGGCGCCATCGAAGACCTCGAGCGAGCCGTCCTCTTTCCACACCGCCAACTGCACCCATCCGTTGACGAACAGGTGCTTCACCCCCGGGAGCCGATCGGCGGCGGCGAGGATCCGCTCGGCCGGGGCATCGATGACCAGAAGGAGTCGCATCGGCTCATGGATCTCCACCGTCTGCCAGGGGAGACCGGTGCGGAGGTCGCTGGCGTGACCATCCATGACGCCGACGAGGCCGGCGATGTTGTGGGGGAGCTTCGTATTGCATCCGAAGCGGAGCCGATCGACGGCAGAGAAGTAGTAGGCGAGGTTGATGCCGGAGGCGACCGGCCCGACCGCGGCGAGCGTCCGGGTGAGGATCTCGCCGGTGGGATCGGACTCGGGGTCGTAGGAGACGAGGAACGCGCGGCGGTCGAGAAAGAGTCCACGGGTGCGCTGACGCCGGCCGACGATGCAGACAGCGTTCGTGGCGTGCCCCAACTCCGGCCGCACCTGGGCGAGATCGACGGCTCGCCCCTCGACATGGGCCCTGGCCAACGCCGGGGTGGGGCCTGCCGGCGCGGAATCAAAGCGCCGGCAACGTTCCTGGGCATCGGCGCCGCAGGCGTGCTCACAGGCCCGGTGGAGGCGGGCGAGATCGTCGGCGTGGCTCACCGGCACGCGGGCCATGTCGTACCAGGTGACGGTGTTGGCGCAGGTGTCGAGCATGCCGCCGAGAAACACCGTGTCGGCGGGGATTGAAAGCCCGCCGTCGGCGAGGATAGCCCGAACTCTGCTGTCGTTGGCCATCAGCGCGAAGGCCCTGGCATTGGGGCCGCCGGGCCCGCCGCCGCAGGCGCCGCAATGGTAGGCGCTCTCGTGGGGATTGTTGAGCGACGAGGAGCCGTGGCCGAGGATGACGACGAGTCGGGCGAAGCCCTTTCGCAGTCCGATGTCCTCGAGGACGCGCCGCACGCAACCGGCCATCTCCGTGACATTGAAACCAGCGAGCGTGCCGTCGGGGAGCGGGGTGTCGTCGGTGCGCTCGAGGAGGAGGCGGGTGGGGACAGGGGGACGGGCAAAGCCCTTGGCCCTTTGCCACGTCCGGTCGGAGAACAGCGGCGACACGACCCGCGCCACCAGCGGCACCGCCGCGATCGCTCCAGCTACCATCGCCAGAAGACTCCCGCCGAGGAGCGTGCGGCTCCCGGAGGAGATCCCGTCCTGCACCTGACCGAGGCGACGGGCCACTTCGCGATGGCGGTGATGGAGCCGACGGGCCCCGTCGTCGGGCACCTCCTCGACGGTGTGGCCGGGGCGGACGACGATCGGGCACAGCGGCGATGCATGCCAGTCGTCGATCCCCCGAAACGACATCGGCACCGCGAAGAACCCTGCCGTGCCGAACGTCTCGACATCGGGCCCGAGCTCCTCGAGATGGCGGCGGAACGACTCGCAACGTTCGTCCATGCAGAGCACCGCCTGGAGCCAGGGGCGCACCGGTGGCGGCCAGCCGGTCGAGAGCGCATGGAGCTCGAGAGCGTCGAGGACTTCGATGCGGTAGCGGCGCTCGTAGGCGGCATGGAGGAGGCGACGACGGGTGAGCGGACCGAAGTTGCGGATCTCCCCCTCGAGCTCGAGGAGCTCGTTTTCGGAAAGTTCGCGAATGTCGGCAGGAGTCATCCCGATGAGCTGCGCGACTTGATGAAGGAGGAGCGAGCGGGCGAGTGTCCCCTGGCCGTGCAGCCACGGATAGCGATCCTGGAGCTCGACCCACCAGGCCCCGAAGCCCTGCCGTGGATCGCCATCGGCAGCGAGTGGGACGCCGAGCTTTCCGGCGGCCCACGAACTGGCCACCCGATCGCAGATCAGCCGCAGCGCCAGGAAGTCGACCACGCGGGCAGGGACCTCGACGACCGGCGCCCGGTCGGGCCGCTCCTCGAGGCTCCGCAGCATCCCGGCCCAACCACGCAGCGCCAGGAGCGACCTGGTGAGAAAGTCTTCCCAGCGATTGGGGGGAATACCGAGACGGACCATCTCGCCGTTGATGACGTCGAGCGAGTCTCGCCCGCGGGCGGAGCACAGCGCGGTCCCGAGCGGCACCGCCCACGGGTCGGCCCCCCAGGCCCCGGGCTCCGACAGACCGATCACGGCCTGGAGCAGGCCTCGCTCGCGCCCCGGCATCGGCCACGCGGCCACCCCCTGATCGAGAAAGGCACCGCACCAGCGGATGAGGAGCGGATGGACGAGGGCGTCGGTATCGACCGTCGGATCGAGGGCCACGAGACAATCGCGGAAGCGCACCGGCGGACGGACGGGCGTCATCGCCGGACGGGTCATCGACAGCGACTCCAAACAGGCGTGCCAGAGATCGGCCGACACCTCGCGCTCGTCATCGAGTTGCCCCAGCGGCGCCATCTGCGCTTGGACCGTCGCCCGGGCCTGTTCGTCGGCGGCCAGGGCGAGCCGCGGCTCGCGCCCCGGCGTCGACTCCTCCCCGAGCGACTCGGTGAGGATCTTCCAGCGAACCTGTGGATCGAGATCACTGCGGAGGGTCTCGATCGCCCCGGTTTCGGTGAGGGCCCAGCGGGCCCCGGCGTCGGTCTCGCGCACGATCGAGTGGAGAAGGAGCGTCCGATGGAGATCGCGGAGCGTCAGCCGCCCCCGACAGAGGGACTGCGACGGAAGGTCGCGGTGTTCGTCATCGAGAACGGCGTCGATATCGGCCGGCGCGATCCGGCCGGAGGCGAGCTCGGCGCGGTACCGCTCTTCGGAGAGGTAGGGCTCGGCCTCGAGGAGCCGCGAGGCGACCACCGCCGCCTCGTCGAATCGAATCGACTCGAGCGCCTGGAGCGGATTCTGCGCGACGAAGACGCCGATCGGCCCCTGCTGTGGAAGGCAGGCGGTCGCCCGGGCCACGATCGCCTCGAGGGCTTCCCGCGTCACCGGCTCGGCGCCCGGCAGCGGCGATGGATCAGCCATGCGTCATCCTGGGTGTGCGTCACCGGTCTCCCTCCCAGCCTAGCGTGGGAAGGCGAGGGGCGTCACGGGCAGGGCGCCGGCGACCGCGACTCGCGGTGGAACCACCCGGCCGCCCCCCGCGGGCAGTCCTCCCGGTAGCGGTTATGATCTCCCTCACGCAGCGCGACCTCGCGCGAGCTTCCCTTCCCTGCCCCTCCCTTCCCATTCCCTGGAGAACCGGCACATGAAGCGTTCCGTCCAGCTTTCCTGCAGCGCCCGATCGAGTTCCCGATCGAGGGCTTTCGCATGGCTTCTGCTGGCGGCATGGCTCCCGTGCCTCCCCCAACCGATGACGCTCGCCGCCGAACCGACGCCGATCAACCGCCCCTGGACCGGCCCCTACGGCGGAGTTCCGCCGTTCGACAAGGTCCGCGTCGAGGATCTCGGCCCGGCGCTCGAAGTCGCCATCGAGGCGGAGCTCGAGGCCGTCGCACGAATAGCCGCCGACCCGGCCGCGCCGACGTTTGCCAACACGATCGAGCCGCTCGAGAAGGCGACGCGCGACTTCGAGCGCGTGCAGACGATCTACGGCATCTGGGGGAGCAATCTCGCCGACGACGCCGTCCAGAAAGTCGAGCGCGAGATGGCCCCGAAGCTCGCCGACCTCGCCGACCGGATCTTCCAGAATCAGAAGCTGTTCGACCGGATCAAGTCGATCTACGACGCCCGAGCCACATCGGGGCTTTCCCCAGAGCAGCAGCGTCTTGTCTGGCTCCTTTACACCGATTTCGTCCGTGGCGGCGCGGCCCTCGATGCAGAAGCGAAAAAGGAGATGGCGGCGATCAATCAAGAGCTCGCCACGCTGTCGACGAAGTTTTCCCAAAATGTCCTCAAGGACGAAAACGACGGCCTCGTGATCATCGACGACGCCGCCGGGCTCAAAGGGCTCCCCGAAGCACAGGTGACCGCCGCCGCAGCAGCCGCCGACGCCCGCGGCCACAAGGGGAAGTGGGTGATCCAAAACACCCGTTCGAGCGTCGAGCCGTTCCTCACCTACGCCGACGACCGCGACTTGCGCCGCACGGTGTTCGCGATGTTCGTCAGTCGCGGTGACGGCGGCGGCGCCACCGACAACAACGCGACGATCCGCCAGATCCTCGAACTCCGCGCCCGCCGCGCCCGCCTCCTCGGACACGCGACCCACGCTCACTGGCGGCTCGACAACTCGATGGCCAAGACCCCCGAGCGCGCCATGGCGCTGATGGAGGAGGTGTGGGGCCCAGCCGTCGCTGAAGTGAAGCAGGAAGTGGCCGACATGCAGCAAATCGCCGACGCCGAAGGGGCGAAGATCACGATCGAGCCCTGGGACTACCGCTCCTACGCCGAGAAGGTGCGGAAGAAGCTCTACGACCTCGACGAATCGGAGATCGTCCCCTACCTCCAGGTCGACAAGCTCCGCGAAGGGATGTTTGACACCGCGGCCAAGCTCTTCGATCTCCACTTCACGCCGGTGCCGGAAGGGAGCGTCCCCGTCTTCCACCCCGATGTGAAAGTGTGGGAGGTGAAGAATGGCAGCGGCAAGCACGTCGGCCTCTGGTATTTCGATCCCTACGCCCGGCGCGGCAAGCGGTCGGGGGCGTGGATGAACGCCTACCGGAATCAGGAGCGCTTCGACGGCGAGATGACGACGATCGTCTCCAACAACTCCAACTTCGTGAAGGCTCCTCCGGGGGAGCCGACGACGATCTCCTGGGAGGACGCCACGACGCTGTTCCACGAGTTCGGCCACGCCCTCCACGGGCTCTGCTCGAACTGCACCTATCCGTCGCTCTCCGGCACGAACGTCGCCCGCGACTACGTCGAGTTTCCCTCGCAGATCCTCGAGCACTGGCTCTCCACTCCCGAGATCCTCTCGCGGTACGCCCTCCACGTGGAGACGGGGAAGCCGATCCCCGAGGCGCTCGTGGCGAAGATCAAGAAGGCAGAGACCTTCAACCGCGGCTTCAAGACCGTCGAGTTTCTCGCCAGCGCCCTGGTCGACATGAAGCTCCATCTCTCCACGCCGACGGCCGACCCCGATGCCTTCGAGCGCGACACGCTCGCCGCCCTGGGAATGCCGGAAGAGATCGTCATGCGCCACCGCACGCCCCACTTCAACCACGTCTTCTCCGGCGACGGCTACTCGGCGGCCTACTACAGCTATCTGTGGAGCGACGTGCTGACGGCCGACGCCTGGGAAGCCTTCACCGAGGCGGGTGGACCGTGGGATCCGGCCGTTGCGAAGCGTCTCAAAGATCACGTCTTCTCGGTCGGCAATACGATCGACCCGGCCGACGGCTACCGGGCCTTCCGCGGCAAGGATCCGGGCACCGGGGCGCTGATGCGGAAACGCGGCTTCGAGGCCACGGCCGAGTGAGCGGAGCCGGCGTTGCCGAAACGACCGGCGTCGGTATCGGATCAGAATCGCCAGATGTCGAGCACGATCACCGTCGGCGGGTCGTCGAGAACGTCGAAGAGCACGGCCAGCGGAGCGACGACACCGAGCCGAACCGTGTCGTACCGCGACTCCCCGAAATCGAGCGGGCCGCGGGCGAGCCAAAAGTCGATTTCGCGGATCCAGAGGAGGCACTCGTCCCGGTCGGCGGTGGCCAGGATTATCGACAGCAACTTCTCGTCCGCCTCCGGGGACCAGAAGACGACATGATTCATCGGGAATCCGCCGGCCTGGCACTCTCTTCAGCGAGACCGCTGAGAATCTCGTCGAGCGTCCGGCCACGCCGGGTCTGGCGGCGGCGCTCAATCTCCACGACGGAGAGAGGGATGACGAGGTCGGCCGGAGGTAGACCGTGCTTCACGCCTTCGGGGACAAAATGCCCGATGACGCGACCGGCGTTGTCGCAGAGTTCGACCATCCCGGTGACGGAACGGAGTTGGCTGCATGCCTCGCTGTCGAGTTGGATACGACCCATGCGATGCTCTCCTTGAGGGATCCGAATATACGGACGTTCAGACATCCTGGTCAAGCGAGCCCGGAGGCCTGCCATGCCGCCCCTTCAGGCAAGCCCGTCGGGCGACTCGATCGCCCGGCGGAGGTCGTCGAGGAATCGGGCCGCCGGGCCGCCGTCGACGCGGCAGTGGTCGAAGGTGAGCGAGAGCGTCATCAGGTCGCGGATCGCGATCGACTCGGCGCCGCTCGTCTCGGCGACCACGACCGGCTCGCGCCGGATCGCCCCCACGCCGAGAATCGCCGTCTGCGGTCCGTTGATCATCGGCGTGAACTCATCGACGCCAAAGCCGCCGAGATTCGTGATCGTGAACACGCCCCCCTCCATGGCCGCCGCGGAGAGCTTTTGAGCGCGGGCTTTCTCGATCAGCTCGCGGGACTCGGCCGTGATCTCCGCAAGCGAGCGCCTGCCGACGTCGCGAACGACCGGCACGAGCAGGCCTCCCTCGGTGTCGACGGCGATCCCGACATGAAGGCCTTCCGAGTCGGGAAGAACGAGCGCTCCTGAAGGATCCCAGCAGCCAGCCAGGCTCGGATGACGAAGGAGGACACCGGCAGTGATCTTGGCGAGGAGATCGGTGTAGGCAGGCACCGGCACCGTGCCGGTGGCCTTGAGCCGACGGCGGAGCGCGGCCAGGGCCGTCACGTCGGCTCGAGTGTGGAGCGTCACCGGGGCGTTTTCAGCTTGGCTCGCGAGCATTCGCTCCGCGATCGTGCGGCGGCGCTTCGGCAGACCGGCCAGGCGCGAAGGCGGTTTCGAAGGAGCACCGGTTGCGGCAGGCCGGGCCGCGCCGAGGACATCGGCCTCGCGCACCCGCCCGCCGCGGCCGCTGCCTGAAAGCGTGGCCCAGTCGACCCCCAAGCGGGACGCCGTCGCCCGAGCCCGCGGCGTGGAAACCCTGCGGCCGTGAACCGCGCCCGCATGCGCCGCGCCCGCCACCGCCACCTGAAAAACGTCGTCGGCCATGATCCGCCCGGCCGGTCCGGAGCCGGCGACCGTTGCCACGTCGATCCCCAATTCCCGCGCCAGGCGGCGGATCGTCGGTGAGGTCGGGCCGCCCACCGGGCCGGTCGGGCGGGGGGCGGGGGGCGCCGATCGGGGCGGGGCCGCGGCCGGCGCGGCGGGAGCGGGCAGGGATACCGCGGCGGCCGGGGCTGCCGCGGGAGCCGGCGTCGCCTCAGGCACGTAGGCAGGCGGCGCTTCGCCGTCGGCAAGCAGCCAGCCGATGAGCGTGCCGACCTTCACCACCGCCCCTTCCCCAGGGGCTCCGGCCGGCACGTGGAGGATCCCGCCGTCGATCGACTCCACCGGCTCCACCGACTTCTCCCCTTCGAGCTCGAACAGCGGCTCGCTCGGCTTCACCCGGTCGCCGGGGCCTTTTAACCAGCGCACGAACGTCCCCTCCTCCATCGACCAACCGAGACGGGGAATGCGGATGTCGTTGGCCATGATTTTTTCGCTTCCTATTCGGCCACGAGCGTGCGGATCGCGGCGAGGCAGTCGTCGGCATTCGGGACGACGACCGCTTCGAGCGACGGGGCGTACGGGGTCGGCACGAACGCTCCGGTGAGCCGGCGGACCGGGGCATCGAGAAAATCAAACCCCTCGTCGGCGACACGGGCGGCGACCTCGGCGGAGAATCCGCACGACGCCGGCGGCTCGTCGACGACAAGGAGCCTGCCGGTGCGTTCCACCGAGGCGAGGATCGTCGCCATGTCGAGCGGCGACACTGTCCGCGGGTCGATGAGCTCGACGTCGATCCCTTCGGCGGCGAGCTGATCGCAGACGCTCGCCACGAGTTGCACCATTCGGGCCACCGCCACCACCGTCACATGCCGGCCGCGGCGGACGACGTTGGCGACCCCGAAGGGGATGTCATAGAGCCCCTCGGGCACCGGGGTCTTGTGCCCCATCAACTCGCGGTGTTCGAGAAACAGGACCGGATCGCTCCCTCGAAGGGCGTGCGTAAAGAGCCCCTTGGCATCGGCAGCATTGGAGGGGACGACGACCCGCAGCCCCGGCACCTGGGCATACATCCCGTAGTAGCTGCCGGAGTGGTGCGTGGCGGCACAGTGACCGATGCCGATGCAGCCGCGGAGGATCACCGGCATCCGCAGCCGGCCACTCGACATGTAGCGCATCTTCGCGATCTGATTGACGATCTCGCCGGCGGAGTCGAGGACGAAGTCGGCAAACATGAAGTCGATCACCGGGCGGGCGCCGGCCATCGCCGCGCCGCAGGCGAGCCCGACGAAGCCGCGCTCGCAGATCGGCGTGTCGCAGAGCCGCTCCGGGCCATACTTGGCAAACAGCCC
>CAJBCV010000492.1 GCA_903951635.1 uncultured Planctomycetaceae bacterium
AGTGCTGGCGTCCGGATGTGCGGATTGCCGAGAGCGTGGATCGTGTCGGCCCGCTGGTCATCGGCGACGATCACGAGCACGCTCGGGGGGCGGGCCACCGCGACCGCGGCAGACAGCGCGGCCACGAGCGCGAGCGACAACATACTGAGGAAGCCCCACAGCCCGGCACGGTCGGATCGGGTCGCTTGCATCATTGGGCTCTTGTCCGAGGCCTTACGGGAATCTCGTCATGGTGCCGCCGCCGTCGCCGCGGTCACGCCGACGCCGAACTGCGCTTCGAACGCCGTCTTGAAAGGATTCTCCGCCGGCCCGTCGAGATCCTCGTTGACGAGGTCGGGCTGAACCGAATCCCACCAACGGTCGTACTCGGCGGCGAGGCGCTCGACGACCGCGCCGTGGGTCGCCGCCACATCGTGGGTCTCCGCCGGGTCGGCCTGGACGTCGAACAGCTGCCAGGCGTCGGGACGGTTGTCGACGTTGACGAGGCTCCATCGCCCTTCGCGGATCCGGCAGTGGCGCCACTTCGCCCCGGCCGCCGCCCCCCGTTCCCAGCGGCCGAGATGGGTGACAAGCGGCCGGTCGGGCCACGGGGCGTGGGCGTCGAGGAGGAGCGGGACGAGGCTCCGTCCCTCGAGCCGCAAGGCCACCTCCGCAGGGATCGTCGCTCGGGCAATTTCACAGAGCGTCGGGAGGAGATCGACATGGGCCACGAGCGCCGGCACATCGACCCCCGCCGGCAGCACCCCGGGCCAGCGCAGGAGGCAAGGGACACGCGTCCCGCCGCGCCACACGCTCCCCTTGGCCCCGCGCATCGAAGCATTGAAGACGCCGGCCCCCGTCGCCGTGCCGTTGTCGGTGGTGAAGACGACGAGCGTCTCCTCGGCGAGCCCCGCGGCCTCGAGCCGGTCGAGGAGCCGGCCGACGTTGGTGTCGATGTTCTCGATCATCCCGTAAAACTTCGCCACCCGCTCGCGCCCCGCCTCATCAAGCAGCCCGGCCGCCGCGAGCCGGGCGCGGGGGCCGGCGTCGGAGCCCTGTGGACAATCGAGCGGGTCGTGCGGCGCGTTCGGCGTGATCAGGCAGAAAAACGGTTTCTCCGCGCGGGCCATCGCTTCGATCCACTCGATCCCGGCGGCGAAGAACAGATCGGTGCAGTAGCCCCGCCGCTTCACGAATCGGCCATCCTCGCGGAGGACCGGATCGACGTAGCGGTTCCCCGGCACGTCGCCACAACTCCCCGGGAAGGCCTGCCCGATCCCACCGGCGCCATGGATGACACTCCGGTCGAAGCCACGCTTCTCCGGCTGGTGGTCCGCCTCGTCCCCGAGGTGCCACTTCCCGAAGATGCCGGTCGTGTAGCCCGACGCGCGGAGCACTTGGGGCAACGTCGTCGCCGACAGGGCGAGGCGCTCGCGCTCGTGGATCGTGTGGGTGACGCCCGAACGGAACTCATGCCTTCCGGTGAGGAGCGCCGTCCGCGTCGGGGAGCAGGTGGGGCTGACATGGTATTCGCTGAAGCGCACACTCTCGCGCCACAGCCGGTCGAGATGCGGGGTCTCGAGGACGGGGTTGCCATGGGCGGCCAGATCCCCGTAGCCCTGGTCGTCGGTCATGACGACGACGATGTTCGGGGGCCGACGCCGGGCAGCGGCCGGGGGCGCTGCGTCGAGGGTGCCGGCAGGGCGGATCCCACTGCCGGTTTGACCGGTGAGCCGATCGCCGAGCTCCCCGCGCAAGCGCGCTGCCTCCGCCTCGAGCCCGGCCACGACATCGGGATGATCGGCCGCCACATCGGTCGATTCGCCGGGGTCGGCCTCGAGATCGACAAGCATTTTTTCCACCGGGAGCGGCCGGTATTTCGCCGGCACCCCATCCGCCCCCGGCGCCACGCCGACAAGCGTCCGCGCCGTGTGCGGCAGGAGGAGCTTGTAGCGCCCCCGACGGACTGCCTGGAGCTCGTTGTCGAGATACCAAAAGCCGTACGTCCGTTCGGCGGCGACGGCGCTCGCCGCCGGCTCGCCGCGGAGGAGCGCGGTGATGTCGTGGCCGTCGATCCGCCGGCCGTCGAGCGCGGCCCACCCATCGGCATCGACCGCCACCGGCTCCCCGGCGAGACGGAGCACGGTGGGGAGGAGGTCGATCGTCATCGCCGGCGCGGCGCAGACGCTTCCGGCGGGGATCACCCCCGGCAGTCGCGCCAGGCACGGCACTCGCACCCCCCCTTCGAACACCGTCCCCTTCCCCTCGCGGAGAGGTCCGGCGCTGCCGGCATGATTGCCGTAGGAGAGCCAGGGGCCGTTGTCGCTCGTGAACAACACGAGCGTGTCGTCGAGCTTTCCTGTCCGCTCGAGGGCCGCGAGAATGGCCCCGACCGAGGCGTCGATCTCGGCGAGGACATCGCCGTAGAGCCCGCCGGGGGTCGTCCCCGCGAACGCAGCTCCGGCGTAGAGCGGCACGTGCGGCATCGAGTGGGCCAGATACAGGAAGAACGGCCGGTCGTCCTCCTGCGCCCGGTCGAGAAACGAGACGGCGCGCTCGGCGTACCGGGCGGTGAGCGTCGCCTGCTCCGCCGGCGTCACGTCGTCATCGACGATCCGCTCGCCATCGAACAGCGGCAGCGGCGGAAAGCTCCCCGGCGCCGCCTCCGGGTGGTGGGGCCACATGTCGTTGGAATAGGGGAGCCCAAACCATTCGTCGAAGCCGTGACGCGTGGGGAGAAACGGCGCACGGTGGCCGAGGTGCCACTTCCCCACCATGCCGGTGCGGTAGCCGCGGCTGCGGAGGGCTTCGGCAAGCGTCGTCTCGGCGGCCGCGATGCCGTGGCTGGCCTTGGGGCCAAGGGCGCCTGCGATGCCGATCCGGTTGGGATAGCAGCCGGTGAGGAGCGCCGCCCGGGACGCCGAACAGACAGGCTGGGCGACGTGGAAGTCGGTGAAGCGGATCCCTTCCCGGGCGAGCCGATCGAGGTGCGGCGTGGCGGCGGCCTTGCCCCCGTAGCAGGCAGGATCGGCATAGCCGAGGTCGTCGGCGAAGACGATGACGACGTTCGGGGGGCGGCGTGGCGGTGCGGCAGCGGCTGGCGCCACCGACGCCCCGGCAGCACCCAGACGGCAATCGTCGGCGATCCGCAGCCATTCGCGCTCGAGACGGGCGACGGTGTCGGGCTCGGCGGCAGCCAGGTCCGTCGTCTCGGCCCGGTCGGCAGCGAGATCGTAGAGCGCCCAAGGCTCTCCCTTCGCGGCGACGAGTTTTTTGTCTCCGACGCGCACGGCCCGGTGTCCCTCGTGACACCACCACGACGTCTCGCGGAGAGAGGGGGCGCTTGCATCCGCGAGGAGACTCGAAAAACTCCGCCCCTGCATCGGTGGCACGAGCGTGCCGTCGGGGAGGAATAGGGGCTGCTTCGCGCCGGCCAACTCCATCACCGTGGGGGCCACATCGATGAGGTGGACCGGCTGGTGGCGCAGCTCCCCCGCGCGCCCTTCCGGCACTCCGCGCGGCCAATGGACGATCCACGGGGTGGCGATCCCCCCCTCGTGGACCCAGGTCTTGTGGCGGCGGAAGGGGGTGTTGGCGGCGCTTGACCACCCCGGCCCCAGACACAAAAAACTCTTCCGCGAGCCGGGGGGAGCCGCCGGATCGTGCCCTTCGCCGCGGATCATGATCTCGGCCGAGGCCCCGTTGTCGCTGGCGAAGAGGATGAGCGTGTCGTCGAGACGCTGCATTGCCTCGAGCTGGTCGAGGATCCGGCCGACCTGCTCGTCCATCGCCTCGACCATCGCGGCATGGATCGCCATCTTGGTCGCCTGGAAATCCTGCTGCTCGGGCGTGAGCCGCTCCCATTCGAGGGGGCGATCGATCTCGCCCGGCCCGAGCTTTTGAAGCGCTTCCGGGAAGGGATAGGGGGGGCCGAGGTCCCGTTCGATCGCCGAGATCGGGCCGGCGACGATTCCCGCGGCGCGCTGCCGGGCATGGCGGGCAGCGCGGATCGCCTCCCACCCGACGCGGTAGCGTTCCCGGTACTTCGCGATTCCGGCCGGCGGCGCGTGGAGGGGGAAGTGGGGAGCGGTAAAGGCGACAAAGTGGAAAAAGGGCTTCTCGGCATGATCGACGGCGTGGCTGCGGAGACAGGCCACCGCATGGTCCCCGATCGCCGTCGTGGCGTAGAAGTCGTCGCTTCGCGGATGTGGCTTCCCTTCCACCGTCACGCCGGCAGGGTCGAAGAAGTTGCTTTGACCGGTGCCGTTGACGTCGAGCGAACGAGCGAAGCCCTGCGCGAGCGGCGCTCCATCGACATGCCACTTGCCCGAGTGATAGCTGCGGTAGCCAGCCGGAGCGAGAAGCTCGGGAAGGAGCCTGGCCCATCGGGGACGCTCTCCCTGGGTGCCGCCGGGGAGGGCCCCTTGGCCGTCCCCCTCCGGCAACCCGTCACGACCAATCGCCTGCGGATAGAACCCGGTGAGGAGTGCCGCACGACTCGGCCAGCAACGGGCGGTGCTCGTGGCCTGCGTGAACCTCAATCCCCCGTGCGCCAGCCGATCGAGGTGCGGCGTGTCGATCTCGCCGCCATACGCGCCGAGATCGGAGAAGCCGAGATCGTCGGCGAGGATCACCACCACGTTCGGCTTCTGTGGCGCTCGCTTCGACGCCGCGGCCGGAGGTGACTTCTTCACCGGTGGCGGAGCGACGAGATCCGTTCCGTAGGTCGTGCGGAGAAGCTGGGCGAGCGTTGCCACGGTGTCGGCGTGGGCCGGCTCGGCGGCGAGGTTCATCCGTTCGCCCGGATCGGTGTCGTGGTCGTAGAGCTGCCGCCCCGCGGCCCCGCCGTTCCACTCCGTGTAGCGGTAGCGGGCCGTCCGCAGGCTCACGCCACGCACGCCGCCGCGCTCGACTTCGGTGAACGCCGGCCGGTCGGCGATCGCCGCGGCATCCCCCTGCGGGGCAACCAGCGCCGCGAGACTGCGGCCGTCGCAGGCCGCCGGGGCGACCGTCACGCCAGCGAGCTCGCAGACCGTCGGGCAGACGTCGATCAATTCCACCGGCAACTCCGCGGTCGCGCCGACGGCGCCGCCGAGGCGCGGGGGGAGCGCGATCACCAACGGCACCCGGGCGCTCTCCTCGAACAAGCTCTGCTTCTGCCACAGGTCGTGCTCACCGAGGTGATAGCCGTGGTCGCTGGTGAAGACGATGATCGTGTCGTCGGCGAGCCCGAGACGGTCGAGGGCCCCGACCACCTCCCCCACCTGCGCGTCGACGAACGACACCGCCGCCCGGTAGGCCTGGAGCGCCTCGCGGCCGAGGTCGCCATGGAGCCGCGCCTGCTCCGGCTTGCGGCTGGCCAGGGCCGCCTTCGGCACCCGCGCGTCGTGATCGGCCGGCACGTCGGGCAGTCGGACGCCGTCGAGCGGATGGCGATCGAACCAGGGCTGCGGCGCGACATACGGGGTGTGCGGCCGGAAGAAGCCGACGGCGAGAAAGAACGGGGTCTTGTCGCGGGAAAAGGCCTCGAGCCGCGCCACCGCCCGGGTCGCTCCCAGGCCGTCGGTCTGCTCCGCGTCGGCCCCCTCGGCCGCGAGCCAACTGACCGTGCCGCCGAACTTCCCCGGCTCGAGCGAGAACACCTTCCCCTCGTCGGTCTTGTCGCGCCCCTTGGGATTGAAGACGGCATCCCAGCTCGGCGGATCGTCGAGACCGTCGGTGCCGATCTGCCCGGGCACGCCGTAGTGATAGAGCTTGCCGATCCGCTCGACGCGGTAGCCGGCGCCGCGGAAAGCCTGCGGCAGCGTCACCACGCCCGGGTCGACGTCGCGGAAGCGGACCGAATTGTCTCGGACGCCAGTCCGCGCCGGCCGCCGCCCGGTCAGCAGGCTCGCCCGGCTGGGATTGCACAGCGGATACTGACAGTAGGCCCGGGTGAAGCGGACGCCGCGGGCAGCGAGCTTGTCGATGTTCGGCGTGATCGCCGTGGTGTCGCCGTAGCACCCAAGCGCGCAGCACAGGTCGTCGCAGACCACCAGCAGGACATTCGGCCGGGCAGCGTCGGCCCTGGCCGGCTGGCCGGAGCCCCCGACGTACCACGCCACGACGATCGCGAGCCAACCGACGACCACCGAGCCGAGCCGGGCGTGCATCGACGAATCCTCCGATGGAAGCGACACGCCCCGGCCGGGGCCCCCGGAAAATCCGGCGACCACCAACCACGACCGACGATCAGTCGAGTTCGGCGACCACCTTCGCGAACGCTGCCTGGCGGGCCGCCGCGTCGGCGGTGCGGATCTCGAGGAGCATCGGCCTCAACGAGCGCGCCCAGCCGGGGTTTGCGGCGCACTTCGCATCGGCCTTGGCACAGAGCTTCTCGGCCTCGGCCGTCGCCTTGGCCGCATCCCCACCGGCACCGGCCGCGGCGGCGGCCGACAGCACGCCATGGAGATACTCGCGGGCCTGGAGATCGGGATTGGGCGTCACCGGCGCGTTGATCCGGCCGAGGGCCCAGAGGATGCCGGCGAGGTAGTGATCCTGGAACTTCTTGTCGTTCCAGGTCGCTTCGTTGTGGCCGAAGTTCGAATAGAAGACGCGGCCATGGCCGAAGTCGCGGATCCAGCTCACCGGCACGTGCCAAGGCTCCTTCGGCGTCGAGTGGGGCATGTCGAGGCTGACGAGGACGCGGACGTCCTCGGGGACGAAGCGCGTGTCGTACTGATAGATCTCGTCCTTCCAGCGGAACGCCTCCGGCAGGCTCTTCACGATCGGATGGCCGGGATCGTTGACGACGAAGGCATGCTCGTCACCGGCGTTCCAGGGATGGCCGGCGAAGATGCCGCCGACGAGGTCGCGATAGGCGTCGGAGGCGTTGAAGGTGTCGGCGGCGGCATGGAAGCCGATGAACGTCTTGCCGCGCTTCACCCAGCCGAGGAAGTCGTCGAGATTCGGGATCGGCAGGGCGCCTGTGGTGCTACAGAAGACGACGCCGTCGAACTGGTCGAGCGAGTCCTTCGCGAAGGCCTTGGCGAAGAGCTCGGAGAGGGTCTTGTTCCAGGCGGCATCGGCGACCTTGAACTTCTCGAGGTCTGCTTTGTAGGCCTCCTCCTGCTTCTTCCAATCGGCGTCGCTCGTGCCGTCTTTCCGCTTCGGCTCCTGCGGCTGCCCGGGCCGCCCCGGCGGGAGACGGAGGAAGTCGAGATGGAACTGCCCACTCTCCCGGCCGAGTCGCTCGAGCACCCCTTCGGCGGTCTCGATCGAGCCGTGGCGGAAGCCGTTGGTGACCGTGACGACGAGGAGCCGGGCCGGCTGCTTCGCCGTGCCGTCGGCATCAACGGCGCGTGCCGCTCCAACGCCAGCCACGCCCAGCAAGGCAACCGCAAGAAGGGAAAAGATCGAGCGGAGGAGATCGCGACGAACCGACGGCATGGAGCACCTCGTGGAACGGTCTTGCCCGTGGAGAGTGACGGTGGATAGCGCGGAGGGAATGCGAAGCCCCCGATCGCCGCCGGGATGGTACCACACGCCCGAACCGACCGCCGCCGCCCGACCCGCCCCGATCCACCCCCTTCCCTCGATCCGGTACGATCTCCCCGTCCCACGCCGCTCCCACCCCGCCGGGAACAGGGGCCGCTCGATCGCATCGCTCCGGAGCCTCGCCATGCGTTTCCGCCCCCCCGTCGCCGTCGCCCTTCTCTTCCTTTCCGGCTTCCTCCCTCTCTCCCTCGCCATCACCATGACGCCCGACGCCTCCGCTGAGCCTCCCAAGGAGGAGTTCAACTACGACGAGGCGAAGGTCCGGGCCTACGCCCTCCCCGATCTTCTCACGCTCTCCGATGGCGAGGCCGTCACGACCCCCGAAGCGTGGCGCGTCGCCGCCCGACCGCGCTGGCTCGGGCTCCTCGAGGCGACCGAATACGGCCGCCTGCTTCCGCCGGTGCCGGTCACGGCCGAGGAGATCGAACGTGGCCCCGGGCCCGACGGCTCGACGCGCCTCCAGGCGCGGCTGCGGCTCGGCGTGGGGCCCGACAGCCCGGTGACGGAGGTCCTGCTCTATCTTCCGTCGCCGTCCCGCGGCGACACGCCCGCGCTCCCGTCGCCGTCCCGCGGCGACGCGCCCGCGCTCCCGTCGCCGTCCCGCGGCGACACGCGCGCGCGGCTGCCGGCGTTCCTCCATCTCAACTTCAGCGGCAACCACGCCGAATCGACCGATCCGGCCGTCCGCATCCCGGCCGGCTGGGTGCCCAATGGCAAGGACACCGGCGTCGACGAGAACCGCGCGAAGGCCTCGTCGCGCGGCACGCTCGCCAGCCGCTGGCCCGTCAAGCTCCTCCACGACCGGGGATTTGCCACCGCCACCGCCTACTGCGGCGATGTCTTCCCCGACCATGCCGATGGCCGGAAGGCAAGCGCGCTCTCCTCACTCGGCTACGCCGTCGGTGACGAGCGGATGGTGAGCGGCGACGAGCCGGGGGCGATCTCGACCTGGGCCTGGCAGCTGTCGAGGATCCTCGATTGGCTCGTGACGCTTCCCGAGATCGACCCCACGCGCGTGATCGTCGTCGGCCACTCGCGCCTGGGGAAGACGGCGCTGTGGGCCGGTGCCGGCGACGAGCGGTTCGCGATGGTCGTCTCCAACGAATCAGGCTGCGGCGGGGCGGCGCTCGAGCGGCGCAACTACGGCGAGACCGTGCGACGGATCACGACGTCGTTCCCGCATTGGTTCGCGCCGACCTTCGCCGACTACGCCGACCGCGAGACGGAGCTCCCGATCGACCAGCATGTCGTGCTCGCGATGACCGCGCCGCGGCCGCTCTACGTGTCGAGCGCCGTCGAGGATCGCTGGGCCGATCCGCGGGGGGAGTTCCTCGCGGCCGTCGCGGCTGGCCCGGTGTGGGAGCTGTTCGGAAAGGTCGGGCTCGGCACCGACACCTACCCCGCGGTCGACACGGCGATCGGCGGCTCGATCGGTTATCACGTCCGCTCCGGCCCCCACGACATCACCGCCGTCGACTGGGGCCACTTCGCCGACTTCGCCAGGCGCGTCCTGCCGGCGAAGACGGAGCGGTAGACCCTCCAGCCGTCAACGCCCCTCGATCGCCGGGCTGAGCGTCGACGGCAGCGGCTCCTGCGTCTCCAGGGGAGGCGGTGCAGGGGTCGCCTTGCCGAGGGCGACGGCAAGGCTCTCCGCCGCCTCCTTGGCCCCCGGATTGAGCGCCAGCGCCCGTCGGAAGGCGGTGATCGCGGCGTCGTTCCTCCCGAGCTTGTAGAGGACGACACCGTGGTTGGTGAGGAGCATGACGTCGTCGGGGGAAATCTTCAGCATCTCCCGGTAGATCACCTCGGCCTCGGTGAACTTCCCCGCCACCGCCAACGCCTCCGCCTCGGTGCGAAGGGCGCTGTCGAGATTGCGGCGCGGCTCCTCGACGCCGGGGGCCAGTTCGACGGCGCGGCGAAGCGCCACGATCCCCTCCGTCCGGTTGCCCTTGTTCACCTGGACGATCCCGAGATTGTTCCAGGCCTCGAACTGCTGGGGAAAGCGTTCGACGAGATCCCGATACCACTTCTCCGCCTGCTCGTTGCGGCCCGCGTTGGTCAGCGCGTAGCCCCGGTTCATCTGCACGGCGAACACTTTCGGAAGGAGCTCCGTCGTCACCTTGAACTCCTCCAGCGCCTCGTCGGTGCGCCCCAGCGCCATGTAGGTGGTGGCGAGGTTGTTGTGGGTCTCGCCGAGATCGGGGCGGAGCCGGGTGGAGTTGGTGAAGTGGTAGAGGGCCCCTTCGAGATCACCGCGGGCACCTTTCTTGGCGCCGAGCCTGTTGTGGGCCTGCCAGGCATCGGGATTCGATTCGAGCGTGTAGGTCCAGAGGGCATCCTCGTTGACGAACACATGGGCATACCGCAACGACGAAACGGCGAGTCCGGCAAACAGCACCGTGGCCGCGGCGAGCGCCGTCAGCTGGAGCGGCGGCCGTGCCGCAGCGAACCACGCCGCCGCCAGGGCGCACAGCGGCACGATGATGCCGATGATCGCGACGTAGTTGAAGTGGTCGGCCACCCAGGTGATCCGCATGTAGGAGATGGTGATGAAGCCGAGGATCGGGAAGATCATGAGGAGGAAGAAGCCGAGACCGAACAGCGCGTGGCGGGCCGCCGTCGGCGCGGTGGCGGTGCCGCGGAACGACCACAGCCCGCACCCCGCCGCGACGAGGATCGGCCAGGGGAGGAACTGCGAGAGCTGCGGAGGATTGACCTGCCATTGCGGGTAGATCGGGAGGAGCCTGAAGGGAAAGACCGCTTCCCAGAAATAGAACAGGATCGCCATCCCCGCCGTGGCCGTCCGCGACAGGAAGCCGACGACGGTGAACAGGTCGGCCACCGGCATCTTCTCTTCGCCGATCGCCCGTCCGTGCTGGTAGTAGATCGTGACCAGACCGAGGACGAGAGAGACAAGGAAGAACGGCGCCGTGGCGACCACGTCGCGCTTCGAGATCCCCCCCCGCTTCCACCAGGCATGGATGAGGAGGACCACGGGGAACATCACCACCGACGTCTTGGCGAGCATCGCCAGCGCGAAGAACCCGACCGACAGCAGCCAATTCCAGACGCCGGCGTCTTCCGGGTCGTCGCCCCACACCGCCTCGTCATGCTTGACGAAGAAGATCGCCGAAAGGAGGAAGAACGGGAGCGAGATCGTGTTCTTGATCTCCGACACCCAGGCCACGCTCTCGACGCACACCGGATGGATCGCGAACAGAAGCCCGGCCAACCAGGCCCCCGGGATCCGCATCACCAACAGCAGCCGCCACAGAAGGATCGCTGCGGTGGCATGGAGGAGGATTGTGACGGCGTGGTAGCCGGTGGAGTTGAGCCCGAAGAACGGCCACTGCGCCCACAGCGCGGTGTAGGAGAGAGGGAAGTAATCGGCTCCCGTGGGGCCGAGCCAGATACTGGAGAGCCCCTCGAGCGACGCCGACTGGACGACGAGATTGGCGGTGAGGATCGAGTCGTCGTCCCACAGCCAGTCGCCGTGGTAGGTGGGGGAATAGATCCACAGCACAGCCAGGAGGATCACCCCTCCGCGGAACAGCAGGTCACGCACCGAAGCGACACGATCTGCCCCCCAGGCACGATCATCGACGGGGGTGGAAAAGGCTCGCGAATCGGCTGTGGCGGGCTGCCGGCCCTTCGTTTTCTGCATGGATTCCGCTGCCGGTGATACGGAAAGGGGAACGGGGCAAACCTCCCAATCATATCCCCAAATTTCCGGCCAAGCGGCCTCCGGATTCACCCGGAGATTTCTACGGCCGGATGGACCACAGGCTGTCGTGTGTCCGCAGGAGGATCCCCCCGTCGACGCACACCGGCGTCGCCACCGTCATCTCGCCGACGCTCCCTTCCCCCACGACCTCGAACCGGCCGGCAGCGCCCTCCGGCCCGGCGAGGACGGCGCTCTGGCCATCCTCGCGCGTGACGAGGATCCTTCCGTCGACGAGCACCGGCGAAGCGCTGTAGGCGTGACGGTTCTTGGGCAGCTCCCCTTCCCAGCGCGTTTTGCCGGTCGGGGCGTCGAGGCAGGCCACCTTTCCCTGGTCGGTGCAGACGACGAGCGTTCCGTCGTGGAACGCCGGGGTCGGGACATCGGCCCCGAGATCCTTCCGGGCCCAGGCGACGTGCGACTTCGTCACGTCTCCCTTCCCGCCGCGCTTCACCGCCGTGAGCGTGCTCCCCCGGGCATAGGGGGCGATGACGAGATCGTCGGCGACCACCGGCGAGGCGATCGAGCGGAAGTATTTCTCGCCGGCCGGATTGAGCCCCCCTACGCGCCACAGTTCCCGGCCGTCGGCGGCGTCGTGGGCGGTGACATGATCGGCACCGAGGACGAAGATCACCTCGGCCGGCTCGCCGAACTTCTCCTCCCCCTTCACCACCAGCGGCGTCGAGTAGCTCTGCGCCGCCTCCTCCGGGGCCTCGAGATTGCGGTCGTGCTTCCAGAGGAGCTTGCCGTCGGTGCGGCCGAAGGCGGCGAGGTAGCTCGGGCCGGTCTGCATCACCGCCACGACGACCGCGTCGTTCGTGAGCACCGGGCTCGTGCCGAGATCCCACCACAGGGTGTCCTCGCCGAACTTTTCCTGGAGGTTTTCCTGCCAGGCCACGGCGCCGGTGGCGAGGTCGAGCGCGGCAAGCTCCCCACTCTTGAAATAGACCCAGACATGCTTCCCATCGGTGACCGGCGAGGGATTGCAGCCGGTCGCCTTGGCATGCTTCCCCGGCTTCTCGGTGCCGAGGGAGCGGCGCCAGATCTCCTTGCCTGAGCGGTCGAAACAGATCGCAGCGTCGTGGCCGTCGATCGCGCAGGTGAGGACGATCGCATCGCCCCACACCGCCGGCGTGCTCGCCCCGAGGCCCGGCAGCGTCACCTTCCAGGCGACGTTCGCCTCCGGGCTCCACGTCGTCGCGTAGCCCGTCCCGGCGGCGACGCCATCGAGCGCGGGGCCGCGCCAATTCGGCCAGTTCTCGCTCCTCGCTGGCGCCAGGGGGGCGAGGGCGGCGACGAGGAGAACGACAAGGGGGGCCCGGGAGGCGATCGTCATGGCGAGTTGGCTCCTGACTGGGACTGGCCCGGCGTCCACCAGGCATCGAGGGTCTGGCGGAGATCGTTCACGACGTCGGGATGCTCCGCGGCCACGTCCCGGTTTTCCCCGCTGTCGGCGCCGAGGTCAAACAGGCGTGGGGAACCCGCCTCGAGCCACGCGCGGCTGTCGTCATCGAGGGCCGCTCCCTCGACTTCCCACCGCGGGTCGGCGGCGGCGAGCCGTTCGGGCACGACAAGCTTCCACGGGCCCTGGACGGTCCACCGCCAGAGGAGGCTCTGGGCCGGGGCATCGAGATCGACGAGGGTGTGGGTGTAGCACTCACCAAACACCCCGGGACGGGAGGCGACCGCGCGGGAATCGTTGAGATCGACCCCCGGCAGCCCTGCCGGCGCCGCGACGCCACAGGCGGCGAGGATCGTCGGGAGGATGTCGAGGCTCGACACCGGCACGTCGCTCACGCCGGGCTCGATCACCCCGGGCAGGCGGACCATGATCGGCGTCCGCACGCCGCCGTCGTAGGGGGAGCGCTTCGAGCGCGGGGCATAGCGGGGATGGTCGGGGCTCTGGATCCAGCCGTTGTCGGTGACGAAGACGACGAGCGTGTTTTCGCCGTGCCCCTTGGCATCGAGGAGGTCGAGGAGCTGGCCGACGGTGCGATCGAAGCGTTCGACATTCCCCCAGTAACGGGCGACATGGGGGCTCGGCGCGACGGTGCAATAGTGATCGACGAGCTCGGTGGGTGGGTCGTGGGGATCGTGGGGAAGCATCGGGGCATACCAGACGAGAAACGGCGCCCCCGCCGCCTGGCAGTCATCGATAAACGTCTCGATCGGCTCGAGGGTCTCCCGGCCGATCGTCAGGCCGTCGTCGCCGTGCCGCTCGCCGCGGGTCATCCCGGCCGTGAAGCCGCCGCGCGAAAAATCCCCCTGCCACCACTTGCCGGTCTGGAGGGAACGGTAGCCGTGGGGGGCGAGGAGGGCGGGAAGCGTCGGCCATGCGGCGAGGTGCCGGTTCATCGCCTCGCGGCCGTCGCGGAAGTGGGCTTGGCCCTCGGGCGTGTTCCGCACGCGCCGGTCGCTGCCGGGGGGATCGTTGCCGACGATCCGGTGTTCGTGGGGAAAGCGGCCGGTGATCAGCGAGGCCAGGCTCGGGCAACAGAGGCTCGAGGGGACATACCCGCGCCGGAAGAGCAGGCTCGCGCGCGCCAGCCGATCGAGGTGGGGC
>CAJBCV010000493.1 GCA_903951635.1 uncultured Planctomycetaceae bacterium
CTGTGGGCCAAGTCGGGAGAGGTTGAGACTCGTTACGACGTCGTGTTGAGCGAGTGGGGAAACACTGAATCAGACGCTCCGGCAGACAGCGGGGGCGGATAGGTCTTCTAGATCCTGGGAATCACTTTGGCTGCATTCGAGCGCCGCACCGCGGCTGCGGCGTGGTGCGACGTGGTGTCTGCTCATGGGGCTGATCGGTCTGTCGGTGGCTGCCGCGCCGCTGCCGATCTGGGCTTACGCCGTCATCCTGCTTTCGATCGTCGCGGGGTGGGGGGCGAGTCGGTTCGGCGCGAAGGCCGCGACGGCCACCGCCACGAGTGCCCTCGCTCTCCTCGGAGTCGGGCTCCATGAAGCCCGTTACCAGATCATGCCGGTGCTCGCGGAAGTCCGCGACCGGCAGATCGCCGTGATCGGTGACTCCATCACGGCGGGGCATGGCGAGAGTGATCTGACCCGGAAGTGGCCTGCCATTCTCCGGGACCGGCACGGAGTGGCGGTGGAGGATCTCTCGAAGGCGGGGGCAACCGCGGCGTCCGCAGCGAAGGGGCTCGAGCAGGCATCGATCGCTGCGCCCGTTGTCATCGTGGAGATCGGCGGGAATGATTTCCTCGGGGGAGGTTCTGTCGAGGATTTCGAGGAGGGGCTCGATGCGCTCCTGAAAGCGGTGTGCAAGCCAGGGAGGCAGGTGGCCATGTTCGAGCTGCCGATTCCGCCCCTCTATGAACGCTTTGGGCGGGTTCAGCGCACGTGTGCCTCGCGCCATGGCGTGGCCCTGATCCCCAAGCGAATCCTCCTTTCGGTCATCGAAGCCGCCGACGCCACGGTCGATTCGCTCCATCTCACCCAGCAGGGGCACGACCGAATGGCGGCTGTCGTGTGGGCACTTCTGGAGCCCGCGATGCCGGCGGCGGGGCAGGCCGAGCCAGGGGATGGAACCGGCGGCGCGGGCGGGTAGGCTCTCCGAGGGGCGAAGCTCCCGTGGGCTTCCGCGATTGGGTCGGCACTTTCGGCGGCAAAGACCGCCTTCACATCATGTCAAGTCATTTGTCATCCATTGGCTTTCCCGTCAACGATCAAGCCGACTTGAACGCGCTCGTGGGCCGTATCGGCCCGCTGGCGACATCCATCGAAGCGGACCACGGCGTGTATTGGCGATGGTCGTCGGAGTGTGGGGCAGAATTGTGGCTTCAAACGAACAACGACGACGAGCTCGTCGGAATGACGCCGTTCTTCGCCGGCGGCGGTCGAATTCGTGTTCGACTCACTGCTCGCGTCGCACGGCCTGACGATACGCCGCTGGAAGGGGCATTCCACGGTTGGGCAGACCCGGATGAGGGCGACATGGACTCCGGCGCCTACCCGTTTGTTTTCGACGCGATTGAATCCGACCGATACGCAAGCGTCGCCTTGCCGCAGATCGTTGATGTCCAGATTGCCGCCTTTGCCCACGAGATCTCGGTGCATTCATCACTTGAGGCGTACAACGAATCCCAGACCGGCGAGCTGAAGTTTGCGTCCCGGTCGTTCATCCCGTCCGGTCTGTTCAAGCCCGACGGCGAATCAGCGGGGCCGCCGACTTCGACGGCGATCTTCACTGGCCATGTCGTCGCCACGGAAGTGAAGAAGAACAGCCTGTCAGGCGAGCCGTATTATTGGGCACTTGTCGACACGCTTGGCGGCTCGTTCGACGTCGTCATCGATCCAGAGTTGTGTCAGTCACCGCCAGTCATCGGTGGTGTCCTTTCAGGCTCGTTTTGGCTCTGCGGACGATGCATCTTCTGATCCATTGGCCGTCGTATTCGAAGCCGACGGGCATTCCCAGGACGAGCTTCGCGAAATGATTGTCGGGCATTCGTCGCTCGGGCGACTGTTGTTGGTCGCGTTCACGGAACGCGATAGGATGATGGTGAGGATCATCAGCGCGAGGAAAGCAACTCGACGGGAGCGAGAAGACCATGAAGAAGCCACGCGCCCGTAAACCTGTGGCCAAGTCGGCCGGCGAACTCGGCGACGAGTATCGTTTCGATTATGCCAAAGCAAAACCGAACCGATTCGCCTCGCACGTCGATC
>CAJBCV010000494.1 GCA_903951635.1 uncultured Planctomycetaceae bacterium
GAGTTCACCGGGAATGCCACGGCCGTGGAGACGGTCGATCTCAAGCCGCGCGTCGGGGGCTTCGTGACGGCCGTCCACTTCGCCGACGGGCAGGATGTGGGCGTCGGCGATCCGCTCTTCGAGATCGACGACCGCTCCTACTTGATCGCCCGCGATCAGGCCGAGGCGGAGATCGAACGGGAGCAGGCAGAGCTTGCGGAACTCGAGAGCGAACTCGTCCGCAATCAGGCCCTCCTTCCGCGCGGCGCTGTCACGCAGGAGCAGGTGGGGATCATCACCGCCAAGCGGGACATGGCCGCCGCGACGCTGAAAAAAGACCGGGCAATGCTCGCGCAGGCGGAGCTCGACTTGGAGTTCTGCCGGGTGACGGCGCCGATCGCCGGCCGGATCGGGGCCCGGACGGTGAATGTCGGCGACCTCGTCGGGGGAGGCCCATCGCCGACGACCCTGGCGACGATCGTCAGCGTCGATCCGGTCTACGTGACCTTTTTCGGCGACGAGCGATCGCTCCTGGTGGCCCGCGAACGGGCGATCAAGGAACCGCGCGACGAACCGCGCGACGAACGGCGCGAGGGTGCGGCAGCCTTGCCTGTGGACCAGGATCCGTCGTGGCGCAACATCCGCGATCTCGCCATCCCGGTCGACGTGGCCCTGGTCACCGACGAGGGCTTTCCACGCCGGGGGATGCTTGCGTTTGTCGACATCGCCGTCCGCGCTTCCACCGGCACGATCCGTTGCCGGGCGATCCTCGACAATCCCGATCGGCTCATCGCCCCGGGGATGTTCTGCCGGGTCCGCCTCCCCTTCGGCGATCCGGCCGAGGCGCTCCTCGTCCCCGATCGGGCCATCGGCATCGATCAGGGGCGCCGGACCGTCGCCGTGGTCGGTGCCGACGACCGGGTGACGCTCCGCGAGATCACCCCCGGGAAGCTCGATGGCCAGCTGCGCGTGATCACCAAGGGGCTCTCCGCAGACGACCGGGTCGTCGTCAGCGGCCTGCAGCGCGTCCGGGACGGGGCCGTCGTCCGGCCGGTCGAAGCCCAGCAGGCCCCGCCCGCGACGGAATGACCCGCCCCCCATGTTTTCTCGATTTTTCATCGACCGCCCCGTGTTCGCCACCGTCCTCTCGGTGGTCATCCTCCTCGTCGGCGGCGTGGCGCTCGTTGGGATGCCCGTCGGGCAATACCCCGACGTCACTCCCCCCACGATCGCCGTCACCGCCTCGTATCCCGGCGCCTCCGCGGAGGTCGTCGCCGAGACGGTGACCACGCCGATCGAGCAGGAGATCAATGGCGTCGAGGGGATGCTCTATCTCTCGTCGAAGAGCACCGGCGACGGCCAGGCATCGATCGACGTCACCTTCAAGCTCGGCACCGACATCGACAAGGCCCAGGTGCTGACGCAGAACCGGGTGGCGGTGGCGCTGGCGAAGCTCCCCGAGGAGGCCCGCCGCCAAGGGGTGACGACGCGGAAGAAGTCGCCGAGCATTCTCCTCTGCATCAATCTCTTTTCTCCGGGGGAGCGCCTCGATCAGCTCTTCATCTCGAACTACGCGCTCCTCCAGCTGAAGGATGCGCTCTCCCGGATCGAAGGGGTGGGGGACGTGCAGTTCCTCGGGGCCCGCGACTACGCCCTCCGGGTGTGGCTCGACCCCGCCAAGCTCGCCAGCCGCGGGCTTTCGGCCACCGACGTCGTCCGCGCGCTCCGCGAGCAAAACGTCCAGGTCGCCGCCGGGCGGATCGGCCAGTCGCCAGCCACCCCCGGCCTCGATTTCCAGGTCCCGGTGACCGCGGCCGGGAGGCTCCCCGATCCAGCGGCCTTCGAGAACGTGATCGTGAAGACCTCCGGCCCGCTCCCTCCCGGAGCCCCGGCCGTCGCCGCCGGTCGCATCGGCCCCGGGCA
>CAJBCV010000495.1 GCA_903951635.1 uncultured Planctomycetaceae bacterium
CCCCCCCCCCCACGGCCCCGGCCGCTGGCCGGGGTCTCCAGACAAATGGTGGCTGGCACCTTTTTCTGGCCAAAAAAAAGGCGGCGGGTCGTTGCTCGACCCGCCGCCTCCCGTGATGACACGTTCCGGGGGCCGATCAGGCCTTGAGGGTCTCGTCGTGTCGGCCGACGGCCGGGGGGAGATCGCAGGCGTGGACGGCGTGGAGCGCCGCGACGGCGCCGGCCTTCTTTTCGGCGTCGTTGTCCTCCCACTCGATGTTGATCGCCCCGGAGTAGCCGGCCCGGTTGAGCTCGACGATCATCTCCTCGACGTTGACGCTGTCGCGTCGGCTGCCGGCGGTGACGAAGTTCCAGCCGTTGAGCTTGTGGCCCATCGGGCGGTGGCCACCGAGGCGCCCGGCGCGGGTCGGGCCGTCGATCACCTGCACCCCCTTGATGTGCGCCGTGTGGATTGCGTCGCCGTACTCGCGGATGAAGGCGATCGGGCAGACGCCCTGCCAGACCATGTGGCTGGGATCGATGTTGAAGCCGACGACGTCGGTGCCGTAGCCCGCTAGCCCGAGGGCGCGGAGATAGTCACCGGCCGACTCGATGTCACCCATCGCCCGCTCACCCGGATGGCATTCGAGGTCGAACGTCACGCCATACTTCCGGCAGGCGTCGAACACCGGGGCAAAGCGCTCGACGAGGAGCTCCAAGCTGACGTCGAGGACTTCCGGGATCGGGCATCCGCCGATCGACTTGGGCCGCGGCGGAAACTCGAAGAAGTGGCTCCAGCAATGGGCCGGCGAGCCGACGAAGCCGGGGACGGCGACGGTCCGGTCCTGGAGCTTGCCGAGATAGTGGGCGAGGCGGACCGAGCGGATCAGATCCTTGCAGGCCTTTTCCTGCATCAGCTTCCCCACCTCGTCGGGGACGAAGTAGGGATTGGTGCGCGGCGGCTCATTGCCGGCCTTGCGCCACTTCACGTAGGCCTCGACCGGCTCGCCGCCGATGAACTGGAGCGTCTTGGCGGAGGGCTCGTCGCCGAGGACCTGACCCTGGAGGTGGGTGGCGATCGAGAAGATCTCGAGGCCGCGCTTCTTCGCCTTCTCGACCCGGCTCTTCGCGTAGGCCTCGGCGCCGCTCTCGGTGTCGCACTGGGGGAGGTCGAGCTCCCAGGAGGCCTCTTCCCAGCCATCGAAGCCGTTCTTGGCGAGGAAGTCGAGCCAGCTGTCCTCGGGGATGTCGCCGAACTGGCCGCGGACGAGGCCGATCTGGTGGTAGGAATGCTTGCCGGCCCGGTGTGTCTTGGTCTGGTGAAAGCCCATGTCGTCTCCCATGCTGGCGCCGGCTTCCCCGGAGCGGGGGCGGCGGTGAATTGTTCCCCTGGTCTGCCGGCCCGTTCCCGACCGCGGGGCGGTGGTGGCCGGCCAGACGCTCCAATCGTCGGCGGTGGCCGCGTTCCTGTAAATCCCCGCCCCTTTCCCACGGCGGTCGGGCGGGGATACAACCACAGAGGCTCCGAGGCTCCGGGGCATGCGGTCCGCCCGCGGGGAGCCGGAGGAACAGCAGGAATACAAATCGTCGGGCCTCATGGCTCCTTGGGAATGACGCCTCCCGTGGCGGTCCTGGGGGGAAGCGTCCGATCGACCCATGTTGCCCGAGGCGAGGGGAGTC
>CAJBCV010000496.1 GCA_903951635.1 uncultured Planctomycetaceae bacterium
CACCTCGTTCCTCGTGGAGCTCTCGTTCCTCGAGGGCCGCGCCCGCCTCGCCCCCCACCGGGTCGAGAGCGGCATCATCTACTGAGATTCGCCTCCCGCGGCCGCCGCGGGGGACGGTCTATTCCTCGAGCGCCTCGGGTCCGCGGAGCACGCGGACCTCGAGTTTCACCACGGCGTCGTGCTGAACAAACACTTCCGGCCGTGCCTGAGCCAGTCGCCGGGCGGCCGCCGCGGTGATCTTGTTGTCTTCATTGAGAAGCACGGAGCGGAGTGCGGGCATCTTGGCCAAGGCGTCGCAGGCCGCGTCGTCGAGCATCGGGCAAAACCGCAGATCGAGGCTTTCGAGCGAGGTCGATGCCGACAGCGCCTCGATGCCGGCCGAGGTGATGGAAGGGCCGCCGGTTTCGAAACTCTTGAGCCGCGGCAGGCGCGCAATCAGACCCAAGCTCTTGTCCGTGATCGAGCATGGGTCAAGATCGAGGCGCTCCCAGTTGTCGTTTTGGACGAGCACCCCGACATCGGCGTCAGTCAGAGGCAGCCGACATGCAAGAAACTGTCGCAGCGACCGGATCTTGACCACCTGCGCTGCCGCTTCCGGCGACCAGTTGGGGGTGTCATTCAGACTAAGCAATTCCAACTTTGGTAGCGCCGCGAGTCGCCCGAGAGTCCTGCCGGTGAGTTGTCCGTGCCAGAGCTCAAGATGCTTGAGATTGACCAAGGGGAGGAGTTTCGGAATCAGGTCGTCGGTGACCCCGTCTCCGTCGATGACCAGCGACTCGAGGGCTTCGAGCTTGCAGACGGCGGCGAGATTCTCCGGTCGCTCGAGCGACTTGCTCGACACCATCAAGGTCTGGAAATCTCCTAAATCGGCGAGGATCTGCGGAAATGCTTCGCCGAGATCGGCTTCGATGATTCTCACGCTCGCGACGTTCCAATCATCCTTCCATTGGTCGACGAACTCGATCGCGTCGCGCCGCGGTGAAGCCGCGAACACCGCCCGGGCCGCCGCGTCGCGGCGGGCCGTTCGGTCATCGATCTGGTCGCTGGCCATCGCCGTTACCTCCAATCGCATCAGGGGCAAGAGTGCCAACAGGATCAAAATCCCGAAAGGTCTGCGATCGTATGAGTAGGCCGCGTGCATCATAGAACCCCACGTTCTCGCTACCGGCGGCACGGCGAGTGCCTGCATCCGGCTGATCGAGGCGGCGGGGGGCACGGTGGTCGGCGCCTCGTTGCTCGTCGAGATCTCCCGCTCGACGCCCGCAATCGCCTCGCCCCCCACCGGACCGAGAGCGGGATCATTCACAGAGATCGCCTCCCGCGGCCGCCGCGGGGGACGGTCTATTCCTCGAGCGCCTCGGGTCCGCGGAGCACGCGGACCTCGAGTTTCACCACCGCCGGGTGCTGCACGAACACCTCCGGCCTTGCCCGAGCCAGTCGCCGGGCGGCCGCCGCGGTGATCTTGTTGCGGTCATTGAGGAGCACGGAGCGGAGTGCGGGCATCTTGGCCAGGGCGTCGCAGGCCGCGTCGTCGAGCATCGGGCAAAACCGCAGATCGAGGCTTTCGAGCGACGTCGAGGCCGACAGCGCTTCGATGCCCGCCGAGGTGATGTTCGGGCCGTAGGGTGAGAAACTCTCGAGCCGCGGCAGGCCGGCGATCAGCCCCAGGCTCTTGTCCGTGATCGAGGGACAAAGGTCGAGGAGTTCCCAGTCGTCTTTTTGGACAAGCACTCCGACATCGGCGTCGGTCAGAGGCACCCGGCTTGCATAGAACTTTCGCAGGGAACGGATCTGCACGATCTGCACTGCCGCTTCGGGAGCCCAGTTCGGGCACCTCGACACACCGAGTGATTCCAACTTCGACAACGCGGCGAGTTGCCCGAGTGTCTTGCCGGTGAGTCGGCCGCCCCAGAGTTCCAGATCTGTGAGGTTATCTAAGGGGAGGAGTTTCGGAATCAGGTCGTCGGTGACCCCGTCTCCGTCGATGACCAGCGACTTGAGGGCTTCGAGCTTGCAGACGGCGGCGAGATTCTCCGGTCGCTCGAGCGACTTGCTCGACACCATCAAGCTCTGGAAATCCCCCAGATCGGCGAGGATCTGCGGAAAGGAATCGCCGAGATCGGCGTCGATGAGATTCACTCTCGCGACGTTCCAATCATCCTTCCACTGGTCGACGAACTCGATCGCGTCGCGCCGCGGAGAAGCCGCGAACACCGCCCGGGAAGCCGCGTCCCTGCGTGCTGTTCGTTGATCGATCTGGTCGCTGGCCATCGCCGTTACCTCCAATCGCATCAGGGTCAGAATCGCCAACAGGATCAAAATCCCGAAAGGTCTGCGATCGTATGAGTAGGCCGCGTGCATCATAGAACCCCACGTTCTCGCTACCGGCGGCACGGCTGGTGCCTGCATCCGGCTATCCGAGGCGGCCGGCGGTACCGTCGCCGGCGCCTCGCTCCTCGTTAAAATCTCCCCGCTCGAAGGCCGCAAGCGACTTGAGCCCCACCGGGTCGAGAGCAGGATCATCTCCTGACATTCGCCTCCCGCGGCGGCCGCGGGGCACCGGTCTATTCCTCGAGGGCTTCGAGGCCGTAGCTCAAGCGCACTTTTCCTCTGCGGATGTCGGGATGATACACCCCGAGTTCCGGCCTCGTTCCGGTTAGTTTTTGGACGGCTGCCGCGGAGACCCAATTATTGTCGAAAAGATGCACAGTTCGAAGAGCAGGAATCTTGGCTAAAGCATCGACTGCCGCGTCGTCGAGCATCGGACAAGCCCTGAGATCGAGGCTTTCGAGCGTCGTCGAGGCCGACAGGGCCTCGATACCGACCGATGTAATGCCGGCGCCGAAGGTGTGAAAACTCTTGAGATGCGGTAGACGGGCGATGAGACGCAAGCTCTCGTCTGTGATGGAGGATCCATTCACATCGAGATGTTCCCAATCGCTCTTCTCGATAAGCACTCCGACATCGGCATCGGTCAGGGGCGCTCGCGCGGCAGAAAACTGTCGCAGCGATCGGATCTTGACCACCTGGGCAGCCGCTTCCGGCGACCAGTTCGGGGCAACGATCAGACCAAGTGATTCCAACTTCGGTAGCGCCGCGAGTTGCCCGAGAGTCCTGCCGGTGAGTTGTCCGCGCCAGAGCTGCAGATCTTTGAGATTGACCAAGGGGAGGAGCTTGGGGATGAGGTCGTCGGTGACCCCGTCTCCGTCAATAACCAGCGACTCGAGGGCTTCGAGCTTGCAGACGGCCGCGAGATTCTCCGGTCGCTCGAGCGACTTGCTCGACACCATCAAGCTCTGGAAGTCCCCCAAATCGGCGAGGATCTGTGGAAAGGCATCGCCGAGATCGGCGTCGATGAGATTCACGCTCGCGACGTTCCAATCGTCCTTCCATTGGTCGACGAACTCGATCGCGTCGCGCCGCGGTGAAGCCGCGAACACCGCCCGGGAAGCCGCGTCCCTGCGTGCTGTTCGTTGATCGATCTGGTCGCTGGCCATCGCCGTCACCTCCAATCGCATCAGGGTCAGGAGTGCCAACAGGATCAAAATCCCGAAAGGTCTTCGCTCGTTAGAGTAGGCCGCGTGCATCTTGAATCTCCAGTCTCGGCGTCTGAAGAGGCCGCTTCTCAGGATAATCCTCCGGGTCGTAGATCCGCCCTGCAGGGGCGCGGGGGCGGATTTCCCGTCTTCATCGTTTTGACCGGACCGCCGATTCCCAGGGGAAACAAGGCCGGGACGGTTTTTCTTGGACCCGGCCCGTACCCGAACTAGGCTGGAGGCATTGCGGTCCGGCCCCCCTGGTTACCGGGCCAGCCCGCGTTTCCCCGCCCCTGCCCCGGAGCCCCCCTCCGTGAACATGCTCTCTCCGTCGGTGATCCTCGGGATCGGCATCCTCGCCGTCCTCGCCGGCCTGGTCATGCTCCTCTTGGTCGCCAATTACGGCCAACTCTGGTTCCAGGCCTACTGGTCGAAGTCGCCGGTGACGTTTCTCGAGCTCCTCGGGATGAGCCTGCGGAAGGTGAACGCGCGGACGATCGTCCAGGCAAAGATCATGGCTACCCAAGCAGGGCTCGGCCGGGAGATCTCCGCCCGCAAGCTCGAGGCCCACTACCTCGCCGGCGGCGACGTGCCGCGCGTCATCCGGGCACTGATCGCCGCGCAGCGGGCCGACATCGATCTCGACTTCGACCGGGCCTGTGCCATCGACCTGGCCGGCCGCGACGTCCTCGACGCCGTTCAGACGAGCGTCAATCCGAAGGTCATCGACTGCCCCGATCGCGTGAGTGGCAAGTCGACGCTCTCGGCCGTCGCCAGAAACGGCGTCGAACTGAAGATCCGGGCCCGCGTCACCGTCCGCACGAACATCTCGCAACTCATCGGCGGAGCCACCGAGGAAACGATCATCGCCCGGGTCGGCGAGGGGATCATCACGTCGATCGGCTCGGCCGAGAGCCACTTCGACGTCATGGAACACCCCGACACGATCTCGAAGGCGGTGCTTCAGCGCGGCCTCGACGCCCAGACGGCCTTCCAGATCGTCTCGATCGACATCGCCGACATCGAAGTCGGCGAGAACATCGGCGCCCGCCTCCAGGCCGATCAGGCCGAGGCCGACACCCGCGTCGCCCGGGCCAAGGCGGAGGAGCGGCGGAGCATCGCCATCGCCCGCGAGCAGGAGATGAAGGCCTCCACCGCCGAGAACCGGGCCCGCGTGCTCCAGTCGGAAGCCCTCGTCCCGAAGGCAATGGGAGAGGCTTTCCGGGCCGGCCGGCTCGAATCGGTCGGACCGCGGAGCGGCCTCCCCGCGCCGGCCTGACGAGAGGCTGGTCGCACGGCAGCCCGAGGACGGACGACGGAGGCATGCCTCCGGTGGGCCCGGCCTGATTCCAGGCCGCGCCATCCCCCCAGGTCTCCAGGGCTCCCTCCCCTGCGGGGCAGCCTACCGAGCCTGCCGGCCTTGCCGCCGGGACCGACAGGGGGATTCATTGGAACTTTGCCGGCGGAGTGGCCGATACCTCTCCTGTGGACGCTTGTGTGCGCCGGTTCGCCGGCTGCCTCCATCGGTGGAACCGGTGTGCGTCCGCTTCGAGCCACTCCGAACCCAAGCAAGGGACCTTCGACATGGCCATGCGGAAACTGCGCGTTTACACCGGACCTGACCTCGAGTCGACGAGCCGATCGATCGTGCAGGAGGCCCCCCGGGCCGATACGGTGCGGGTCACTCTCGGTGACGTCCTCCCGCTCCTTGCCGATGCGGTGGCGAGCGACCGGACGTGGCTCTCCGACTTCGCCGACGACGACATCACGATCACCTCCGATCTGTTCGACGTCCTTCAGGCCTACCGGCACTTCCGCCGCCCGAGCGCCTGACCGGGGCCCCCCGCCCCACCACCGCCGATCACGGTGGTAGACTTTTTCTGTTTTCCGCGGGGGGATGATCGGATCGAAGGCCTCGACGGCCCCCTCCCGCTGCCCGCGCACCTGGAGAGGGACGATCCATGCAGGTCTCACGCCGCGATTTCGTCGAAACAGCCTTCGCGATGGCCGCTGCGGCACTCGCCGCCGCCCCCAAGGCTACCCGCGCCGCCGAGCCAGCCGCCCTTCCGGCCGGTCCGAACGACCGCCTCCGCGTCGCCGTCATCGGCGCCAACGGCCGGGGTGGTGAGCACATCGGGCAGTGGGCCGGGATGTCGGATGCCGAATTGGCGGTGATCTGCGACTGCGATCCCGGGGTCGCCGGCCGCTACGAGGAGAAGTTCAAGGACGCGCCCCGGAAGCCGGAGTACGTTCAGGACATCCGTCGCGTCCTCGACCGCAAGGACATCGACGTCGTCTCGATCGCCACGCCCAACCACTGGCACGCCCTCATGGGCATCTGGGCGATGCAGGCCGGCAAGGACGTCTACGTCGAGAAGCCCCTGAGTCACACCGTCGAGGAAGGACGGGTGATGACGCAGTGGGCCCGCAAGCTCGGGCGGATGTGCCAGATGGGCGCGCAGAGCCGTGGCATGACCGGGATGCGTGACACGATCGACTTCGTGAAGAGCGGCAAGATCGGCCCGGTGAAGGTGGCCCACGCGCTGTGCTACAAGCGGCGGCCGAGTATCGGCCTGGTCGACACGCCGGCGCCGCTTCCCCCGGGACTCGACTTCGATCTCTGGGCCGGGCCCGCTCCCGACATCGTCCCCCACCGCCAGCGCCTCCATTACGACTGGCACTGGAACCGCCTCACCGGCAACGGCGATCTCGGCAATCAGAATCCCCACGAGCTCGACAAGGCCCGCTGGGGCCTCGGCAAGCAGGAGTTTCCCAAGCGCGTCGTCAGCCTCGGTGGCCGGCTGGGCTACGTCGACAACGGCGATGTCGCCAACAGCCAAGTGACGATCTTTGAGTGGGACGACGCCCTCCTCATCTCGGACGTCCGCGGGCTGGAGATGAAGACCCCGGTGACGCACGGCACGGCGGCCGGCCCGCTCGGTGTCGGCAACATCTGGTGGGGCACGGAAGGCTACGTCGTGTCGACGAACTACCAGTCGGGCGCCGCCTTCACCTACGCCGGAGAACCCCTCGGCACCTGGTCGGGGGGCTCCAGCCGCGACCACTTCGCCAACCTCGTCAAGGCGATCCGCAGCCGGAAGCACGAGGATCTCTACCTCGACGTCGAGGACGGCCACCTCTCCAGTGCCCTGGCTCATCTCGGCAACGTGTCGTGGCACCTCGGCGAGAAGGTTCCCTTCGGGGCGCGGCCGACGATCGCCGCCCACGACCACCGGGTCATCCTCACCCTCGACAGCTTCGAGGATCACCTCCACGACAACGCCGTCGACCTCGCCGTCACGCCGCTCCACCTCGGCCGCGAGCTCACGATCGATCCGACGACGGAGACGTCGTCCGACGACGCCGCCAACCGGCTGTTCACGAAGGACTACCGCCAGGGCTACGAGCTGCCGCGGGTGTGAGCCGGGATGCCCGGGGGCTCAGGCACGCCCGAGGAGCTTGCGGGCGACACGGGCTCGGGCCGCCGGACTGGCGTGACGCTCGATGAGCAGCTGCCGCGAAGCCCCCTGAAGCTCGAGGCGGCGGGCACGCGAGCCGAGAAGCTCGCAGACGGCCTCTGCGAACGCGGCGGGGGTGTCGGCGATCAGGGCCCCGCCATGTTCCGCGGGTGTCCCTCGGCTCGCCAGCGACGTGGAAACGACCGGCAGGCCGTGCCACATCATGTCGAGCACCTTCACCTTCACCCCGGTGCCGAGGCGGATCGGTGCGATCCCGAGCGTCGCGCTCCCGAGGACCTGCGCGAAATCCTCCTGGGGGATGCGCCCCATCCAGTCGACGTTCGGGCTGCCCAGGCCCGCCCGATCCCCACCACCGAACACGCGTACGCGCGCAGCGGGGAAACGCTTCAGCACCGCGGGGAAGACGTCGGTGAGAAACCAGCCCAGCGCGTCGCGATTGGGGCCGTAATCGACTGACCCGAGGAAGGCGATCGATTCCCCCTCGAGCTCCGGGGCCGTCAGGGGGAGATCGGGAAGCGGAACGTCGAGGCTCTCGATTCGCTCGATCCCGAGCGCCTCGTAGGCCTGCCGGTCGAAGGGCGTGAGCGTGAGCACCGCATCGAACCGGGGTCCGACGCGCTTCACGAAGGCCCGCATCTGCGCGGCGCGGTGGTGGAGCCAGGCGCGCCTGACGAGCGAGGGCTCCTGAAGGGCCTCGAGATCGAACGTGAGATGATCGGCATCGTGGAGGATGAGGCTCGTCTGTGACTCGAGCCCCTCGAGGAGCGGGGCGACGGTGTAATACTCGGCGATGATTCGCCGGTAGCGCCGCTCGGCGAGGATGCGTTCGAGCATCGCCCGGGCCCGGCGGCCCGATTCATAAAACACCGACCGCGGGGTCGCGGTGAGCTCGCTTCGGAGCGTGTAGGAGAGCCGGCAGCCGATCCGCCGCGCGAGCCCTCCGGCATTGTCGGGATCGGCGACGAAGACGTTGCGGAACGGGCAGGAGCGGTCGGCGGCCTGCGCCTCCTCGCGCGACGTCATCCGCAGGCAGAGCAGGTCGATGGCGTGGTGGTCGCGGAGGCAGGAGACGAGCCCCGTGGAGACGAGGCTGCTGCCATCCTGCACCACACCCGGCATGCGGGATTTGATCCACAGGATGTCGTCGCTCACCACCACCTCGAGGGTCCGCCCGGCAGCACGTTCAACGGCTTCCCAATCGGCTCGCCAGCCAGGCCCGAGCCCGCTCCGCTCGCGCCGGCCCGACGATCCGCGCCGCCATCCGCAGAGGCCACTTCGCCGGATACTTCGTCGCGGGCGACAGGCTCCGTGCAAACGCATAGGCCGCAACGGCAGCGTCGTCCTGCCCACACCGGAGGAGGATTCTGGCACAAACCATCATTTCCGTGGCGATCGCATCGCGCCGGCCGGGGGTCAGGCCCTCGGCGCCGAGTTCCTGTTCGGCAAATCGGCGGAGGACGGCCGCCCGGGTGGCGAACAGGCGCCCCTGATTGGAAGAGATGCTCCCCGGCGTGACGTAGTAGGTGCAAAGGGGAACACTCAGGTGGCGCACCTTTCGCCAGCGGTGGAGCGCCAGGCGGAGATGGAGCTCATACTCCTGGCAGCAGGGGAGCGAGGGATCGAAGCCCCCCACGGCCCTCACATCGGCAAGCCGGCTGACCGGGAGCATCGTCACGACCGAATTGCGGATGAAATACTCGACGACATCTCCATCCGGCTCCGGATACCGCCCCACCTGCCCGGCGTCGCCGCCGTGGAACTCCCGGTCGGTGAACACGACATCGACCCCTTCCCCGTAGGCGGCGAGGCAGGACTCGACCTTTTCCGGGCTGAGCGTGTCGTCGGCGTCGAGGAACTGGAGATACTCCCCCCGGGCCAATTCGAGGAGACGGTTGCGGGTTCCGTTTCCACCGCGGTGGGGCTCGGCGTGGACCGACACCCGGGCGTCGCCGCGGTAGCGCTCGAGGACCGCGAGGCTCGCGTCGGTCGAGGCGTCGTCGGCCACGATCACCTCCACGTCGCGAAAGGTCTGGGCGAGCGCCGACTCGACCGCCCGTACCACCGTAGCCGATGCGTTGTAGCAGGGGATGAGGATGGAAACGCGGGGCGTCATCGGGGAGATGCCGGAGGGCCTGGAGTTCCGTCATCCTACCACACGACGCTCAGCCATCGACCGGCCGGGCCGGCGTCGGGAGCGCACGCTGCCAGAACTCGAGGTCGAGCCAGCGGCCGAACTTGAAGCCGGCGGCGCGGATCGTGCCGGCATGCTCGAATCCGAGCGCTCGATGGAGCGCGAGGCTCGCGACATTCGTGGCATCGATCGCCCCCACGAGGAGGTGGATGTCGTGGCGGATCGCCTCGGCGACGATCGCCTCGAGGAGCCGCCTTCCGATCCCTTCCCCGCGGCTGTCGGCCGCGACGTAGACCGAGTGCTCGACCGAATACTTGAAGGCCGGGAACGGCCGGAACGGCCCCCAGCTGGCGAAGCCGGCGAGCGTGCCGTCGGCCCGCTCGACGCCGAGGACCGGATAGCCCGCCTGCTCCTTGGCCTGCCACCAGGCATGAACCGTCTCGGCGCTTCGCGGCTGGTATTCGTAGAGCGCCGTCGTGTGGAGAATCGCGTCGTTATAGATCGCGCGGATCGCCCCGAGATGATCCTCGCGGCAGCGGATCACCGGGCCCGCACTCATGCCGGCTTCCCCCTCGGCTGGGCCTTCGTCAGCAGCGACACGACGACGAGGACGAGGAATCCCAGCGGGATCGTCACGAGCCCGGGCTGGCTGAAGGGGACCGGCGAGGCGTCGCGCGACAGCCCGTAGACCTTCTCGAAGGTGTCGGCGGAGAGAAGGATCCAGGCCAGGCTCGCGAGCATCCCCACCGTCACCGCAGAGATGATCCCCTCCTTCGTCGTCCGCGGCCAGAAGAGGAGCATGACCAGCGCCGGCAGATTCGCCGAGGCGGCGATGTTGAACGCCCAGCCAACGAGGAAGCTGACGTTGAAGTTGCGGAACAGGATTCCGAGGGCCATCGCCACGATCCCCAGGCCGACCGCGGCGATCTTCCCGCAGCGGACCTTCGCGGCGTCGTCCATCGGGATGCGGAGGACGTTCTCGACGAGGTCATGGGCCACCGCCCCGCTGCCGGCCATGATCAGCCCGCTCACCGTGCCGAGCACCGTCGTGAAGGCGATCGCCGAGATCACGGCGAAGAGCGTCTCGCTGAAGCTCTTCGCCAGGAGCGGCGCCGCCATGTTCGTGCTCGTCGGGTCGAGGGCGCCGCTCGTCATCGCCCCCAGGCCGAGGAACAGCGTGAGGACGTAGAAGGCGCCGATCGCTGCGATCCCCACGACGGTGCTCTTGCGGGCGGCGGCGGCATCCTTGACGGTGTAGTAGCGGATGAGGATGTGGGGGAGCGAGGCAGTACCGCAGAACAGCGCGAGCATGAGGCTCGCGAAGTCGAGCTTGTCGGCGAGCTTGCCCGTCGTGAGCCCCTTGAAGTAGCCCCCCGGCTTGAGGAGATCGGCGCCGGCCTTCTCCGTCGGCGTGAAGACGGTGTGCGTGCCGGAGGCATCGGTCGACTTCTTCCCACTCCAGGTGACGATCCTGGAGTCCTCGAGGACGGAGAGGTACTCAAGCGCCCCGAGGGGCCCGGTCGTGGTCGCATCGCCATAGCGCGCCGGGAGGGCGGCGAGGGTGCCCACGGGGCGGAGATCGTGGTCGCGGGTCTGCGGCTCGCCATCGACGAGGACACGGCCGTCGGGAGTGACAGAGCGCGTCTGCGGCTCGAGGCTCCCGGTGTTCACCGTCAGGCCACGAGCGAGGATCATCGACGTCAGCACGCCGCAGAAGAAGACCAGGAGCGAGCCCTTGATGAACTGCACCCACGTCGTCGACACCATCCCGGCCGTGACGACGATGAGCGTCACCGCCACGCCGACGAGGATCACCCCGACGGCATGCGGCAGACCGAGGAGCGGCACGATCAAGTCGCCGGCGCCCACCATCTGCGGGATGAGATAGAAGATGCTCACGACGAGCGTCGAGATCGCCACCGACAGCTTGATGCCACGGCTCTTGAACTTCGCGTCGAGGGCGTCGGCGAAGGTGAACTTCCCCAGCGACTTGATCGGCTCGGCGATCACGAACAGCGCCACGATCCAGCCGGCCAGGAATCCGATCGAGTAGAGGAATCCGTCGAAGCCGTGAAAGGCGATCATCCCGCAGATGCCGAGGAAGCTCGCCGCCGAGAGGTAATCGCCGGCGAAGGCGATCCCGTTGATGAACCAATGGATCTCGCCGTGGGCGGCATAGTAGCCCTTGGCCGACTGTCCCTTTCGCCCCAGCCAGAACGACAAGCCGACGACGGCGAGGACGAAGCTGGCGAAGATCGCGATGGCGACAGGGGATGATTCGTAGAGCATCGGGGGTCTCGGGAACGGGCGGCAGGCGACAGGCGGCAGGACGAATCGGTCGGGGCGGGGATCAGTGCCGCTCACCCCCCGGGGATTCGACCACTCGGCATGCCACCATGTAGACGACCGACAGGAGGAGCGCCGCGGCGATCAGCCCGAGCCCGGAGGCGATGGCGAGATTCACCCCGCCGAAGGGGCGGCTGGAGAGGACATCGGGGCGGAAGAGGACCAGGGCGATGAAGCCGAAGTAGAGGATCACGTAGATCCAGAACAGGCCGAAGCCGATCCTCGTCGCCCGCCCGGGACGTGAACGCTCCGGTTCGGATGTCTCTGTCACTTCCCGCCCCCCGATGGATGCCGCGGCGGAGTGCCGACGGCGGCGCGAGTATACCCCGCGGCCGGGCTCAGGGCTTTGGCGTCTGCGTGCCGTCGATCGTGGCGGAGTTGCCGGCCCGCTCCGTGGCGGCATCGGCGAAGGGAAGTGGCCAGGCCGGATCGGGGCGATGCTCGCGGTCGAGGAGCCGCTCCATTCTCCGGGCGACATCGGGACGCGCCGCGGCGAGATCGTGGGCCTCAGCCGGGTCGGTATGGAGTTCGTAGAGCTCCACCGGCGCCGCCCGGTCGGGCATCCCCTTGCCGAGGCTGCGGCGCACCACTTTCCAACAGCCGTCGGGAGAGACCTCGAGGGCCGTCTGCCAGAGTCGCTCCGTGAGCTCGCGGTAGAGCGTCCGGGAGGCAGGTGGGGGCTGTCGGCCGAGAAGTATGGCAGCGAAGCTCTCGCCATCGAGCGCCGCGGGGCGTGGGGCGTCGGGCACGGCAAGATCGAGAAGCGTCGGCAGCCAGTCTTCGCAGCCGGTCGGCGCGTCGATCGAAGCACCGGCCGCGATCCTTCCCGGCCAGACGACGACCGCCGGCACGCGCAGGCCCCCTTCGTAGGGCGAGCCCTTCCAGTCGCGGAGCGCCCCGTTGCTCTGCATCGAATCGGTGACGACGCCGCCGGCGCCGGGGAAGGTGGCGCCATTGTCGCTCGAGAAGACGAAGATCGTGTCGTCGGTGAGCCCGAGCTCGTCGAGGGTCGCGACGATCCGCCCCACCTCCCGATCCATCCGCGTCACCATCGCGGCGAGCGTGGCCGCCGGCTCGGCGCAGGGAACGTAGCCCTTCCCTCCGAGATACGGCTTTTCGGCGCCGAAGAAGCGGCGATGGCGCTCGAGCGACGGCTCGTCGGCAGGCACCTGAAGGGCGACATGGGGGAGCGTCGTCGGCAGGTAGAGGAAGAACGGCCGATCCGCATGCGACCGGAGGAAATGCACCGCCTCGTCGCCGATCCGGTCGGCGGAGTAGGTCGTCCCCTGGAAGCGGGCGAAGTCGGCGGCCGTGGGGGCGGGATCGGCGGGAAGCGTCGCCGTCACCGGCACGGGGGGATTGTCGAGTGGCACCTTTTCGAAATCGTCCCACAGATACGCGGGATAAAACGAGTGGGCATGACGCTGGCAGTTGTAGCCGAAGAAGCGATCGAAACCCGCGGCATGAGGATCGGACGGGCTCCCCGGCGGACCGAGCCCCCACTTCCCGAAGCCGCCAGTCGCATAGCCGGCAGCGTGGAGAATCCCCGGCAGGGTGAGAGTCCCGGCCGGCATCGGCCGCTGTCCCTCCGGCTGTACCTCGCTGTTGCTGCGGATCGGGGCATGGCCGGGATGAAGGCCCGTCATGAGGACGCACCGGCTCGGCGCGCAGACGGCGCTGCCGGCCCAGTGCCGGGTGAGCCTCGTGCCGCGGGCGAACAAGCTGTCGATGTTCGGCGTCAGGGCA
>CAJBCV010000497.1 GCA_903951635.1 uncultured Planctomycetaceae bacterium
CCACGGGCCCGGACGGGGACGGGGACGGCCGCGGCCGGCTTGCAGGCGCGCTCTATGCCGATTTCACGCTCAGCCCCGAAATCCCACTCGGCAGCCACACAAGCTGGATCGCCCCGGCCGACGGCCTCCTCATGCTTCGCGCCGCCGATGCCTGGACAGAACTCGGCGACAATGACGGCAAGCTCTGGGTCACCATCCGCCGCGGGGAGGCTCCTTGATGTTTTCTGAGTTTCGCCGCCGTCTCGTGCTGATCCTGCCCGCGATCCTCCTCGCCGGCTGCCGTGCCTCTGCGCCTACCCCTCGCGATCCCCGCGCGAAGATCGAAATCGATCTCGAGGCCCTCGACGCCGACGGCCTCCGCGGGCCCCCCGATGGCAAGGTGGCGGTCGACTACGAGTTTGCGATTCCCGACACCCCCGCCGCGCGCGAAGCGGTCTCCCGGATCGATCCGAGCGTTGCGTTCATGGCCGGCTCACGCGGCAGGATCGGCGCGAAGGCGGAGGAATGCCTCTGCCTCGGCTCGACCCACCAGCCGCGCCACCGCGAGATTCTCATCGCCCTTGCTCGGCTTCCCGAGATCGCCCGGATCATCGAGTGCCATCACGAGTAGCGGGGTCACGCAGACCGCTGCAGGAGATTGCCAAACTCACTTCGCGTCAGCGGTTGCGGCAATGGTTTTCCCGCTTCCTCGAGCGTTTCAATGGCTTCTTGAATCATCTCGCAGAGTTCGCCAAAGACCTGCCTGGCATCGTCGCCATGGCAACCTCCAAAGAACAACTCCGGGCAACTTCCGATGAAGCAGTTGTCCTCGTCCGACCACTCGACAACCTTCACGTATCGGTCGCCTTTCGCCATTGGTGCACCTCGTCGATGGCCTTCCGAACCGCTTTTTCGTGGTATCGCCGTGCATCGTCACCATCCATCCCCGATATCGTAACCAACTTGGCAAGGAGAGGGTGCCCGTAGTTGCGATGACTTCCCTTCCCGTGTCGCTCCTCGAATCCGGCCTCCACAAGATCGCGGATGAGCTCACGTATTTTGCGGGGCATCCGATCGGTCCTTCGAGAGAGACGAACGCCAGGAGTGTACGCACGTATACGTTGCCTTCAAGCGCGGGCCTTGCGAGCCGTCAGTTCGGGATCGGCCCTCCCCGGTGCGGCAGGAGCGCTCCGGCCTCGCGAACGAGATCGAGAAACTCAGCCCTCAGGCCACCGGGATCGTTGCCGAGCGCCCCGGCCGCTGTGGCGGTGACGTGGGCAAGCGTGGCCTCCCCGCGGTGGGCGCTGCCGCGGAGGAGCATGCCGAACTCGGCGACCGCCGCGGCGAAGCGGAGATTCGTCGAGGCGTTTTCAAACGTGGTGCCGGTGTCCTCGAGGGGGAACACGCGCTGCGTACTCTCATTGCCGGTCGGCTCCTTGTAGCGGAGCTTGAGCGTGAGCAACTCGCTCGACGCCGGGCCCGCCTCGGCCGGGGCCTCGGGCTTCGCCGCCACCGTCTCCTTCGGCTGATACTTGAGCGGCTCATCGACCACCGGGCTCTTGTCGGCGGCGGCGGTGGGGACGATCTCGTAGAGGGCCGTCACGCCGTGGCCAGCGCCGATCTCGCCGGCGTCCTTCGTGTCGTCTTTGAAGTCCTTCGCCGCCATGATCCGGTTCTCGTAGCCGAGGAGCCGGTAGGCGGCGACCTGGGCGGGATTGAACTCCACCTGGATCTTCACATCCTTGGCGATCGTCACCGTGCTCCCGGTGAGCTGCTCGACGAGCACCTTCCGCGCCTCCCGCGCCCCGTCGATGTAGGCATAGATCCCGTTGCCATTGTCGGCGAGCTTCTCCATCTTCTCGTCCTGGAGATTCCCCTGGCCGTAGCCGAGGACGGTGAGGAACACCCCGCCCGACGCCTTCTGCTTGATCAGCTCGACAAGCGCCGCGTCGCTCGTGACGCCGACATTGAGATCGCCGTCGGTGGCGAGCACGACCCGGTTCGAGCCCCCCTTCACAAACGCCTCGGCGGCCTGGGCGTAGGCGAGCTCGATCCCAGCCGAGCCGTTGGTGGAGCCACCGGCGGCGAGGGCCTCGATCGCTCCCCGGATCCGCGCCTTCTGATCGCCGCTGGTCGGCGCGAGCTTGAGCCCGGCGTCGCCGGCATAGGTGACGATCGCCACCTTGTCGTTCTCGGTAAGCTGGTCGACGAGCATCGACAGGCTCTGCTTCACCAGCGGCAGCTTGTTGGGCTCGTTCATCGAGCCGGAGACATCGACGAGGAACACGAGGCTCGTGCCGGGGCGGGCCGCGGCGGCGATCTCACGCCCCTTCAATCCCACGCGGACGAGCCGGTGCCCGGCCCGCCACGGGCAAGCCGCCGTCTCGAGCGACACCGAGAACGGATCGTCCCCCACAGGTGGCGCGTCGTCGTAGCGGAAGTAGTTGAGCATCTCCTCGAGGCGGACCGCGTCGGCCGGCGGGAGTTGGCGGTCGCGGAGAAACCGGCGCACGAGCGCGTAGCTCGCCGTGTCGACGTCGATCGAGAAGGTCGAAAGGGCCTGTTCTTTGTCAGCAGGATTGCGGAAGGCGTTCTCGACGAACTGTCCGTAGCGCTCCGTGCCGGGCGCGGCTTTGCTGAGCTCGAGCCGATCGACATCCCGATCCCTGAACCACTGCCCGCCGCGCGCTTCCTGCGGTTCGGCATGCATTCCATGGGCCACAGGGGGCAGGCGGCCCCCCATCGCCCTGGCGGCTCGAGGGGGCTGGCCGGGCGGGCCCGGCATCATGCCGGCTGCGGGGGCCATCCTGCCCCGCTCCAAGCCGCGCCCCCCACCCCCCGGCGGCGCCTGGCCGTTCATGCCGAGCGAGATCCCCCCCGCGCCGCTCCCGGGGCCATAAGCGAGTTGGTTGAGGTCGACAGCCTGCTCCCCCTCGGCATCTTGCAGCTGCTTGCTCTCCTCCATCCTCTTGCTCGCCACCGCGCCGGGCGCCGGGCCAGCCGGAGCTGGAACAGCAGCGGCCGTAGGCGACGCGGCATCGCTATCCTGGGCAAACCCCAAAAAAAGGTCTGCCGGGCCTACCGCCGTGCCAAACTTGTCGGCCGAAGCTTCGGCCAGACCGGGCAGACCGTCAACCTGAGCGAGGGATTCCGTTTTCGCCACCGGCGCATCGCCGAGGGGGATTGCTTCGCGGAGCGTCTCCTCCGCGGGCCGCGCAGCCGCGGTGAGCTTGGTTAGCTTTCTGGCCATCACGTCTGTCGGCTCGATCGCCGGACGTGGGTCACGCACCGACGGGCTTGGCGGATCGAGGGCGACAATGAGCGCGAGGACGGCCGCGGCCGTGCTCCCCGCGGCGACGAGCATCGGGACAGCCGACAGCGGGCCGCTTGAAAACTGCGAGAACAGCCCGCGGCCAGCGGGCGATCCCGAGCCCGTCGGCACACGCCCGCCCCCTCGTGGCGCCTTGGCCTGCGCGTTCCGTGTCGCCAGCGCCGCGGTCACGGCCGTGCGAATCGCCGGCGATCCGACTGGCTCGCGCGACGGGAGCGGCGCCGGCTGGCGGAGCGCCGCCCCGATGGCCTGCACCTCGGCCACCTTGGCGCGCTGCGCCTTGGCGTCGGGGGCCTCGAGCCGGCGCTCGATCTCGGCAGCCTCTTCCTTGGAAAGCTCGCCGAGGGCGTGCGCCGTGAGCTTGGCCGCGGCCTTCTCTTCGGGAGTGATGGCCACCCCGTCGAGGCCGTCGCCGAGGAGAGCTCGGAGACGCTCGTCGGGAGTCTGGGTCCCCTCGGGCGTCTTGGCTCCGTGATGCGTCCCGCCGGGGGGAACGTCGTGGGGGTCGTGGTCGCGGGTCATCGAGTCACCTCCTGGGTGTGCGAGGGGCGCGGCTGCGGCAGGTCGGCCAGCAAGCTGCGGACGAGCGGGTGGGCGCGGAGTTTCGTCAAGCCGCGGTGGGCAAGGACGCGAACATTCCCTTCCTGGCGGCCGGTGATCTCGCCGATCTGGCGATAGGAGAAGCCGTGGCACCACAGCTCGATCGCCTCGGCCTGGGCCGGGGGAAGCTCGGCGAGGAGCCGGTGGAGCCGGGCGGCGAGGTCGTGCGCCTCGGCGGCGACAGCCGGGTCGGCCTCGCGGCTGGCCGGCATGGCCCGGTCGGCGGCCAGCGCCGTTTCGGGATGCTTTATCCCCTGCTTGGGAGAGTCCCCCATCGGCCGCTCCCGGCCGCCACGGCGGAGATGGTCGATGGCCCGGTTGCGGCAGACGGCAAACAGCCAGGGGCCGAGCCGGTGGTCGATCGCTTCCTTCGACTCCCCGCAGAGTTTGAGAAACGTGTGTTGGACAGCGTCGTGGGCCAGATCGAAGTCGCCGACGAGTCGGCGGGCGTAGCGGAGGAGCGCCGCTTCGTAGCGTTCCACCGCCCCCATCACCCACGCCTGCGGGTCATCGGCTGCGATCGCCTCTGTCGCTGCCGGCCCGCGGCTGACCCCGTCCGGTGAGGCCAGTGCGCCGATGGATCCTGGTTGCATGGAAAAACCCTCCTGCCTTGCCGATGGGGAGGCCGACGACTGAATCACGCCGGCCGCGGCGATCCGTTACAAAGGGGTCGAAGAGAAGGGTGCCAAATCCCCCACTTGCCCTCCCGATTCTCCACTTCCCTGGTCCTTTCCGCATGTCCACGCCCCGCCATCCCGACCCCTCCTTTGCCCACTGCCCCGATCGCCGTCACACCGGCGCCGAGAAATGGGACCGCTGGCCCGACCGCGACGTGATCCCGGTGTGGGTCGCCGACATGGATTTCCAAGCGCCGCCGGAGGTCCTCGAAGCGATCCATGCCCGGGTGAACCATGGCGTCTTCGGCTACACCGCCGATCCCCCCGGCTTCGCCCCCGCCCTCGCCACCCATCTCGAGGCCCTTCACGGCTGGCGGATCGACCCGGCCACGGTCGTCGGCACCCCCGGCGTCGTCACGGGGCTCGCCCTCTCTGCCCGGCTCCTCGCCGAGCCCGGCGATGAGATCCTCACCTTCGCGCCGGTCTATCCGCCGTTCCTCTCGCTTCCCGGCGCGGCCGAGAGACGCTCTGTTCGCGTCGGCCTCGTGCGCGACGCAAGCGCCCCGAGCGGCTGGTCGATCGACCACGACGCCCTCGAAGCCGCGGTCACCCCGCGCACGAAGCTCCTCTGGCTCTGCCATCCCCACAATCCCACCGGCACGGTCTTTTCAAAGACCGATCTTCTGAAACTTGCCGACTTCGCCGCGCGACACGCGATCCGGGTGGTGAGCGACGAGATCTGGGCGGATTTGCTCCTCGACGACGTCCCCCACGTCCCGTTCGCCACGCTCGAGCATCCGGCCGCGGCCTCGTGCATCACGCTCGTCGCCCCATCGAAGACCTGGAATCTCGCCGGCCTGGGGTGCGCCGCGGCGATCATCCCCGAGGAGAGTGAGCGGAAGCGGTGGCGGCCGTCGGGAGGGGGCCTCGTACCGATGGTCAATCCGCTCGGCTATGCCGCCGCCGAAGCGGCCTGGCTCCAGGGCGATCCCTGGCGGCGCCGGCTCGTGGCGCTCCTGGCCGATCATCGCGACCGGACGCTCGCCGCCGTCGCCGCGATCCCCGGCCTCGAGGCAACGCGGCCGGAGGCGACGTATCTGGTCTGGATCGACGCCCGCAATTCCGGTCGGGAAGACCCCTTCGCTGCCTGCGTGGCGGCCGGGGTCGGCCCTTCCGACGGCCGCGATTTCGGGGCCCCGGGCTTCATCCGCCTCAATACGGCCTGCCCCACCGACCGTCTCCAAACCGCCCTCGATCGCCTCCGCCGGGCGTTTTAAAGTGGTGGGGGAAGAACTCATGAAACCTTTCCCCCGCTCGGCAGTTGGATGCTTCAGGGAGACTCGCCCGGCCGTGGCCGTCGCTTGGCACCCCTTTCCCCCCACCGTGGAACGCTCGACCATGCCGACGATCGCCCCCACACGGCTCCTGCTCGGCGCCCTGCTCGTTGTCGCCGCCTCAGCGGGTCTCGCCTCCTCCGTGGGCCTCGGGGCGGAGACGAAGAAGCCGGCCGCGAAGCGAGCAAGAGCCTCGGCCCCCTTCCGGCTCCCGGCCGCGGTCCGTGACGCGCCCGACGGCTCAACCCTCGCCGTGGCGCCGATCGATCGGACCACGCGCGACAGCGTCCGCGCCGCCGCGGCCCGGATCGATGCCTTGCTTGCCCAGCGGCAAGCGCGCGACGGCGTCGCGCCCCCCCCGTCGCTCACCGATTCCCAATTCCTCCGCCGCGCGTATCTCGATCTCGGCGGCCGGATCCCCACGCACGACGAAGCGAACGCCTTTCTGGCCTCGACCGATCCCGACAAGCGGGGTTCGCTCGTCGACAGCTTGCTCGAGAGCCCCGACTGGGTAAGCCGGTTCTACAACGTCTGGGCCGACACCCTCCGGCTTACGGAGCGGCCGCAGAGAAACCTCTGGAGCGAGGCCTATCTCGATTGGGTGAAGCGATCGATCGCCGCCAACCGGCCCTACGACCAGTGGGTCCACGAGATGCTCACAGCCGACGGCAAGGTGTGGGAAAACCCCGCCGTCGGCTACCAACTCCGTGACCAGGGGATGCCGCTCCCCTATGTCGACAATACCGTCCGCGTCTTCCTCGGCACGCAGATCGGCTGCGCCCAGTGCCACGACCATCCCTTCGATTCGTGGACGCAGCATCAGTTCTACGAGCTGGCCGCCTTCACAGCCGGGACGCGGTCCGGCACCGGTGGCAAGCCGGAGAAGCCGGTGCGGAAGGAAATGCGGAAGGAAGCCCGCGCCGACACCACCGACGCCACGGCGAAGAATGTCCGGGCCCTGATCGCCGAGAGCCGCAAGCGCGCCAATCAGAACGGCACGAAGGTCAACAACGCCTTCACGCAGTTTCTCCAAGCCAACGGCACGATCGTCAATTTCCGCGACCGCGAGCTGAAGCTCCCCCACGACTACCAATACGACGATGCCAAGCCGGAAGAGGCCGTCGCCCCCCATGTCCTCTGGGGAGAGGTGCCGGACGATGCCCGAGGTCTCGACGGCCGCGCCCAGTTCGCCGCCTGGCTCACCGCGCGCGACAATCCCCAGTTTGCCCGCACGATCGCCAATCGGATGTGGAAGCTCTGCTTCGGCGTCGGCTTGGTCGAGCCGATCGACGACTTCCGCCCCGATAACCCCCCCTCCCATCCGGAGCTCATGGATCATCTCGCCGCCGAGATGCTCCGCCTCGACTTCGATCTCCGCGAATTCGTCCGCGTCGTCGTTTCGACCGAGGCCTGGCAGCGGCGGGCGATCCCCTACGACCCGACGACAGGGGAGACGTTCTCCTTTGCCGCGCCGAGCCTGCGGCGGCAATCGGCGGAGCAGCTGTGGGATTCGATCCTCACCCTCGTGGCCCACGATCCCTGGGCCTACGAGCGTCCCACCGGCGCAGCCTTCGCGGCGGCGGCGAACCTCGATCTCTCCGGGAAGAATCCCGGCTGGGACGCGGCCCACGCCGCTTTCGAACGCTACGAAGCGAGCTTTTCGCCGCGGAAAACGCGTCCACAGACCCAGCGTCGCTACGGCTACAAAGGCCAGCTCCTCGCGCGGGCAAGCGAGCTCCCCACGCCGCTCCCCCTCGGGCACTTCCTCCGCCAGTTTGGCCAGGGAGACCGAGAGACGATCGACGGCAACCGGACGGTCGCCACCGTCCCGCAGATCCTGGCGATGTTCAACGGGCCGATCACCCACGCCATGCTCGAGCGCGGCTCGACGGTGATCGACGAGCTGGCCGAGCACGATCCGCGTCAGGCGGTCGACGTCATCTTCCTCTCGGTCCTCTCCCGGCTCCCCGACGAGGAAGACCGAAGGCTGGCCCTCGAGGAGATCCGCGGCGCTACCGATCGCCACACCGGCTGTGGCAACGTTCTCTGGGCGCTGCTCAACACGCGCGAGTTCCTCTTCATTCAATGAGGCCGGCAATGAATCTTCCCTGGCTCGATTCCCGCCTCGCCCGCCGCGGCGCCATCGCCCGGATCGCGCGCACGGCCCTCGGCGTGACGGCGGTCGACGCGTTCCTTGCCGAGCGCCCAAGTGGCTTTGCGGCCGAGCCGCTGCCCGCCGGCACGAACATCATCACGCTCTTCATGCGCGGCGCGATGAGCCACCTCGACACCTTCGATCCCAAGCCAGGCCGCGAGGAGCAGGGGGAGACGGGCGTCATCCAGACAAAGACGCCGGGGATCCTCTTCGGCGAATCGATGACGAAGCTTGCCGGCATGTCGGACAGGCTGGCGATCCTCCGGGCCGTGACGACCCAAACCGGGGCCCACGAGCAGGGGACGTATCTGATGCGGACGAGCTATCCGCAGATCAACTCCATCCGCCATCCGGCCTTCGGCGCCTGGGCGCTCCACGCGGCCGGCCGCCATCCGGGGGATCTCCCCGGCTATGTCCTCGTCGGCAACGGCAACGATCATCCCGGCTGCGGCTTCCTCGATCCGGCGCTGTCGCCAGTGCCGGTGGCCGACCCGAAGGCGGGCCTCGAGAACACGACCCGCCCCGCCTATCTCACCGAGGAGAACTTCGATCGCCGGCTCTCACTTGCTGAGAAAGTCGACCGCGACTTCAAGGCCTCCTATGGCGGCAACCAGATCGAAGCCTACGACCGGATGTATGCCGAGGCGGTCAGGCTCCTGGGAAGCGTCGATCTCGAGGCCTTCGATCTCTCGAAGGAGCCGGAGAGCGTTCGCGACCGCTACGGAGCTGGCCCGATCGGCAAGGGCTGCCTCCTTGCGCGCCGGCTCGTCGAGTCGGGGGTGCGGATCGTGGAGGTGGAGGTCAACGGCTGGGACATGCACCGCGATCTCTTCGAGGACCTTCCCACGAAGGCCGCCGGGCTCGACAGGGCGATGGCCGTGCTCATCGATGATCTCGCCGACCGTGGCCTCCTCGGCACGACGCTCGTCGTCCTCGCCACGGAGTTTGGCCGGACGCCGAAGATCAACGAGAACGCCGGCCGCGACCACCACCCGGCGGTCTTCTCCTGCGTCCTCGCCGGGGCAGGGGTGAAGGGGGGCGTGGTTCATGGCGCCTCCGACGAGCGCGGTCATTCCCCCGATTCGGGTGCCGTCTCTGTCGCCGACTTCAACACCACCGTCGCCGCGGCGGCGGGGCTCCCGTACGAGAAAGAGTTTCACGCCCCCAACGGCCGCCCCTTCAAGATCGGCGGCGGCGGGAGTCCGGTCCGCGAGGTCCTCGCGTAGCCCTGGGCAGAGGGAGTCGTTGGAGCTTTCCACCGGGCGCGGATTGGTTCATAATTCTCCGGCTCGATCGAGCGGCTTTTTTTCCGGAGAAGCCCTCGCTTGATCGAGCGTCTGTTGACCGACGTCCCGCACTGTCGCGTGGACGTCCACCGCCCACTTTTTCTGGGGATTCGCGACATGCCTGCCCGCACGCCCCTTGACCGTGCCTGTGCCTTCTCGCGCCGCGCCATCCTGTCGATGGCCGTCGCTGCTCTTGCCCTTTCACACCTTGGATTTGGGGGATCGACCTTGACCGCTGCCGACGCCAACAACCCGCGCTGCTTCCTCGACATCACCATTGGCGACAAGCCGGCCGGCCGGGTCGTGATCGAACTCCGAGCCGACGTGGTGCCGAAGACGGCCGAGAACTTCCGCGCCTTGTGCACCGGCGAGAAGGGCTTCGGCTACAAGGGCTCGTCGTTCCACCGCGTGATCACCGAGTTCATGTGCCAGGGGGGCGACTTCACCAACCACAACGGCACCGGCGGGAAGTCGATCTACGGGGAGAAGTTCGCCGACGAGAACTTCACGCTCAAGCACACCGGTCCCGGCGTCCTCAGCATGGCCAACGCCGGCAAGAACACCAACGGCTCGCAGTTCTTCCTCTGCACCGTCGCCACGCCGTGGCTCGACGGCAAGCACGTCGTCTTCGGCAACGTCGTCGAGGGGATGGACGTCGTCAAGGCGATCGAGAAGGCCGGGTCGGCCAGCGGCAAGACGAGCGCCAAGGTCGTGATCACCGACTGCGGCGAGGTGAAGTAAGCAGCTTCCAGCCCATCGCGGAGTGACCGGGCCGATCCGGCCCGGTCACTCCGTCGGCGTTGCGCTTCGAGGATCCAATTGGTCGCTTCCCTTGGAGCCCGCCCTGTGGACTTGCTCCCTTATCCTCGCCGCACCGATCGTGAATCGATCGAGGCCGATGCCAGGCATGTCGTCGGCATGACCCCGGAGGAACGCGCCGAGGTTTTCGTGGGGCTCGAAAGAACCATGGAAGCGATCCTCGCCCATCTTTCCCCCGAGGAGCGCCGTCGCCGTCGGGAGGCCTCCCGGATGCTCGATCCCCGCCCCACCCCCTGGTGGAAAAACCTCCGCCGCTCCGCCTGGCCAGACGCCGATGCAGCCCCCTGATCTCCCCGCGCTTGCCGACGTCGTGCTCCGGCTCGGGCGAATCTTCGAGCGACTCGGGGTGCCCTACGCCATCGGTGGGGCCGTCGCCGTCAGTTTCTGGGGCGTGCCCCGCACGACCCAAGATGCCGATTGCCTGGTGGCCATTCCTGCAGTCGCCTACCAGCGGCTAGCCGATGCCCTGAATACACAAGGCTTCGTGATCGACGGCTCTCCGGCCGCTCAACCGGTGACGGTCGAAGCCCTGCTCCAGCAGGTCCGCGACGATCAATACATGACGCTCGTCTGCCGGGCGACAAGCGTCGAGCTCTTCGTACCGATCGTGCCGCTGCAGCACTCCATTCTGAAGCGGGCTGTCGGGCGGTCTTTCCACGGCCAGACGATCCGCGTGACGACGCCGGAGGATCTGATTCTCTTGAAGATGGCGTTCCACCGCCACAAAGACCTGCAAGACATCAAGGGCATCCTCCACATCCAGAAGGGGCGCCTCGACCTCTCGTATCTGCGTCATTGGAGTTGTCGAATGCTCGAGGAATCCTCCGCCCGCGAGCTTGACGAGTTGATCGCCACCTACGAAGCAGACCGTCCGGTCTGAAAGGCGACGGCTGCGCTACGCCGGCCCGGTCACTCCGTCGGCGTTGCGTCGGTGATCTCGCGGAGGCGTGCGGCCGAGGCTCGTCCGATCGTGAGCGTCTCGCTGCTTCCCGAGAACGTCAGCACCGTTTCGCTCCGCGACTGCCAGGTGACGAGAACGAGGCGCTCGGGTCGAATCAGTTGCGACCGCCCCAGCCGGGCGAAATCTTTCTCGGGGAGATCTTTCTCCCAGTGAGCGAGGCTGCGGCGCACGAGCATCGGCTTGCCGTCGCCGGCGACGCAGACGCGCGAATAATTCCCCAGTCCCTCGATCCAGAGGATGTCGTCACAGCGGATGACCGTCTTCGCGCCCCCATCGCGGAGCGGAATGACGAACGTGGCGGAGGGAGCCTTGGCAGGGCTGTCGGAGGCGTCTAGAGAGGGGGCGGCCGCCTTGCTTCCAAACGCCCGGAGGATTCGGGTCACGGCGACCTCGAGACGATCCGGATCGACCGGCTTGACGAGGTAGTCGGCGGCGCCGAAGTCGTAGGCCGAGACTTGACTACCTCGTCGTGGGCGCCTACGCGGTCGCTGGCCATGGGATTCCCCGGGCGACCGCAAGATCTTGCCGACGTGGCCAGGCTGGAAGGCCCCGAGGGCGAAAGAGATAAAGGTTTCGGCCACCGCACCTGAATGTCCTTGGTAAAAGTCATCCAAGTCCGAGCCGTCTGCAGCTGATCCGGCAGACCAGATCGGCGCCAAAGCGGCTCTGCTGGATGGCGAGGTATTTCTCGAGGGCGTCGAGCGCGCGGGAGAGGGGCTCGAGGGGCTGCGCCGGCTCGAGTGAAAAGCGCACACGGGCGGCGGAGGAGCGCGGTGCTCGCCGCTGCGGCACCGCCAGGGCGAGGCGATCAGGATCGCGACTTCACAGCCGCCACGGCTTTCTCGCCAAGCTCGCTCACCGCCTGCACCAGAAAGCTCCAATAGGGCTTCTTGGAGAGCGTGTCGCGGACGACGGCCGGCGGGAGAAACCTGCTCATCTCCTTGACGAAATCGGTCCGCAGAGCGGGCTGCGTGCGCAGCCCCGCGAGCCTCGTCTCGAGCGCCGCGATGAACTCCGCTTCCTTCCGCTTGCGATCGCGGATCTTTTTTGGGATCAGCGGAAGCGGAAGCTCGACGCCCTGCTGGAGGAGCCAGAGGATGTCCCAGAGATCCCGGTTTTTGATGCGGTTTTCCCGCCAGGCGAGGGCCACGACCTTGTCGGCAAGGATTTCCTCCCGGCTCTGCGCCTGCAGGATGAGCCCCGAGGTGCCGAGGTCGACGCCGTACAGATTGCGGAGCATCATCGGCCGTCGGTCGTGGCTGGGAATGGCGCAGATGTCGACGTTGATGCGCTGGGCCGGCAGATGCTTTTGGCCGGGGCGGGTCTCGATGACGAGCTTCCAGGTGGAAACATTTCCTCCGCTCTTCACCGGCTCACTCACCCTGACCGGCAGTCCGTAGCGGGTCTGCAGACGGTCGGTGAGGATCGTCGCCAGCCCGGCCAGATCCCCGCGCCGGAAGTCGCTCCCGCCGGTGAAGTCGAGGTCTTCGCTCAGTCGCGCCGAGCCGTAGCAGGCGCGCAGGCAGGTGCCGCCGATGAACGTGAGCCCGGCAAGCCATCCCGCCTCACTCACCTCGCGGAGGATGTCGTGATGGAGCAGCTCCTTTTCCACCACGGGCCGCAGCGGAGAAAGATCGGCCCGGGTGCGCAGGGCCACGTCGACGAGCTGGTCAAACAAGCTCACGGGCTACCTCCTCGTCGACAAGCTCCAAGCTGCGGTGGGTGGCTTTCATGTCGCGCAGGGCCTGCCGCACGGAGGCCCGCCAGAGGCGCCGATCGGGGTCGTAGGTCAGCTCGCGGCTGACGTCGTCCGGGCGCTGTGCGGTGTGCACAAACTCGATGTGGCCGTGGTTTCCGCAGTCGATCACGCCGCTGCGGCCAGAGGTCATGATCGTGATCCAATGCATCGGCACCTGGGAGATCACGCCGGCGTCGGACAGGACCGTCTCGAGGCTGATGTAGCTGAACTCTCCCGCCCGCAGCCGCGCTGCCGCTGAAAAAAGGAGGTGGCCCGTCGGGGAGCCGGTCACCGGAGAGCGGTAGATGCCCCGGCAGACCCGCTCGAGGAGCCCCCCCTTCACGGCCCGGGAAAGGAGCCCTGCCAGATGCCCGCAGTCAGGCACCGCGGCGGCCAAGTCCGACGGGGCAAACACGCAGGGCTCGCGATCGGCAAGCTGCTTCAGGGCCCGAGCGAGTTGCTTGAGAGGCTGCATGACTTGACTCTACAAAAGATTGCAGAAAGTGCAAGGTTTTGTAGAGTCTTGCCGGGAGGCCACAGGCTGGGAGAAAAGGCCGAATGAGGTGCCAGCCACCACCTCCGGCCCCACCGATGGCGGTGGCTCGAGCCGTTCTTCTCGAGGCCCACGACCGGCGGACGGCTGTCCGTGGAAAAAGTCATCCATGACCTTTTCCCACTTGGAAAACCTCCGGTTTTCTCGAGTGCTACGCACTCGCGACCGCCTCCTGCGGTCGGGCCGGTACTTTGTCCACAGTCTGCCAGACCCTTCTGTTTCTGGGCCGGTATCGATGCATTACGATGCGTGCATGAGCGATTCCGATGCCGCCACTGATGCCGCTGCCGTCGATCTGTCGCGGCTTCAGCATGAACTTCTGCGAACACGGATCGACCGGGCCCGCCGGATGACGGAGGAGCAACGGCTGGCCGAAGCCTTCGCCCTGACCGACAGCACATTCGTGCGAATGCACGAGGGGGCGATGGCCGAGATGGCTGTCACCGATCCGGCCCACGGCTGGCAGCAGGTTCGCAGGCGATTGGAGCGCCTCCGCCGGGCGCGGGGCGTGATCCCGCCGGCCAATGTCCCGTCGGCAGCCCAATGACGATCGAACAACTCGCCGCTGCCGTCATCGATGCCTGCGAGGCAGCCGGCGTCGACCACATGCTCACCGGACCAAGATTTGGCGGCTGGCCCCGTTTACCCTCACGTTGTTGTAGAGTCTCCCCCATCCGTCGATCGCGAAGCTCCCGGCTCCGCCGCTGGGGTATGATCGGGTGATCATGCCGACGCTGCCTTCCTCACTCCGGGTGCTCGTGATCGAGGATGACGCGGCCTCACGGCAGGCGATCGCCGAGGCGCTCCGTGAACTGCGGCACACCGTCTTCGAGGCGGCCGACGGTGCCGCCGGCCTGGCGATCGCCCTCAAAGAGCGGCTCGATGCGGTCGTGCTCGACTTGAAGCTGCCGCGGCTGGATGGGATTCATCTGCTCTCGAAATTGCGCGCGGCGAAGGACGTGCC
>CAJBCV010000498.1 GCA_903951635.1 uncultured Planctomycetaceae bacterium
CCCCCCCCCCCCCCCCGGGTAGCGTATCGCCCTAGGGGCGCGTGATGGATTGCGGAACATTCCCGGGTCGATGGCGTCCTGCGAGTCCCCTTTAAAACTCAAGACACGGAAACATCTCGAGATGATCAAGCACATTGTCGGCTCGAATCGGACCCTGAATTACCCGAGTCGTTCGGCCAGAAGGGCCATTCGACTTTGGCCCCGGTTGCTTCTTGCGATTCTGCCGCTCGCTCTGGTCGCAACAGCCTTCGGCAGTCTGGGGCCCGGAGGGCCATGCGGCTTGATCCTCTCGAGCCATAAGGTCAATACGATAGCCTGTACAGATGTAGGCTGCACCGGCTCGTATATCTTTTATTACGAAAAGTGGGGGTGCCTGGGAATCAACAATGACACGCCATGCATCGCAAAGGCGAGTAAGGACTGGCCCATTTACGTCCGTTATAGGCCAGCGCAAGATTACGTGGGAGGGCTGGGCGACTGCGGAAGGCCTCGCCCATGGTACTTTTTTACGTCCGAGCCGAACTGGAACTGCGACATCGACGAAACGTCCGCCGTCAGAATCGTTGGAGCGACAAGATGCGCTGGTTTTTGAAACTCGAGGCTGCGTTGCCGTTCGCGCCGTTCAGTTGCCGTCGTCCTCGAAGCGAGATTCGTGCCACACGGGAAGCGACGTCTCGTCGTGTGCGGTCACTTGCCAGCGTTCGGACAACGCTCGCGCTCGTCGCAATCCTGTCGATTCCGAGTAGATATGGCAATGGAAGCGGCTCCCAGGGAGAGCCCATAGACGCGCATGAGGCCATTGCTCAAGCGATCATCCATCGTGGCGAAAAAGTCATTCGTGAATGTGAACTATCTTATACGGTTGATTACACGAAGCCCAAGCCGTCGGAGCAATTGATTCATGAGGAAGTCGAGAGCAATCGTGAGATCCTCAGTGGATTGCTCGAACAAGCCACGAACGATGACGAGAAGAAAATGCTTCAACACGCGATGGGGCGACTGGAGGATGACGTTCGTCGCCAGTTGACAGCCAATTCGGCAACTCGCGACACCATCTTCTTTTCTATGATGGGGCCAACGCTCGGCGGTGACAGGTACTTCGAGATCACCGACCGAAGTGTCGGTCGCGAGCAGGCGACGATCGAAGTGGCTTATCGCACAGGTGGTGATGAAGCCCATTTGGCGATCCACAACGAGCGGCAATCGCTTACCACATTGATTCGCGATCGCCGCATGTATTACGGGACGGACGAACCACATCGTCTCGGCCGGGCGCTCGGCCGCCTCGGGGACCTGGCGAATGCCGCTGACTCCCATTCCAACGACTTTCGAGATCACATTCTCGATGTTGCTTTGAGGGAGTCTCCTGCCGTTCAGGGGCATGCCGCCTATCGCATCGACATCACCTTTGGGAACAGTTCGCAGGGAACCATTGGCACGACGACGCTCACGACCGTGCCGACCATGGGATACGTGACGCCGATGGTCCAGGATTTCAGCCGTGACGGCAAGCTTCTGGAGGAGTGGGTCTGCGGAGAGTACGTTCCCGTGCCCCAGGTCGACAGCGAGCCACTTTGGTTTCCACTTCAAGTCCGCAGCAAACACCACGATCTCACCGGACTGGAGACGCGATCGCTCGTTTACTCTTTCCGCGTTGACTCCATTTCACTCAACGTACCGGTGCCTGCCGATCGCTTCAAGGTCCGGCTGGAGCCGGGTACGACCGTCGCCGATACCCGCGTCTCTCCCGCGACGAGCTATACGGTCAAGAAATCGCTCTCGCTCGGAGTCGACGACGTCGACGCGCTCGCCAAGAACGCCGCGATAGAGCCGCTCGTAGTCACTTCCCGGACCGACTTCCCCGCCGCCATTCCCGGCTCGCGTTGGCCCCGCGCACTGATCATGAATCTCGTCCTCCTCGCGGCCCTCGCAAGTGCTTTCTGGTGGAGACGGCGGCGGGCTGCGGCGGCGCTCCTGGTTATGTTCTTCGTACCGGGATGCGCAGTCCGAAGCACGTTCGATCCGCCGGGGTCCGCCTCTGCTACCGAATCTCCACTCGTTGTCTTACCGAAGACCCTGGACTTCGGTACCGTGTCGACGTCGAGCGAGGTGCGCCGGCTGACGTTTTCGATATTCAATGCGGGCCCTTCCCTGCATCGTGCTTCGCTCGAATCATCCTGCGGCTGTCTCGTCGTCACGCCCGCGTCGTTTGAGGTCGGTCCCTTTGAAACCGTGACGGGAACGGCGTCGCTCGCTCCTGACGGGAGGACTGGGCTACGGCGAACGCGGATCACGGTGACAGCGTCGGCCCCGGGCGATCCGAGCGTTGCAACTGCGGCATTCGTTGCATCGTCGATCGTCGCCGCGGCGACGATCACATCGGAATGGCATGCCGCTCCGAGGAGAGTCATGATCAAGCCTTCCCCAGCCTTTTCCGGAGGGACGGTGACGGTGACCGCTCCCACGGCCGACTGGGACACTGTCAACATCAGCACAATCGGCAGGGACGTCACTTGGCAAGAAACGGCCCGCTCCCGGGGAACGGAGACGGGGACCGAAGCACGGTCGTACCGGGTCGCAGTCGCATACGAAGGCAACCACGACCGCGGCCTCTCCTTCACTCTCGCCGGCCGCGACAGCCCGGTCCTCATCGTCCCGATCGTGGTGTCACTCTAGCAGTCCGTGGCCAAAGTCGGCTTCACACGGCGGGCGTGTCGGTGAAGTCGGCCCACCCGGAGAGGCGCCGCAGGGACACGCCGGTGCGTTCGCCGAGAGGTGTGGGCGCAGAGTTCGAAAGGTTCGTCGGTGTCTTCGAGCGGGGTGGGCGTGAGCCGATCGAGGGCTCGGTGGCTTCGGCAGGGGGGGGCAACTTTAGCGCCGTCCGCGCCGCGCTGCGGTGACGGCCAGACCGATCAGCGGAATGGCGAAGCTCACGAGCCACACCCAGTACGCCGGGAACCGGGGACCGATCGACCCGAACAGCCGGCCGATGAGTCCGAAGCCGATCGCCAAACCGCCGAGGGTGGCCGCCAGACGCCGCTGATCCTCGGCCTGGCAGACGAGACACCACCAGAAACAGGGATTGGCGAGCCAAGGGATGCCGGCAACCGCGATCATCAACCACCACCCGTCCCACCCCCCCGAGAGGCCGATGACCGGCCCGAGCACGAGCATCACCAGGGAATACCCAAAGGCGTGGTAGCCGTACAGGAGGCTTCCCCCTTCGACGCCAAACGGGACGACGAAGCTGACGAGATAGATCCCGAGGGCCAGCCACACCCACGGGCCGCGTGGCGGATCGATGTCGGCGTACGGATCGGCCATGGCCCGCCCCCCCTCCCTGCTAACCGCCCCGGTTCACCCAGGCTAACGGCCGGCTGATACATTCGGGGGCCTTCACCTGCGTGGGCCCTTCGTCCACGACACCCCAGATCCTCGACGGCCCAGTGAGCTTTTTCCATGGAACCGAGATCGACCCACGCCCGGAAGGAATACGAGCAGGG
>CAJBCV010000499.1 GCA_903951635.1 uncultured Planctomycetaceae bacterium
CATCGACGGCGGGTCGGTGATCGGCGAGCCGACGCCGGCTCCCGACGTCATCGAGAACAGCGAAGGCATCGTCACGAGCCCCCGGCCCGTCGAAGCTCCCGTCTCCCCCCCACGCGAAGCGAACAAGCGCGTCGAGACCGAACCGGAAGCGGAGAGCCCGACGCCGCTCGAACTCCCCGGCACGGCGGCCACTACCTCCGGCGACCCTGCCACGGCAAGCCAACCCGGCTCCGTCGACGCGCCGGCCCCTTCCGTGCTCGAACCGTGGGAACCGAAGACCGTGCAGGGGGACACCGCCGCCGACCCGGCGACCGATGAGCCCCCGGCCGAGACGATGGAGGAGGCCGAGGCCTTCGAGCGCGCCGAGACGCCGGCCGACGTGAGCCCGACCGACGAGCCGATCGCCGCCGACGATCCGATCGCCGCCGACGCAGACGACGACCGCGCCCAGCCGAAGCGCCGCAACCTGTTCGACGACACGCCTGCCGATGAGGCTGAGGCCTTCGAAACCCCCAAGGCTACCGAGGACGATCTCCCCCCCAGCGACGCCTTCGAGGCGCCTGGTACCAGCGACGACGACTTCGGCGTCCCCGATGAGGCGCCGATGGAGGAGGGGGACGAGATGCCGGCGGACGACTTCGGCGACGACAGCGCACCGGCCGCGGACGACTCCGGCTTCGAGCCGGCCCCCGAGGAGCCGATGGACGACGCCCCCGCCGATGAGCCAATGGAGGAAGAAGCCCCGGCGGAATCCGATCCGTTCGACACGAGCGTCCTCCACACCCCCGGCCAACCGATGCGGGCGTGGCGTGACGACACCGGCCGTCACGGCACCGAGGGGCGGCTCGTCGAGGTCCACGCCGACCGGGTGCGGATCCTGAAAGCCAGCGGACGGCACACGACGGTGCCGATGGCCCGCCTTTCCCGCGCCGATCGCGATCACGTCGCCGGCGTCGCCCTGGCGCTCGGCCGTCCCGCGGCCCGGCCGGGGGAAACAGCCGGCCTCTGAGCGGCCGCCGGAAAGGCGGTTTCGAGGAGCCTGAAGCAGCACGCCGACCGTGCCCCCGACTCCGGGGGCACGGTCGGTCGCTTTGCGGAGTCTGTCAGGCTCACTTCTCGTCGAGGACGGCCACGGTCTCGAAGGCCTTCCCCTCGAGCATCTCCAGCGACGCCCCGCCACCGGTCGACACGTGACTGACACGGTCGGAGTAGCCGAGCTGCTCGACCGCTGCGGCCGAATCGCCACCGCCGATGATCGTCACGCCACCGGCCGTCGTGGCTTCGGCCACGGCATCGGCCACCGCCTTCGTGCCGGCATCGAACGGAGGCATTTCGAAGACCCCCATCGGCCCGTTCCAGACCACCGTGCCGGCGGTGCGGATGATGCCTGCGTAGGCGGCCGCCGTTGCCGGACCGATGTCGAGCCCCTCGAAGCCATCGGGGATCTCCCCGGCCTTGACCACCTTCTTGTTGGCGGAGGCGGAGAAGTCGTCGGCACAGTGGGTGTCGACGGGGAGGACGAGCTTCGAGCCGCCGCTGGCGAGGAGCTGCTTGGCAAGCTCGACCTTGTCGGGCTCGACGAGCGACTTGCCGGTCTTCCCTCCCTGGGCCAGCGAGAAGGTGTAGGCCATCGCGCCCCCGATGAGGACATGATCACAGATCGCCAGGAGGTTCTTGATGACCTCGATCTTGTCCGACACCTTCTTGCCGCCGATGATCGCCACGAACGGCCGCTTCGGCTTGCCGATGGCGTCGGAGAGATACTGGATCTCCTTCTCGACGAGGAATCCGACGACGGCCGGCTTGCCCGCCTGCTTCATCGCCACCGGCACCGCGTGCATGCTCGCCTCGGTGCGGTGGCAGGTGCCGAAGGCGTCGTTGACATACGCATCGGCGAGGGTCGCGAGCCCGGCGACGTAGGCCGCGTCATCCCCCTTCTTCTCCCCCTTGTTGAAGCGGACGTTCTCGAGGACGAGGACACCGCCGGCGGGGAGGGCCGCGAGCTTGGCATGGCTGTCGGGCCCGCCGGTGTCGGCGGCGAGGGCCACCGGTTTCCCGAGGAGTTCGCCGAGGCGTTTGGCGACGGGGGCGAGCGAGAAGGCCGGCTCCGTCCCCTTGCCGGCGGGGCGACCGAGGTGCGACATGAGCACCGCTCGGCCGCCACGATCGAGGATCGACGAAATCGTCGGCAGGGCCATCCGGATCCGGCGATCGTCGGTGATCGCGCCGGCATCGTCCTGCGGGACATTGAAATCGACGCGCACCAGCAGCGTCTTGCCCCGGGGATCGAGATCGGCGACGGTCTTCTTCGGCATGGGGGCGGTCCTTGGGGTGAAGGGAGCATTCGGCCGGGGGGCGGACACCGCCCGCCGGTCCTGCGAATCTACGCCCCCAGCGCCCGACGGCAAGTCCAGGGGCCCCCCGGCAGCTTCCGGCTGCCGGCTGAACCGGGGCCATCGGGGAGCTATATTCAAGGTTCGCTTCCCGCTTCTTCGTCCCTTCCAAAGCTCCCCACGCCAAGGCCATGACCGACCGGGCCCCGCCGCCGTCACGCCGCCGGTGGCCCGCCCGGCTCTTTCCGGTGAGCCTGGTGACGATCCTCTGCCTCGTGGCGGTCACCCCGTGGATGGTGCCGGCGGCGCTCGGGGTGCTCCAGGTCGACGCCACGACCCCGATCGAGTGGGTGCCGCTGTCGTTCGCCCCGCGGGCGGCCTACGAAAAGTTCACCGACGAGTTCCAAAGCGGCGACGTCGTGATCGCGTCGTGGGAGGGCTGCACGCTCGACGCCCCGGCGGTCGACGCCTTCCTCGCGGCGGCCAGCGGCCCCGCGGCCCCCGTCGACGCGCTCGGCGAGCCGTGGTTCGAGCCGATCGCCAGCGGCGGCGTCGCTCTGGCCCGACTCACCGACCCGCCGCTGTCGCTCCCCCGCGAGGAAGCCACGAACCGGCTGCGCGGGGTGCTCATCGGCCCCGACGGCCAGTCGACCTGTCTCGTCATCCCCTTCACGCGCATCGGGCTCACCCACCGGCGCGCCGCCGTCGCCTGGATCCGCCAGACGCTCGCGCGTGTCACGGCGCTCCCGGAGGCCGAGCTCCACCTCGCCGGCCCGGTCATCGACAACGTCTCGGTCGACGAAGCGAGCATGGAGAGCTTCTTTTGGTTCGGGGGCCCGGGGGCGCTGGTGATCCTTCTCCTCACCTGGTGGTCGCTGCGCAGTCTGCCGTACGCGCTGCTTGTGTTCCTCGTGTCGCTGGCCTGTGTCGGGCTCAACTTCTGGGGGCTCGCCACCTGGGGCGACCGGATGAACCCGATCCTCATCGTCATGCCGGTCCTCGTCCTCACCCTCGGCGTCTCCGGAGGGATTCACCTCACCAACTACCTCGTCGACGCGCTCGCCGACGGCGGGCTCGACGGGGTCGCCTGGCGCGCGATCCGCTTGGGCTGGCTCCCCTGCGCCCTCTCCGCCGGCACGACCGCGGTGGGGCTTGTGTCCCTGGTGGTAAGCGAGCTAGAGCCAATCCGCGTGTTCGGCTTCCATGCGGCGATCGGTGTCATGCTCACCCTCGGGATGCTGTTCCTCGTCATTCCCGGGTTCTTCGAGCGCTGGCCGATCGCGCCGTCGAGCGCGGCCGCCCTGCGGACGATGGCGACGGAGGATGCCTGCGCCCGCTTCATGGTCCGGCATGCCGGAAGCATCGCTTGGATCGGCATGATCGCGCTGGCCGTGGCGGCCGTGGGGATCCCACGGATCCGCGCCTCGGTGAGCATCGAGACCCTGTTTACGCCGGCCAGCCGCGTCATCCGCGACTACGCTTGGCTCGAGAAGACGATCGGGCCGCTGGTGCCGGTCGAGGTGGTGCTCCGGTTCCCCGACGATTCGCCCGTCCGGCCGGCGGAGCGGCTCGACATGGTCCGCGAGGTGGGAGAGGCGCTCGCGGAGATGCCGGGCGTCAGCGGCGTCCTCTCTGCGGCGACGTTTCTCCCC
>CAJBCV010000500.1 GCA_903951635.1 uncultured Planctomycetaceae bacterium
GCCCGGTAGCTCGCGAGGCTCATAACCTCGAGGTCACAGGTTCGAATCCTGTCCCCGCCACTTGCCGGTTTTTACGACCGGCTCAATTCCCGAAGAACCCGCTGTAACCCGTGTGGCTACAGCGGGTTCTGTCTTTTTCTGCGGCTCCCTGCCGCCCGCTGCGGGAGCCTGCGGCGTTGGATTTCGCGTTGGTCTTTTCGCGCCGGAACTCCGGCCGCACCGGGGCCCACGGCCCGCCCACCGCGTCCTCGAAGTGGCGGTCCTTCGCCATCAGGTAGTGCTGGGCCGCGACCGTGGTCGCCGAGCCGATGAGGCGGCCCGTCGATTCGCCCGGCATCACGACGCCGGCCGCGGCCCCGAGAGACGGTCGAGGACGGTGCGGGTGATCTTCTCGACGAACCAGTTGCGGTTTTGCAGGCCCACGACCCAGTCGGTGGAACCGACGACGAACATGGTGCCATCACCAGGGCCGACACCGCGGTCGAAACTGGCGATCATGCCGGCACCGAATTTGGGATGGCCCACCCCTTCGTGCTCCTCAAGATGGGGCAAGGCGCTCCCGTCCCCCTTGATCACGGGCGTCGACACCGAGTTCATCTGATTGGCCATGCTGGCATCGAAGTGGTCTTCTTCATGCAACAGAGCCGGGACCATCGCCACGATCGCAAGATCAGCCGGGGCGCCGTCCTTCCCGGTGGGATAGGGGAGGCCGTCGCGCATGGTGAAATCGCAGCCATCGATTTCGTAGGCCGCCACGCAGTCGGGCCGGCCACCGATCACGTCGCCGTAGTAGAGGTCGCTCCCAGCCAGACTCCAGTGCCAGGGGCGATAAACCGTGAATCCGCCGCTCGACCGCGGGGCCGCGCCGCCGTACATCGCATGGATGGCAGCGGAGCCCGTGAGCCCGAAGGTCTTGGTCAGGGGCCAGCCCACCTGGGGAAGATCCCAGGCGTTGCTGAGAAACCGCTCCTGATCGGTACCCAGCACCGGGTCGGTCGATTCGTCCTTGTGGTTGACGAAGGTGGTGCCACCGTCCTCGTAGCGAACCTGCCAGATGTTGTTGCCCGCGAATCGGGCGTGGTTGCCTCCGGCCTCGAGTTGGTTCTCGATCGCCTCGCGCATCGGCCAGCTACTGTACTCGTCGTGGCCCACCACCACCGACAGGCGGTAAGGCTCGAGCACCCGCGGATCGGCGTGCAGATCGTGCTGGGAAAAATAGTCGAGGGCGATGCCATCGGCTTCGGCCCAGTCGATCAACAACTTGCCGTACAACGCCCAACTGGCATCGCCGTAGTCACGGGCGAAGCCGAAATGATGGGCATAGGGGTGCGACGGCAGGATCGGGTGGGCGAACGGCTTGAGTTCCTCCCTCGAAACGGCCCGGGGCGCACCGACCGGCAGCTTCACCAGTCCGCGACTCCAGGGGCGCAACAGCGAGGTGCGCGGGTTGGGTTTCTTGAAACGCGGGGATCCGCCCTCGCCGTGGTAGCTGTTGCCGCCACCCCAGTCGTTGTAGGCGTTCATCGTGCAGGTCGAGACGATGAAGGCGATTCGGCTCTGCGGCGCCGCTTTGGGTGGATTGACGACGAAGAAGTGCTCTCGCTCGAACACGGCGCCGTCGTCGTCGCGCACCCGCACCACCACGACGTAGAAACCGCTGCGCCAGCTGTCGGGCACTTGTAGTTGGAACGCGACGGGCCAGTGGCACCCCTCCACGTGGGCGTTGGCCGGCGTGGGTACCGCCTTGGCCGCGATGCCGCTGCGCTCGAACACCACCTCGGGCTTCGGCCCGTCGCGCGTGATCTCGAGTTCGAAGCTGGGCCGCGTACTGTGCACGTGAAAGTCGATCGTCTCGCCGGCCCGGTAGCTGGAGCGAGGAGTGTACGTCCAGATCTCGGCCACCGCCGGATCGTTCAGCGGTTTCTCGTAGTGCCAGCCATGGCGGCTGTCGCTGTGGGCCGCGGGACCGGCCCCGGGGATCACCCGCGGCTGACCGAGAATGGAAGCCGTGTCGTTGAAGGGTCGGCTGCTCATGGGATGGTGCACCTCGAGACCTGGACGGATGCCCTGCAAAGCGTGGTGACGAAGCAAGCGGTCTATCGTCCCTCCGCGGGATTCTCCGGATAGCGTGGTGACGAGGCAAGCGGTCTACCGTCCCTCCGCGAGATTCTCCGGATGCGGAGCGAGCGTGATCTATAGAACGCGCCTCGCGTGCTCCCGGGCGGGCGGATGCAGCTCGCGCCGCTCTCTCCACCCTGTTCGCCGTGGCGTAACAGAGCGCGCCGCTTCGACTATTTCGTGGCGTTTCGGACCCATTTCCCCGTCGAGATGTCCTCGCCCTCCCAGTCCCGGACCTGTGGCTTGCCGTTGACGGTCATCCCCGCGTACCGCCACTCACCCTGAAGCTTCGCCAGCAACGCCTCGTCGACCGTATCTCCGGCATCCTGCGCGACGAGGGTGGCCCCGAGGGTCAGCACGAACATCCACGCGGCGACAGCGAGGGCAAATGTCTTCATCGGGCTCGGCTCCTGGGCTGAAGGCGAGATTGGCTCGCGGTTCGAGGACCGTCTATATGATTTCCATCGGGAAGGTGACGCGCGAGACAGAGCCCACCGTAGCAACTCGGCACGATTCCCCGAGGTGCGCCGGGAACTTACTCAACCGGTTCACTCGCTCCAAGAGTCGCTCGAGGTCGACGAGAGCACGACGCGGGGATCGAAGGTCCGCCGGCCCCGACCACCCGCGTTCACCGAGGACCACCGCCTCGACCGTCGGCGACTAAGTCACACCCTCGGGAACCGCGTCGGTTCGCCTGCGTTCTCGACGGCCAGAGTCCTCCCGAACCAGCCCCGATTTTCCGGGTGTGATTTTGATTCTTCGCGTCGTGCCTTCCGTATGGAATTGAGTTGGCCGCGGGCACCCCGGCGATCAACAGGAATCCGTACCGCATCCGATTTGGCAGCCCAGTGCTGTCGGGCGGGTAGCTCTTGAGCGGGACGTCCTCTGACCTCCCATGCGAGCAACCTTGATTGCTTGATCCCACTCGCCCCTCGTCCAGTCTTTTTCGACCCGCCCTGCCTCTCTCGGCGTCGGACGTCTCGATGATCGCTCTGGCAGCCAGTCGCCTGTCCTTGGCCCCGAAAACCGTCGCCGTCCAAGCACTTTTCCACGTCTTGCCACACCCCTTCTGCGCGGCCGGTGCTTTCGTGAAACCGCAGAGGGGAGCAGGCCCCCATGGAAGCCTGCTCCCCTCGCGGGTGAGTCTCGAATCGTCAGCTTGGGTCAAGACGCCTTCAGCCGACGACGCTCAAGCAGGCCGAGGGCACCGGTGACGAGAGCGAGGACCGAGCCCATGCCAGTGGGGTCGATCTCGGGGACGGGAGCGGAGTTGACCTCACTTGCGAGACGAAAACCGAGGAGGTTGCTCCCGCTCGACGGGGAGCCCGAGCCCCTGTCGGAGGACGACAGATCGACCGCGTCGAAGAGCCAATTGCCGCCCCGCACCCCACGAGATCCGGCAGCACCCGTGAGGTCGTTCCATTCCCCCACGTTTCCGCTCATGTCGAACGCCCCGTAGAAGCTCGCCACGCCGTTGGTGCCCACCGTCGTAACATTGCCATTTTGGCTGTTCCAGACAGCGGTACCGTCGTAGTTCGCAAAGTTGCCCGTGCTGCCAGCAGAGCCGATTCCTGTCGAACCCGCCGTCACCACGGTCGGGGCCGAATTGCTCTGCGTGGCGTAATCCCAGTAGCCCGCGCTCGCACCTCCGCCCTTGTAATATGCCGCCTTGTACCACTGGTCTTCCGTCGGGAGGTAGAACGTGGCACCAGAGTTTCTCGCCGGGGCCGTACCGGTGGTCTGGCCGCCGACGAGCGTATACGCCCCTGTCTCTGTGCTCGACGAGCTCGTGGCACCGTTCATCAGCCAGTTGGAGACTCGTGCCGCAGCGAACCAACTCACGAAGTTCACCGGCTTGTCGCCCATGTTGGTCTTGACTGAATAGGAGTACGAACCAGACGACCCGGATCGACTGATGCCGCCTTGGTCGTCGGCGTTCATGCTCGCGTGGTAGAGCGAGTAGGTGTCGGTCTTAGCGACAGAGTTCAGGAAGTGGGTGTACTGCTGGTTCGTGAACTCGTACTTCATGATCTGGAATGAAGTCGCCACGGCACCGTAGCCAGCA
>CAJBCV010000501.1 GCA_903951635.1 uncultured Planctomycetaceae bacterium
ACCTGCTCGCCGAGGACGGCGTCGAGGTTGCCGCCGCCACGGCCGCCGCAGCCGATCACCGCCATCCGCAGCTTCTCGGCCCGGTTTTCGGCGCGAACGATTCCCGGCAGGCTGAAGACGGTGCTCGCGGCGATCGAGCCCCCGAGAAACGCTCGCCGGCTCGCCCGCGGCGTAACGGAGGGAGGGGTGGTCGCGGTCGTCGGCAGCTCGGCGGAACGGGGCTCGGGGCGCATGGAGGGGCTCCTGCGGGGGATCGGGGATTGGGGTGGAGCATAGTCGGCGCCGATTGCAGGTGTCCAGAAAAAGCGTCTGCCGGGGGCGCTGTCGCTCGGTGGTGGAGTGTGGCATCAGCCTTGCGGGGGGCCCGGGTGGGGGGCGATACTCGATGCGGCCTCCCCGCCATTGGCCACGCTGCGGGGGTGGTGGATCAGGGTTTCGTCGCCCCCAAAGCTCTCCATGCCCAATCCTGCTTCAAAGCCCCTGTTCACTTCAAAGCCACCGTTGAGCCCTGCCCGTTGGGGCGGCTTCGTGGCGATCCGGGCTCTCGGGGCGGCATTCGTCCTCTTCGTGATATCGCTCGCGGCCGCCCCGGCTGCGGCGCAGCGCGTCCTCGTGCCGGAACGCGAGTGGAGCGATGCCACCGGGATGTTCAAGGTGCAGGCGAGCCTCGTGGGGATCGAGGGAACGGCGCTGACCCTGCGGCAGACCGACGGCACCGATCTGACGATCGAGCTCGATCAGCTCGCTCCGCTCGACCAACTCATCGCCCGGCGGACGATCCGCCGCCTCGCGCACCGGGGCGAAGGCCCGCCGCCGGTGGAAGCGTTCGACACCGCCGCCCGGGCCACCAACCACACCGACTTCCCCCCGCTCGTCCCCGAGTCGCTCGCCGCCGATCCGGCCGACGCCGGCCGGGCCCTCGTCGCGGGCAAGGTGAGGATCCTCCGCCGGGATCCGTTCGACCGGGTTGGACGGGTGCTCGCGGTGGGAGGGGCCCAATCCGTCGTGCTCGTGGCGATCGAAAACTCGACGCCGGGCCGGCCACTGCCGACGAGGCTCGTGTGGCTGTCGATGAAGTCGCAGACGGTGATCGCTGAACACGATCTCTCTGGCGCCGAGATCGTCCTCGACTACCATCCGATCCTCGAGCGGCTGTTGACGGTGTCGCGCGAGAAGTTCACCGCCGAGGGGGCGGCGAAGCAGGTGCTCACGCTTTGGGACGCCGCTGCGAGCCGCAAGGCCGCGACGGCGTGGTCGGCGTGGCGGGCGCCGTGCGGCGATGGCCAGCCTCTCGCCCGGCATCCTTGGGGGCGGATCGTCAACGACGCGCTCGTCGTCCATCAAAGCAGCCGGGAGGAGTTTTCCTGCTGGGACATCGACGCCAAGCGTGCCCTCTACCGTCTCGCCCAGGATCCGGGGCATTCCCCGATGCCATCCCTTTCCGGCGGCGGCCGCTATCTCGCCCTCCCCGACACGCGTCGCGTTCAGGTGTGCGATGCAGCCACGGGAAACGTGCTCGTGTCGCTTCCCGTCGGTGCCACGTCGGGGGTGAGCTTCGATCCCGACGGGCGACGCTTGGCGTTGATCCAGGAAGGGAATGCGCAGATCCATGATCTTGCCGATCCGACCGGCCCGATCCCCGTCTTCCGTGTCCACGGCGCGAGTGCGCAGCGCACAGCGCTGGCGTGGGTAGGTGAAGAGCAGCTCCTCATCCAATCGGCCCGGGGGCTTGCGGCGGTGCTCTGGTCGGCGGCGAAGGGCTTGCCTGTGTGGCGCTACGAATGGCAGCCGGTGCAGTCGGGGGACACCGTCGACGATCTCGCCGCCCGGGTCGTCGAAGGGATGCTTCTTTACGCGGCCCCTCCGGAAGACGAGGACGGGGCCGCCGGTGCCGGCGAGGGGAAGAAAAAGCCGGGGACGACGCTCGCGGTGATCGTGGCGGCGAAGATCCCGGAGCCAGCGGTGTCGAAGGCCGATGAAGAGCTCCCCGCCGGGCTCCCGGCGCTCGTCGAGTCGGGCACGGTCATGGCCACGAAGGTCGACACGGGGGCCGATCACGACCGCGAGATCGCGGCGGCGGCGAAGACGTTCGAGCGGACGAAGTGGGTGTACGATGCCGCCTCGCCGGCAGTGGTCGAGGTCTCCACGACGGCCGGCGGCACGGTCACCTACACCGACGCCGAGGGGCGCGAGCGGCAGCTCAAGCAGGTGACGCCGACGACGCGGCGGATCCGGGTCGTTGTCCATGGGGTGCCGCTTGTCACCGCGCAGCGCTCGACCGACATCCCCGACAAGCTCGTCCTCGGATCCGACGAGACCGACAAGGATCTCGCTGCCCGGCTGCCGACGCCCGACCTCGGCTGGATCGAGCGGATCCTCTTCTCCCCGGTGCTCGTCGACGTCACCGAGGCCGACGGCCTCGGCACGACCGCATGCACCGCCGAAGGGCTCGCGACGAAGCGGTCGAAGTGACGCTCC
>CAJBCV010000502.1 GCA_903951635.1 uncultured Planctomycetaceae bacterium
CCGATGCCGCCGTAGTTGAGGGCGTCGGGGGCATCGACCGAGAAGAACGGAGCCTGGAGGATCGCCGCCGGAAAGACGATCTCGTTGAGCGAGGGGTTGTAGTAGGCGTTCACCGTCTGCGGTGTCATCCCCCACTCTTCCCGGTCGACCGGCTGGCCGAGCTTCGAGACGTTGCGGTCGTGCTCGAGCTTCCGCGACCGAAGAATGTTGCCGACGAGGTCGTCTGGCTGCACCACGAGATCGTCATAGGCGCGCCACTTCTCGGGGTAGCCGATCTTCGGCGTGATCTTCGCGAGCTTGTCCTTCGCCTTCCCCTTCGTCTCCGGGGTCATCCAGGAAAGCTCGTCGATGCTCGAGCCGAAGGCCGTGAGAAGATTCTTCACGAGGAGATCCATCCGGGCCTTCGCCTCTGGCGTGAAGTGCTCCTTCACGTAGAGCTTGCCGACGACGTCGCCCAAGGCGCCGAAGTCGCCCGCTCCCTTGCCGCTGATCGCCTCCACCGACCGCTTCCAGCGCGGCAGCTCTTCCTGAATGCCGGCGATCTTCCGGCCATGGAAGTCGAAGTGGGCCGCCTCGAAGTCGGGGGCGAGGTAGGGGGCGAAGGCGTCGATCGCCTTGAATCGCAGCCACGTCTTCCAAGTGGCGACGTCGATCGTGGGAAAGAGGGCATCGAGCTTCTCGAAGTAGCTCGGCGTCGCCACGTTCACCTCGGTGATGCCGGGGGTGCCGGCCGCCTCGAGAAACTTCGCCCAGCGGAGATTCGGGGTCTTGGCCGCGAAGTCGTCGGCGGCAAACTTGTTGTAGGTCTTGATCGCGTCGCGGAGCTCAACGCGCGGCCACTGGATCTCGGCGAGCTGCTTTTCAAGGGCGAGCACCGTCTCGCCTGGCTTGGCCGTGGCGTCGCCGGTCAGCTCGGCGAGCCGGTTGACGTAGGCGACGAGCGCCTCGCGCGCGGCATTCTCCTTCTCGCCGTCCTTGAGATAGTAATCACGATCGGGGAGCGTCGAGCCCCCCTGGACGATCGTCGTCAGGTGACGCGTCGAGTCTTTGTCGTCGATACCGACGAAGTGGCCGATCGGCGACGCCACGCCGAACTGCCCCCCCATGCCGAAGGCGTGGGCCAGATCGTCGTGGGAAGCAAGCGCATCGACGTGGCCGAGGATGGCGGCAATCGGCTCGTGGCCGAGGCTCGCGGTTCGCTCGGTGTTCATGAAGGCGCGGTGGAAGTCGCCCACCTTGCGGGCGTCGCTCCCGGCCGGAGCTTCCGCGGCGGCGGCCTGCTCGACGATCGCCCGAATCCGCTCGCGGGACAGATCGTCGAGCTTGATGAACGCGCCGTAGTTGCTCTTGTCGGCCGGGATCGGTGTGTCTTTGAGCCACGTGCCATTGACGTATTCATAGAGATCGTTCTGTGGTCGGATCGACGTGTCGAAGGCCGACACGTCGACCGGGCCGCCGGCGGCGGCAGCAGCAACCGGCGCCGTGGCAGGGGGCGCGGGCGGCGCGGCGGCTTCCTTCACCGGCGCTTCGGCAGCGGGGGCCGCGGGCTTCGGCTCGGCAGGGGCCTCCTTCGGAGTCTCGGGCGCGGCCGGCTCCTCTCCGGCTGGCTCGGCCGGGCCCGGCACGGCCTCGGCCGGACTCGGCGCAGGATCATTGGGGTCGCTCACCGGCTGACCTTCGGCCGCCCGCTCCAGCATCGTCGGCGGGGTCGCCATCCCCGGCGGCGGCGGCGGGGATTCGGAAGCAGCCGATTCATCGCGAGGCAGCGTCGGCTCTGGCGCCGGCGGCTTGGCACACCCGGCGAGCATCCCCAGGAGAGCGATCCCGAGGATCGCCGCGGCCGGAAGACTTGCTCCGCCGCTCGCGAACAGCCTCCTCGTCATCCGTGGTCCCTCACCCCTCGTGCCCCCCTGCTGCCGACGTTCGTGCTTCCTCATCACCTTGGTATCCTCTTCGGCGGTGTAGCGGATCCGCCGCGCGACGTCCCGACAACATGGCTCGGCCCCGCTCAGGGGCACGAAACCGAGGACCGCACGGCATCGGTGTGGAGTGTAGTCGATAGGAGCTCATTTCCCATGATCCACACGTCGATCGATCTGGCCCGCTCCGGCAAGCAGCAGGGCTTTCTTCAGGTGCCCTACTCGCACAACCTCGGCGGCTGGGCGAATGTGATGGTGCCGATGACCGTCATCGCCCGCGGGGAGGGCCCCACCGTTCTCTGCCTCGGCGGCAATCACGGGGATGAATACCAGGGGCAGGTGGCGATCATGCGTCTCGCCCATGAGGTGGCGCCCGAGCAGGTGTCGGGGCGGCTGATCCTCGTGCCATCCCTCAACATGCCTGCCGCGAAGGCCGCCACCCGGCTCTCGCCCCTGGATGGCATGAATATGAACCGGGCCTTCCCCGGCCACCCGGAAGGATCGGTCACCAGCCAGATCGCCCACTACCTCACGACCGTCCTCTTCCCGGCGAGCGACGTCGTCATCGACATCCACTCCGGCGGCCGGAGCATGGAGTTTGTCCCCTGCTCCCACATGCACCTCGTCGCCGACAAGGAGCAGCGCCGCAAGATGCTCGCGGCGATGCTCGCCTGGAACTCCGATTTCTCCTTCCTCTACGCCGACATCGCCGGCACGGGGCTGTTGCCAGTCGAGGCCGAGAATCAGGGGAAGCTCGTGATCACGACCGAGATGGGGGGCGGAGAGGGGATCCCGGCCCGCGTCCATCGGATCACGCAGTCGGGCCTGCGCAACGTCCTCATCCACTGCGGCGTCCTTGCAGGGAAAGAGGAGACCCGCGCCGGCCTCGGCCTGCCGCCGGCGATCCTCACCCAGGCTCTCCACCGCGACGATTACCTCCTCGCGCCCGAGTCGGGCGTCTTCGAGGTGGCCGTCGATCTCGGCGAGAAGGTGCGCCGCGGCGACACGATCGGCTGGATCCACCACCTCGAACGCCCCGACCGGGCAGCGGAGCCGATCCACGCCCGGTCCGACGGATATCTGATCACGATGCGCGCGCCGTGCCTCACGAGCCAAGGGGACTGCGTCGCCGTCATCGCCCAGGAAGTCGGCGTCGACGAGGTCCTCCACGCGTGACCAAAAGCGCCATCAGCCGCGACGCTTCCTCGCCCCCGGCGCGGGCCTCCGGCGCGGCCACGCTCCTCCTGGCGTTCATGTGGGGGGCTTACTTCCTCAACTACTGCGACCGCCAAGCGGTGTTCGCGATGTTCCCGGCCCTCAAGGCCGAGCTGGCGATGTCCGATGCGCAGTTGGGCTATGTCGGCGCGGTGTTCTTGTGGGTCTACGCCCTCGGCTGCCCGCTCGCCGGCGTCCTCGGTGATCGGATCTCGAAGCGCCTCCTCGCCGTCGGCAGCCTCGTCGTCTGGAGCCTCGTCACCCTCGCCACCGGCTGGGCCCGCTCGGGCACCGACATCCTCGCCCTCCGCGGCGCCATGGGGATCTCCGAATCGCTCTTCATGCCGACGGCGATCGCGTTGACGGCCAACGCCCATCCCCCCGCCCTCCGCTCGCGGGCGATCGCGATCCTCACCACCGCCCAGATCGCCGGCACCGTCGCCGGGAGCGTGTTCGGCGGCCGGATGGCCGACGCCGGCCAGTGGCGCAGCGCCTTCTTCATGCTCGGGATCCTCGGGGTCGCCTACGCCGTCCCCTACTTCCTCTTTCTCCGCGGCGTGCGGGAGACGCCCGCAGAAGCGACCTCCGCGGCCTTCTCGGCCCGGGCTCCCTCGAGCCTCGGGCGGAGCCTGTTCGGGGCGCCGTCGTTTCTCGTCCTCTGCGCCGCCTTTCCCTGCTTCGTGTTCGGGCTGTGGCTGATCTACGGCTGGCTTCCCACTTTCCTTCACGACAAGTTTGCCCTCAGCCAGGCCGATGCGGCGTGGAATGCCTCTGTCTATCTCCAGTCGATGACCGCCGTCGGCCTCCTCGGCGGCGGCTTCCTCTCCGACTGGCTCTATCGACGCTCGACCGCCGCCCGGCAGTGGGTGCTCGTTGTGAGCCTCCTCTGCTCGGCTCCCAGCCTGTACCTCATCGGCGCTGGTGTTACGCTTCCCGCCACGCGTTTAGCCGCCGCCGCGTTCGGGCTTTCGAGTGGCCTGTTCATGGGCAACATCTTCGCCGCCGGGTTCGAGGTCGTGCCGGCCGACCTCCGCGCCACGGCCGTCGGGGTCCTCAATCTCTTCGGCGGGCTGGTGTCGGGCTTTGGGGCGCTCTTCGGCGGGATGTGGAAGCAATCGATCGGCATCGACGGTCTCCTCGCCGCCACGGCGCTTGCCTACGTCGCCGCAGGCCTCGTGCTCGCAGCAGCGACGCTCCTCTGCTTTCAGCGTGATCACGCCCGGGCCACGGCGGAGGCTTAAGCATGACCCGATCCCGGACGATCCTCGCGGCGACGGTCGTGCTCCTGCTTGCCCCCCTGAACGCGGCGTTCGCCCCGGCCGCCGAGCCAGTCGACCTCGCGTTCACCGCCGACTGCGACGGCTCGACCGAGCGCGTTGTCGAGCTTCTTCCCCCCGACTTCGATCCTGCTGTCCCCCACGATCTCCTCATCGCCCTCCATGGCCATGGGGCCGACCGCTGGCAGTTCATCCGCGAGGCCCGCGACGAGTGCCGCGGCACGCGCGAGGCGGCGGCCAGGCACGGCGCCATCCTCCTCTCCCCCGACTACCGGGCCCCGACGTCGTGGATGGGGCCGAAAGCGGAGGCCGATCTCGTTCAGATCATCGCCAGTGCCAAGGAGCGCCACCGGATCGGGCGGGTATTCGTCTGTGGCGGCTCGATGGGGGGCACCGGTGCCCTCACCTTCGCCGCGCTCCATCCCGACCTCGTCGACGGCGTCTGCGCGCTCAACGGCACGGCGAACCTCGTCGACTATGGGAGATTCCTCGACGCGATCGCGGCGAGTTTCGGCGGCACGAAGGAAGAGGTGCCGGAGGAATACCGCAAGCGCTCGGCCGAGTTCCACGCCGAGGGCCTGACGATGCCGGTGGCCCTCACGACCGGCGGCCGGGATGATATCGTCCCGCCGGAGAGCGTCCTGCGGCTCCACGGCACGCTGAAATCCCTGGGCCGGCCCGTCCTCCTCCTTCACCGTCCCGATCGCGGCCACGACACTGATCTGGGCGACACCACCGCCGCCCTCGACTTTCTCTTTTTCTCCCCTGCCCGCTGACACGCCTCCCTGGATTCCCACCATGCAAAGGATCCTCGTCGCCGAGTGCAAGCAGGAGGTGTCGACCTTCAACCCGCACCCGAGCACCTACGGCGACTTCGACATCCGCCGCGGCGCCGCGCTCTTCGACTACCACGCCAAGGTCGGCACCGAGGTCGGTGGCGTCCTCGACGTCCTTCGCAACACCCCCGGCGTCGAGGCGGTGCCGACCTACGGCGCCTGCTTCATCACCTCCGGCGGGCCGCTCGCCCCGGAGGCTTGGAGCCGGATCGAGGGAGAGTTTCTCGACGCCCTCCGCCAGGCGCCGCCGGCCGACGGCGTGATCTTTTGCATGCATGGCGCGATGGCTGGCCCGGCCGAGTGGGATCCGGAGGGGAAGCTCCTCGAGGAGGCGCGAAAGATCCTCGGCGAGGAGATCCCGATCGTCCTCTCGCTCGATCTTCACGGGATCCTCACCGAGCGGATGGTGAAGCACGCCTCTGGGATCGTCGCCTACCACACCTATCCCCATGTCGACTTCTTCCAGACAGGGTCACGGGCCGCCCGGCTGCTGCTGCGGATCCTCACCGAGGGCGTGAAGCCGGTGACGGCGGTCGTACCGGTGCCGGCGCTCGTCCGCGGGGATGAATTGATCACCGAGACGGGGCTCTTCGGCCGGGTGATCGAGCGGGCCAAGGAGATCGAGACCGGCCCGGGGGGCCTGTCGGCGGGGATGTTCATCGGCAATCCCTTCACCGACGTGCCGAGCCTGCAGACCTATGCCTTCGTCGTCACCGATGGCGACGCCCCCCTGGCCGAGCGCGGAGCGCTCGAACTGGCCCGAACTTTCTGGGAGCACCACGAGAAGATGACGGTGCCGCTCTCGTCGCTCGAGGAGACGGTGAAACTCGTCACCGCCCACACCGGCGGCGGCACGCTCGGCCTCGTCGACGCCGCCGACGCCACGAGCTCCGGTGCCTCCGGCGACTCCAATGCGGTCGTCGGCGCCCTCCTCGACGCCGGATACCGCGGGCGTCTTCTCGCGCCGATCGTCGATGCTCCAGCGGTCGAAGCGGCCTTCAAGGCGGGGGTCGGGGGGACGGTGTTCACGACGCTCGGTGGCAAGCTCGATCCGACGCGCTACCGGCCGCGCCCGGTACAGGCCCGCGTCCGGCTCCTCGCCGATGGCCGGTTCCGCAGCGAGTCGTTCGGGGAGGAGTGGCAGGCC
>CAJBCV010000503.1 GCA_903951635.1 uncultured Planctomycetaceae bacterium
GAGCGAGGGGGTTCGATCGCACGACAACTTCGTGCTCTGCACGGGCCAGGCGCCCTGATCGCCGAGGACGGAGATCCAAAGCGGGGGGGATTGGGGTTGTCTCGCCTCCTCACTCGTCCCGTCATCGTGTGGCGGTCCGTATTCAACGAACGGGATCGGTTTTTCATCCTTCTCCTTGTGTTTCTCCTTCCTCTTCTCTTTGACGGTGAGAGTCGCGTGGCCCCCGTCGAAAGCGTTCGGATCCTGCTGAATCGCTCTGGCGCATGACACGGCATTGAAGAGGGCGTAGCCCGTCAGGTTTGCGAAGACGTACCGTGCTTCGGCATTCTCCCGAAACGACCATTGTTGGTTCGTGGGGAACATCGGGTAGGTGGAGGCGACGATCGTGCCCCGCAGCGCCTGCCGGTAGTCGGGATGCTCGTGGGCCAGATCCCCCCCGAGGAGGACGAGCTGCGCTCGGGGGGCGTAGCGCCGGACCTGTTGGGCGAGGAACACCCGGTCGCGGTGATCGGTGGCGGTGATGCCGACGACGTCGTAATCGTTGCGGGCGATGTCGAGGAGAATCTGGCGGAGGGCCAGCTCCGCATACGGGCCCTGCATGCCGGGATCGAACCGGGGCAGGACGTCGATGGCCTTTTTGTCCAGCGAGGGAAACCGGAGGATCGTGCCATCGGTGGCGCCGACTGGAAGCTTCTGCTTGCTCTCGCCGCTGGTGGTATTCGCATACGCGTCGCGTACCTTGGAGATCCCGGTGGGGAAGGGGTAATAGGTGCGGTCGAAGTTTGGGCCTTTCTTTTGTTCCTCCTCGTTGGACTGGCGCGGCGGCCGCTTCACGCCGAACAGCGTGCCTGTCTCGCTGAGCCAGGCGACCTTCGGTTTCTTCCCGTAGATCCGCTCGAGATAGGCCGAGACCCCGTCCCACATCGCCGATGTGCTGAGGACCGTCTCGCCGTAGGGGAGGTTGGGTCTGCCGGCGAGGTCTCTGAGCCTCTGCAGATCGACCTTCATGGCACTGTAGTTGAGGATCACGGGATCCCGCTTCGGCCAGATCGTCGCGTCGTGCTGGAGCGCCAGGCCGAGCGAATCGACCGTGCCGGAGAATACCGGCCCGAGGATCGGGAGATGCTTGGTGGGTGCGGCGTCCTTTGCGTTCGCCTCGAGTCGCTTGATGTGCCGGAGGGCCGCGTGGAAGGCCTCCCGGTCGATTCCGGACGTGATCCATTCGCCGACGAGGTAGACGAGGATCAGGTTCTGCGCTTCGCCTCGCGTCTCCGACTTCCGGAAGACGAGCAGCCCGGGCTTTCCCAGGCTGGTTTTTTCGTCCAACCACGGCAGGCTCCAGCGATCGAGGGCGTAGCTGTGGGCCCCGAGCGCCTTCTGGAGGGCGTCGATTTGGAGATCGAAGCGGAAGCCGACGGCCGATGTCTCCGGATCGGCCACGCAGAGGATGAGCGGCTCGATCGAGACGTTTTTCATCTCTGCGATGGCCGGGAGGGGATCCGGGGCTGGCGGATCATGACGCTGGCGTTCGTCGCTACCCTTCCCCTTCCCCTTCCCCTTCCCTTTCCCTTTCCCTTTGGTCTTAGCCTTGCCCTTGCTGTCAGCCGCTGGCTTCACGGGCTTCACCGACTTTGGCAGCCCGAGAGATTGGAGGATGGCGTCGTCGAGGCTGGTCGATTCCGCGGCGTCGTAGGCGTCGGTCGCGTTGTCGCCCGCTGCGTCGCTCTCCTCCGCAACTTTTGGCGTGGCCGAGGATGGTGTGCTCGTGGAGGTGAAGCCGAGGGGGAGGAGCGACATCGTCGCCAGCATGGCGAAGAGCCAGCCGAAAAACCCGTCGCGCCGTGTGTCGCCGTCCGCACTCATGCCGGGAACATACCCTCACCGAGAGGGGTCGGCAAACACGGTGCGGATTGGAAGGGAGCGAGGAAGAATGGCCCCGTGACAGGCAGCGCCCTCCATGCTCGGGCTGCCTTGCGCCCGGCAGAGGGGCAGGCAGCGCGTTGACAGGGCCCGAGCGCGAGGGATAACGTCCGGCAGGGTGGAGCCGAAACGCACAGGGAGAACCGTTCGATGACGACGCGACGAACGATCCGCTGCGGTGCCCGGATGATCCGCATGGCGACTCTTCTCACGGTCGCGGCTGCCGGCCTGTCGATCGGGGGGGCGCTGCTGGCCCAGGAGCCTGCCGCGAAGCCGCCCGCGGCCGCGGGGGAGACGCGCACCTGGACCGACATCACCGGAAAGTTCTCGAGGGAGGCTGAGTTTCTCAAGCTCGAAGAGGGGCAGGTGCACCTCCGCTTGAAGGGGGGCAAGGAGACGAAGATCCCCCTCAAGGAGCTCTCAAAGAAAGACCGCGACTGGGTGCGCAAAGGGGGAGCCGCCAAGGGGGCCGCCAATGAATCCGTCGCGAAGCCGGTCGGCTCGCGGATGGTCTTCCGCAGCTACAAGGCGCTCGTCGATGACAGCGTCTTCCTGGCCGATGTCCTCAAGCAGCAGGCGCTCGCCGGTGCCGTTCCCGGATTCTTCGTCGCGCTCACCGGCGGCAAGCCGCTCGATGGCTTCGATATCGGCAAGCCGATCGTTGTCACGATCCATGTCGACGAGCAGGGACAGCCGGCCGGAACGCTCGTCGCCGTGCCGGTGCAGGGGAAGGAACGATTCCAGAAGACGCTCGAGACCGTTTTCCCCGCGAAGATGACCCCGAAGGGGCGCTCCTACGAGATCGCCATGCTTGGAAAGGGAGTGTTTGCCAAACCGGGGGAAGGCTATTTCCTTCTTTCCGACGATGCGGATCTCGTCCGCAGCGCCGCGGCCGATCCGCCGGCGCCGGTCGTCGTCAGCGATGTGGCGGTGGAATCGTTCAACACGGCGATCTCCGAGGAGGTGCGCCGGGCGGGGTTCGCCCAGTTCGACGCGATGCTGTCGATGGTGCCCATTCCGCCGAATCTCCCCGAGGAGGCGCAGCGCGGCTGGGATGAGACGATGAAGATAATTCGCGCGATGGTGGAGCGGCTCACGCTCGACACCGATCGATCGAGCTTCGAGGCGACGATCGATCCGACGACGAAATCCCTGAGTGTCGCTCTCGCACTGAGAGCCCGCAGCGGGACTCCGATGGCCGAAACATTCGCCGCGTACGGATCGCTGCGTCCGACGTTTGCTGGTCCAGGCGAGGAGGCGACGTTTGGGTGGGCGGGAGTGTCGCTTCCCGCATCCCGTTTGATCCGCGATGCCTTGGAATTGAATTATGGCGCTTCGATCCGCACGATGCGCGCCACGGTGGAAAAGAATCGAGGGAAGAAGGGGGTAGAGGAGATCGAACAGGCGATTGATCGGTGCGATAAAGAGGTCCAAAGATTGATCGCCGTCGAACACTACGAGCAGGAAATCAGTCTCGGCGTGGACGACTCAGGAGAACTGCAGATCGTGTCGCGGATGGCCTACGACGGGGCCAAAGACTATGTCGCTGCATGGCACGACATCATGGCGCTCGCGCTTCAGGGTAACGGCGTCACCAAGGACGCTGACGGAATCGTGTCGGTCACGCTCCCCGCGGCAAACCAATCAACGCTGGGCGGGCCGACGAAGTATCCGGTCCGGGCGTTGGGGACTGATGGCGCGATGATTTTCGGCATTGGTTGCGCCGATGTCGCGCCGATGAAGGCGATGACGGGGGGAGCGGCCAGTCGCTCGGACTCGTCGCCCCTTTCGGCGCGACTGGATCTCGCCCGGTTGTGGCCGCTGGTGGCGAAGGCATCTCCCGCCACCTCGTCGCTGGCCGATGCCGTCGGTGAGGACGGAAACCTCCGCGCCGACGTCAGTGCGCTCAGCGACGGCATCGAGCTCCGCATCAACGCCGATCCCGGTGTGCTCCGCCTCCTTGGTGCCCTCGGTGCTGCCGCGGCGCAGGCCCAGGGTGCCGCCGGCTTCCCTGGCGCCCCCGGCTTTCCCGGCTCCCCTGGCTTTCCCGGCGCCCCTGGCTTTCCAGGCGCCCCTTCCGCATTCCCGGGGCCCGGCGGCC
>CAJBCV010000504.1 GCA_903951635.1 uncultured Planctomycetaceae bacterium
CGTGCGGCTTGTCGACCTCGACGACGACGGGCAGATCGACCGCTACGACACGGTCAACGACGATCACCAGGTGACCGAGCATTTCCATGAGTTTGCGATGGGCCTCGAGACCGACGCCGCCGGCAATCTCTACTACGCAAAGTCCGCCCGCCACGCCCTTCCGGCCGTCGTGCCCCACCATGGCACGCTCCTGAAAGTCTCGCCCGACGGGGCGACGACGGAGATCGTGGCCCGTGGCTTCCGGGCGGCCAATGGGGTGTGTGTTGAGCCCGACGGCACGTTTTGGGTGACTGATCAGGAGGGGCACTGGAATCCGAAGAACCGGATCAACCATGTCCGCTCCGGCGGCTTCTACGGCAACATGTACGGCTATCACGACATCACCGACGCCCGCGACGAGGCGATGGAGCCGCCGGCGATCTGGATCACCAACGCCTTCGACCGCTCACCGGCGGAGCTCCTCCGCGTGCCGGCCGACACCTGGTCCGCGCTTTCCGGGCATCTCCTCGAGCTTTCCTATGGGGAAGGCCGCGTCCATCTGGTGCTCACCGAGCCGGTGGCCGACCCGCGCGACCCCGCAAAGCGTGTGCTCCAAGGCGGAATGCTCGCCCTGCCGATCCCCGATCTGCCGACCGGCGTGATGCGTGGCCGGTTCAATCCGGGCGACGGCCAGCTCTACGCCTGCGGCCTGTTTGCGTGGGCGGGCAACCGCACCGAACCTGGCGGCCTCTTCCGGCTCCGTCGCACAGAGAAGCCGCTCCTCGTGCCGACGCAGCTCCATGCGGAGCCTGGCAAGCTCGTCCTCACGTTCCCCGACAAACTCAGCCGCGAAACCGCGACCAACCCCGGCAACTTCCGTGTGAAAACCTGGACGATCCGCCGGTCGGCCGACTACGGCTCGCCGCACGTCGACGAGCGCGACCGCACCGTGACCTCCGCGACCCTCTCCGCCGACGGCACGATTCTCACGCTCGACATCGACGGGTTCGGATCAACAAGGGGCTACAGCCTCACCTGGGACATCGACGCCGAAGACGGCTCCGCCGTCACGGGGACGATCCATGGGACGGTGCAGTGAGGGAGGCGCACTTCTCTTCGAACCGCCTCCCCGTTCCACCGTCGTTTGGAAGTTATCGAAAGCCGCCGCCTCCTTCGGGGCACAGAGCTAAATACCGACTGGAGAGCGTTTCTAAGGCAGGCCACTAGTCGACCTCTCCTAACGCTACGTCGGCCCAAGTGCTTTGATTGACTCTCCAATCTGGGACCAATCAAATCGAATACCGAGACAAAACAGCCATATTAGCATCATGCCCAACGGAAGCGCTAACATCGGCATATCACCGTGCATTACGGTACTCGACAACCCGAGCCCCCTCCGATCTTCTTCCGATCCAATCACTGGAATCAAGATGTTTTGTTCGGCAACCGAACTATTGATTTTCTTAAGACACTCTCCGCGGCATTCCATGAGTTTGTTCAACACCCTCCCGGCTGCGCAAACACCTAGCCACGCAGTGAATGCGAACAGCATCCCGACAATCGGTATACACAACAACATTAACATTGTGGTGAACTTACCCGGAACTTGCTCAGTTTTTGTTGGGTCGATCAATTGCAGTCGCGACGGATCCGTCGCGATGGTTACATATGTGCTAAACAGAAATGATTGCGAGATTGCAAACCATGTCATTCTGTTGCCAATCAGCGAGAATTCGTGCGCAGCCATTGTCTCGACAGCAGACAGATTGTCGCGAGCGGGGTCACCGCCAGGCGATGCCACTGACGTAGAGGTCGATTTCATTCCAACAGTCCTTATTTAGAAACACCAAACGGCGCAATAGATGGATGCTAACGAGAGCTTCGCCCCATTAAAGGCTTGGCTCTACGGGCTTGCGATCTCGGACCGGAGCCTGATGCTCGCACTCACGGCACTACCCTAAACCCAGTCCCCAGAACGTTGTTCTTCGCAGGGCCGTACTGGCGATTTGGTACATTGAACGGCAGCCAATCCACCGTGGTAAAGGTCTGCTTCTTCGGAATCGGAAAACGTGGGTCGCGGATCGTCGCCATCACGCTGGCGTACCCATTTTTGTTTGTTCTTGCCTTGTCGACATAGACTGGATTGTCATTCCCGTAATAGACATAGAACTCAATTGTCTGGTTTGGGATCCCTCTTTTTCCGTCCCAGAGCGTGATCTCAAGTTTGATTTTTCCACCATTTTTTACGGCAGCCTTCGGGTCTCTCAAGAGAGGCGAGGCATCTCTGAACGCAGTACGAACCTGCCCGGCCTCGGCAGGCGTACCTCCCACCACCGACAGGGCCGCGCCGATAGCGAGGCTTGCAGCCGTTGGACGGGCTGCATCGGCGAGCCATTTTCGGCGAGGGATTGCGTGAGGTTTCTTCTTCATGGCTGGACGCTTTCTCTAGTGGGAGGGCGATCGCTATGCACGGTGCCGCGGCGAGCGGCATCTGCCGACAGGGCATCTACCGGTTTTCGCGCCGTTTGCGGCCAACTTTCGCCAAAAGTTTTTTGAACACGCGCAACCCATTACTGCAAAGAGACTTGCGACAAGGCGAGCGATGATCCGACGGGGGAACCGCGAGCCATGCGTGCCCGCCTCGGCACCAGAGCCGCTGGACATGGCGATTCACAGACGCGCTGGAGGCAGGCCGCGGCCCGCCGGGATCGCAGACTGGGGCATGGCCGCCCGAACAGCTGAAATCAGGCCCATGAGCGGCTCATTTGCTAATCGGCAGGCGGCCGGCGGGCGGTGGGCCGGACTACTCCCCGTGAACTGGAACGCGCCCGGGGGCCCGGCAGGACATCAGTCGAGCGTCGAGGTGCTGCCGTCGGACGGGTTGAGGAGATTGCTGAGCACCACCGCGTCGATCGGCAGGATCAGGCCGCGGGACGATCCGTCGGCGAGCGAGACGTTGACGAGGCGATGGTGGGCCGAGCCGATGTTCAGGTCGTCGGCCAGCGGGCCCCATGTCCAGGGAGTCGCCGACGAGGAGGGGATCTCGGCTGTCAGGAGCGTGTGGGCAAGGCCGTCGGCGACGGCGGACGGACGGAGGCCGGGGAGGAGATGGTTGAAGGCGTGGTTGGAGATCCCGCGCGGTTCGCCCGGCACGGGTGGCCCACTGGGGCAGAGGAAGGTCGACACGCTTGCGTTGGCTGCGGGCATGAGATCCCAGGCGGTGTCGTGGTCGGCAGCGGAGCCCGGCGGTAGGAGGGCCGGATCGATCAACCGAATCGCCTCGACGGTCCAGGGAACCGGTTGGTTGCCAGGCATCTTACCGGTGCGGGTCACGATGGAATGCAGCGCCAGCCCCAGTTGGCGGGAATTATTGCGACAGGCCATGACCCTGGCGCTCTCCCGTGCGGCCGACACTGCCGGCAGGAGCAGGCCGATTAGGACGCCGATGATCGCGATGGACACCAGCACCTCGACGAGCGTGAACGCACGGCGGCGGGACTGGCAACGCATCGGTCGAGCTCCTCGGGGCAGATCGCGGGTCAGGAAATCATTCGGGAGACAATACGCCCGGCAGCAGGACGGGCAGCCTTGGAAGGCCGCCCGTCCTCGGGCTGCAGGGATCAATCGATCAACGCCTGCCGATCGGCAGCCGTCGCGAGATGGTCCTTCCGTTCTGCGTCACGGTGACGACGAGGTTGTCGAAGTTTGGATCTGGCAACACATTCTTGGTGTCGATCAGCGGCAGCCGGGCCACCGGGTCGAAGAAGATCGTCTGCGTCACTCGGCTCGGCGGCGTGAACGCTACCCGCACGGCAGCCACCCCGCTCCCGCGAACCTGCGTCACCACGGTCTCGCCCCGAGAAACACGATCCGTGCGGCCCTGCACCGGAAGCGATACCTTGTTGACCACGATCCTCTCACCGGTGGGGGCGATAACGAACCTGCCGCCGGTTGCCGTCGCAGTGATCTCGAACAGCCCCGTGCTCTGCTTGACAAAGTAGCGAATATCTTGGGCTTCGGCCGAACCCGCGCCGAGCATGCCCGCCAGAACCATGAGAACGAGTCCGAGCACCCGCCGGGACATCACTTGAAGAAACATAAAGGGAATCCTTTGACAGAGAAGAACGAACACTGTCGGGCAACCATTGCCAGACCCAAGGCGATCGCCGGCCACCGTGCCAACGCGATCGCCCTCACCGAGAAATCTCTCCAGGAGAGATCGCGTGGTTTGTTCTCAGACTTCGCCACGGATTTCTTAAAGCTGAAATCCATGACTGCGAGATGATCTGCGGCCGCTATACTTCCGGGCATGCCCGGGGGGGCTTCCCACCCGCGGCCGCTCATCGACTGAAGTCCCTGGCGCGAGGCTCACCCCATGCCCGGCTCGACTGCCCCTCACAACGCGTCGGATCGCGACGATTCGGGCGATTTGGAGCGGCCGCTGCCCTCCCTCGGGACAGTCGTCACCAGCGACGTCGGCGACATCCAGCTCATCCGCCTGATCGGCAAGGGAGGAACGGGCGTGGTCTACGAGGGCCATCGGGCGACGCCCCCGGCCACCTTCGCCGTCAAGGTGATGAGCCTTTTTTCCCATGACCCCGAGGCCAAACGCCGCTTCGAGTATGAGGCCGATCTGCTCGGCAACCTCGACCACGAGGCGATCGTCAGAGTTCACGGCACCGGTACCTGCGTCGTCCGCGGCAGACGCACCCCCGCCATTATCCTGGAGTATGTCAAGGACGCGAAGCCGATCACGAAGTACGCCAGTGACCTCGCCCTCCCCACGCGGCGACGGCTGGAGATTTTCCTCGAGGTCTGCGAAGCCATCAGCCATGCACACCTGCAGGGCGTCCTGCACCGCGACCTCAAGCCGGGAAACATTCTCGTCGATCCCGAAAGCCGCCCGAAGGTGATCGATTTCAACGCCGGTCGCGAGAAGCACGGCGCGACCGTGCCCGGCTCGTTTCACACCGATCCCGGTCGCATCCCGGGCACCTCCGCGTACATGAGCCCGGAGCAGGCTGAAGGCGTTTCCTCCGCCGTCGATGTCCGCACCGATGTCTACTCCCTCGGCGTCGTCCTCCAAGAGCTGCTCACCGGCCGCCTGCCCCACGCCGTCGCCAACCTGCCGCGGCTCGAAGTTTCCAGGATCCTCCGCACGGAGCCGCCGGAGCCGCTGCCGCGCGGAGATCGCGACATCGACCGGCAAGTGCGGGCGATCGTCGCCAAATGCCTCCAGAAGGAAAAGCGCTGGCGCTACTCGAGCGCCACCGAACTCGCCGCCGACCTCCGCCGCCACCTCGCCGGCAAAACGATCGCCCCCACCTCCAGCCGCCTGGCCGACTCTATCGCCTATTTCGCGAGGAAGCACGCCGCCGCTACAGCGGCCGGAGGCGTCATGCTCCTCTCGCTCCTCGCCGCCACGATCGGCATCACCCTGTTTTCCGCTCGGCTGCATCACGAGAAGACCCGAGCCAACACGGCGGCGGCGCGAGCGACCGAGGAAGCGAGGCGTGCCCAACGGCAGGCCTACGTGGCAAACGTCCGTCACCTCGCAGGCGCCGCCGAATTGCCCCATGTCGCGCTCTCAAGGGAGCTGCTGGATCAGACCGCCGCCCTCCTCGCTCCTCCCCGGCAGGAGGACGAGCCTTCGGGCGATTCCGATCTCGACCTGCCGATCGAACTCCGCTGCCTCCGGCCGGCTATCGAGCAACCGATCGCCACGCTCGCGGGCGAATCCCCCTCCGGCAGCCTCGCGCCGGTCTGGACCGTCGCGATCAGCCCCGACGGGAAGCGGTGCGTGACCGGCGACGACGCGGGAATCGCCCGGCTCTGGTCCGATGCCGGGGAACTGATCGCGACGCTCCCCCATGGCGATCGCGTTACTCGGGTGCGTTTTCATCCCGACGGCCGCCGCTTCGCCACGGCCAGCCGCGACGGCTTCGTGCGGACCTGGGATGTCGAGAGCGGAGCGGCGCTCGGGCCCCCGCTCACCTGCGGCGGACACAAAGTCGTCGACATCGCCTATGACGACAGCGGTGACCGCTTGGCCGCGGGCTGCACCGACGGCACCGTGCGGATCTTCATGGCCGGAGGCACGAATCCTTTCGTCATCCGCGCGCACGACAAACGAATCACCGCATTGGCTCTTGCTCCCGACGGGCGCTTCGTCGCCACGGCCTCCGCCGACGGCACTGCCGCGGTCTTCGAGAGCGGAGACGGCACCCGGATCGAGAGTTTTTTCTGCGGAAGCGATGCCTCGGAGTGCGTGGCCTTCAGCCCCGATGGCTCGCTCCTGGCCTGCGCGGCGCCTGGCCACGCGCTTCGCCTCTGGAACACCGTCACGCGGACGTCGACCCTGATCGAGGGGCATTCCAGCCACATCACGCGATTTTGCTTCAGCTCCGACGGCCGCCGACTGGCGAGTGCCTCCCACGACGACGACGCGATCGTCTGGGACACCGCCGATGGCCGCCGCGTCGCGATCTTGGGGGAGCACGACGCCAACGTCATCGATCTCGCTTTCAGCCCCGACGGCAAGCAACTCGCGACCGCCTCCTCCGATCGAACGATCCGGCGCTGGTGGACGGACACCGGCGAGCGGACGAGAACCCTCAAGGGGCATCTCAGCCGGATCGAATCGATCGCCTGGGCCGCCGACGGCCGTACGATCCTCTCCGGCTCCCGCGACGGCACGGCCCTCGTCTGGGATGGCGGTCTCTCCGATGGGCCAGGCGTGATGCGCGGCCACGACAGGGAAGTCGACGGCCTCACCTTCCTCCCCGACAGCCCGCGGATGGTGAGCTGGTCGCGCGACGGTTCGGCCCGGCTGTGGGATGCCGACACGACCACGTTTATCCTCCGCTTCGGCCCCCGCCGCGAGCCGATCCGCGCGGCCGCCCTGAGCCCGGACGGCCGAGTCGTGGCCGTCGGCGCTGACGACGACCTCGTGATCCTCCATGACACGAGCGACGGCAGCACCCGGCACACCCTCCGCGGCCACGCGCGACAGGTGGTGTCGCTCGACTTCAGCGCCGACGGGAAGCTCGTCGCCAGCGGATCGACCGACGGCGACGGCCGCCTCTGGGACGCCGCCACCGGCGCCCTGCGAAAAACCCTCCCCGGACACTCCTCCGGCGTCGTCGCCATCCGCTTCTCCCCCGATGGCCGGCACGTGGCCACCCTCGAGCAGAGCGGCACGGCCCGGCTCTGGGAGGTCGAAGGCGAGGGCGATCCGAAGCTGCTCGATAGCGTCACGGAGCCCGTCCGGTCGATCGCCTTCAGCCCCGACGGAGCCCTTCTCGCCCTCGGCTGCGAAGGGGGACGCACCTGCCTCGTTCACCCCCGCAGTGGTGCCCCCGCGGGCTCACTCCAAGCCGACGGCAAGAGCGTGACCAATCTCGCCTTCGACCCGATGTCGAAGCGACTGGTGACCGTGACGCCAAACAGCGTCTGCCACCTCTGGAGCGTCGCCGACAAAGTCCATATCCACCGGCTCGCGGGGCATCTCTCCGCCGTTCATGCAGTCCGCTTCAGCCCTGACGGCACGCGGATCGCCACCGGCGGGTCCGATCGGACCGTGCGGCTCTGGGAGGCCGACACCGGCACGCCGCTGCTCACGCTCCGCGGGCATCGCGGTGCCGTCCTCGGTCTCGCGTTCTCGACCGACGGCCAGGATCTCGCCTCCGCCTCCGCCGACGGCAACGTTCGCCTCTGGACGAGGACCGACGCCGAAATCCACGCCCAGCGGCGACTGGCGGCGACCGCCGAACCAATTGAAGGCACGTTCGCCGATCTTCCCTTATCTCCACTTCCCGCCCGGTGACGAGCGCGCGCTGCTGAGTGTCGCTCCTGGCCACCCTGGGAGCGGGTCAGCAAAGCTTGGCGGCCGCCTCGTTGAGGAGCTTTGCCACGGCGAGCCCCGACTGGGGCCGTCTGTCCGGTTCAGCTTGGTGGAGCGCTGCCACGACCGCCGCGAAGGGGCTGGGGATCGACTCGAACTTCCGCGCCGCTCCGTCGCTCACCCGGCGAAGCGCCCCCTCGCCTGTCACCGCGGCAAACGGGGAATGCCCCGTCACCATCGCGACCAAGACGCTCCCGAGGGCAAACAGATCGGGACGATGATCCCACCTGTCGAGCCGGTCGCCGGCGGCCTGCTCCGGAGCGAGGAAGTCTGGCCAGGGGCCCGGCAGGAGGGCCAGCGGATCGGCCTCCGCCTCGACCGCCTGGGCGAGACCGACGTCGACGATCACCGCTCGCTCCGGCTCACGGCCGGCTGACACGTAGACCGTCGCCGGCGACAGCCGACGGTGGACCAGGCCCTGCTCGTGAACGAGCGCCAGCGCCTCCGCGAGCTGTGCGCCAAGACGCAGGGCCGTCGCCGGGGGAAACCGCTCGCCTCGGGCAAGCCGATCGGCGAGGGGCTCGCCCGCGGGCTGCTTGGCGACCACGTAGGGCACCGGCCGCTCCTTCACTTCTCGAATCGAGAGGAGGGACGGATGCCGAATCATGGCGAGCGTCCGCGCCGCCCCGAGAAACCGCTTCCGCACGCTCGGCTCCCGGGCACACTTGGCGGCAAGGGCCCGGACGAGCACGGGGCGATCAGTGCGGCCGTCAATACCCTCGAACACCGGCCCGAAGGGCGCGTCGGGGAGACGGCGCACGACGCGCATCGATCCCAGGCTCCCGAGATCGCCCGCCACACGCGGCGCTTCGAGAACCACCGGGGCGCGGCGGCGACTTCTCCTCTCGGTCGCTGCCGTGAACGCGGCACCCGGCGTTCGTCCTGAGCCCGCGCTGGAAAGCTGCTCAGGTGCCGGCTCCTCGAGGAAACTGCCGGCTCGATCGTGCTCGTCGAGCATCCGCTCCACCCGAGCCCGGAGCGCGGGTTTCCAGCGACAGCGGCTTGCGAGGAAGCGGCTGCGAGCGAGGCCGGCAGAAAGCTCGACGGCCTCCTCAAACAACTCCAGCTCGCCCTTCACTCGGCCTCCGTCAGCGCAGCCACGGAAAAGGTAGTTAAACAGCCAGACTCGGGCAGAGGCCC